>JAFDED010000148.1 GCA_019310535.1 Deltaproteobacteria bacterium
ACTGTCTCACCGGATATTGTAAACTTGCCCCCGGTGTTTCTAGATGAACTCCTCATCCAACACATAGACAAAAAAAGACAAGGGGGGTATGATGTTATTCCGTATCCCTTTTTTTCAAGTGATTGTCGGCCATACATGTTATTTTAGTTGATATGCAATCCGGAGATTCCTCAAAAGGGTTCTCTTACATGCATGGGCGGTTTTGGATACACTTCCTTGAGGGTGAGGCAATGGAAAATCGTGTGGAATTCGATATTCCTATAACGTCGGTAAGCTTTGTCTCCAAAAGCGAATATGTTTATCGAGCCCTTCGGGAGGCCATTCTAAAGGGCTCTCTCGAACCGGGGCTCGTGCTGAACCAGGCCGAATTGGCAGAGCGATTCAGTGTGAGTCGGATGCCTATCCGCGATGCCATAAAGATGCTGGCCAGAGAGGGGCTCGTACGGATTGTTCTTCACAAGGGAGCAACGGTTGCCCACTTCTCAATACAGGACATCCGGGAGATTTACGCCATTCGGAAAATCCTTGAAGGATATGCCGTGCGGGAGGCCATCCCTCATGTCGATGGAGCCACACTTTCCCGGCTGGAGAAGATCAATCGCGCCATAGCCCGGTTTAACCGCAAGGGCGATGTAGATGCAATGATCAAGGAGAACGAGCAATTCCACCTGCTCCTCTACGCGCAATGTCGAAACAGGAAGCTCATCGAGCTCATTCAGCGCCTGTGGTCCAGCTATCCCAAACGGATATTCTGGGATGTCCCCGGCCGAGCGGATCAGGTCGTACTGGAGCACAATGAGATCGTAACCGCCGTGAAGGACCGGAATGCGGACAGAGCCCAACGTCTGGTGCAGAATCACCTCTTTCTGGCTCAAGAAGGGCTTGAGCGCATGGCATCAATCCGCGACGGTAAAGCCCGCGAATCATTATAGCCTTTTTTCGTTAAATCCTGACAGAATGGAGAAAGCACCTCCAGGAGGAATCGATGTCAATGACGAAAAGAAAGGAGCGTCCCCTGGTTGCCATCACGCTGGGGGACCCTGCAGGAATCGGCCCGGAGATAACCCTGAAGGTCCTGGCTAGAGAGGAAACATACGGTTTTTGCATCCCCGTGATTGTCGGCGCATCGTGGGTGCTCAAGGAGAACATGCCCGTAGCAGGAGTATCCATGGACATACGCGTCATACAGAAGCCGAAAGAGGCCCTTGGTGAGCCCGGAACAATCGATCTTCTGGAAACGGGGACACTTTCGCCCGGGTCTTTCCAGAAAGGCGAGGTAAGTGCAGCCACCGGAGCTTTCAGCGGGCAGTGCCTTGAGAGAGCGGTCTCGCTGGCCCTTTCAGAACAGGTTTATTCCGTCCTCATGCCGCCCGTCAATAAGCAGTCCATGAATCAGGGCGGCTATCATTTCGCCGGATGGTCTGAAATAGTCAAACACATGACGGGCGCCCGGGAGGTTATCCAGGTGCTGATGGGCGAAAAATGCAACCTGTCCCGCGTTACTACCCATGTGGCCCTGCGGGAGGTGCCAGACCTTATCACCCGAGAGAAGGTTCGGAAAGTCATCCTCCTTCTGGATCGGAGCCTGAAGGCCATCGGCTTCCAGCGTCCCAGGATTGCCGTCTCAGCTCTCAATCCTCATGGCGGCGAAGGCGGACTCTTTGGCAGAGAGGAGATCGATGCTATTATTCCGGCCATTGAGGACGCACGGAAGGAAGGGGTTGAAGCCCTGGGGCCCTTCCCCGGGGATACGGTTTTCCTGGGGATGAAGGACGGGCATTACGATATTGTGCTTTCCATGTATCATGATCACGGCGGCGCTGCCATCAAGCTGATGGAGTTCGGCCATCTGGTGAATTTCCTGGCCGGGGTTCCCATACGGATCTTCACCGTTTCACACGGTACGGCCTTTGACATCGCGGGCAAGGGCACTGCCGATGAAGGGAACCTGGAGCGGTCCCTGAGGTTCGCCGCCGGGAAGGGAATCTTCATACAGTAATAGGATTATCCTATCAGGTCGGCAAATAAGACTTTAATTGCCTGATTTTTATTAAATTCTTATTGCTTAACCATTGGACCGAAAGCTGTGATTCAATACCGGCCAAACCTTGATGGCTTTCAGGTTCCATGCTTCGCGCCCCGGACGACAAGTCGTCCGGGCCACCCCAACAACTTTTTTCATCTATTATCGGCGGCGATTTGACTGTAATATCGTTGATCAATATGTTGCTGATCAAAGTTGATAATCCTATACAGTAACGTCAAGTCTTTTCTTGGGAGGACCTAATAATGCATCACATTGCTATTATCCCGGGTGATGGTATCGGCCCGGAGATCACCAAAGCAGCCCTGATGATCCTGGAAGCCACAGGCATTCCTTTTCAATGGGAAATGATTCCCATGGGCGAGAGCGCCCGGGAAGAATTCGGCACCCCCCTGCCCAATCAGTCGCTGGAACGAATACGGGAACTGAAAGTGGCCATGAAAGCTCCCCTCATTGTGCCTAAAGGCGCCGGCAGTGTCATTGTCCAGAGAGACGGCCATCAGAGGCGATACTCAGGCGTCAACGCGGCCGTTCGGGCGGAAATGGGGTGCTTTGCAAACCTGCGCCCGATCCGCTCCTTGAGAGGGGTTCAATCGCGCTATACGAACATCGATCTGGTTGTAGTACGGGAAATAACAGAGGATGTTTACACCGGTATGGAACACCAGATTACTGAAGACGTGGCAGCGCTCATCAAGGTCATCACCCGGCAGGCCTCGGAACGGATCTTCCGGTTCGCCAGCGACTACGCGACGCGGGCGGGGAGACGAAAAATTACAGCAGGCCACAAGGCAAACAACTTGAGTCTGACGGATGGACTTTTCCTGCGCTGCGGACAGCGGGTGGTGCAGGAGTATCCCGGCCTGGAGTTCGAGGATCTGAACATTGACAACCTCTGTTATCAGCTTGTGAGGAACCCGGAAAGCTTTGATGTTCTTGTGCTTCCCAATCAATACGGGGATATCGTGTCGGATTTGTGCGCCGGGCTGGTGGGGAGCCTGGGAATCGCCCCGGGCGGCAATTTCGGCACTGACGTGGTTTTCTTTGAAGCCGTTCACGGAGCCGCACCGGACATTGCCGGAAAGGGAATCGCCAACCCCGTCGCCTTCATCCTCAGCGGTGCTATGATGCTGGATTATCTGGGGCTTGCTGTAGAATCCAACCGGCTTTTCAGGGCTCTGGAACAAACCCTGGAAGATCCAGAAAACCGAACACCGGATATAGGGGGCCGGTGTAAGACTATGGAATTTGCTCAAAAGGTAGCCGATATCCTTACAAAAGATAAGAAATGAATTATGTTGAATGGCCCAGCAGTATGTATCTGTTAGTCAGAAAATGTCTCAGGATCGTGATATGGGCTGTATCCAAAATACCATTGAATTATTTCCCCTCGCCCCCGCTTGTGGGGGAGGGTCAGTGTGACGGGATTCTAAAGTAGGGGCGCAGCGCGCTGTGCCATTACAAAATCCCCCCTCATCCCCACCCTCTCAGGAGGGTGTCGATAAATGAGGTTTACATGAATTCGGTCCTTGTAAAATCAACAAGTTGCCCGATCAATATGGTTAAATTCCTGCGATTTTCGACAGCCTCGAAGTGGGGAGAGGGAGACGTTGAAGTTCCGTAAGCCATCACAATTTTCATGCCCTTAGGGTGCAGCCGCTGAATGACAATTATATATATAAAAAAGCGTTTTGGTTTTGACTGAATAATAGGATAACCCGGATTTTCCTGTTTCTGATATCCTGCCACGGGCGCTTCCTTTTTTAATGTTTCGGTGTGTCAGAGAGGGCATGGATGTTTTAAACCGCCTTACAGTTCTCGACCCCACTGAAACCCCTTTTTATAGATACATCCCTCGTGATTCCTGCAGGAAGGACAGCCTCCCCCACACTCCTCGAGGCTTGTTTTAAATCCACTGATCGTACTCCCCTTGATTTGCTTGAAAACATTCTCGACTTCCCTCACCGCTTTTTCTTCACCGTCCACGAGGAGCGTGGTGCTCCCCTCCGCGCCGAAAACTCCCCCCTTTCCAATAACGATACATTGCACCGGAGCCAGTGCTTCCACGGCGTCCTTCTCGGTGAAAATCCTGCCACGCACGGGGATCAATCCCACGGCAGAGCCATAGGAGCGATCAACCATTTTCCTGCCCACCATTGGTATGATATCCGCCAAATTGCCGGGTACGAGTTTTTCCAGTCCCACAGCCACGATAGTGTGGATCCCTTCCAGGGATGCGGCAAACAGGCACCTGCCGCCTACGCTCCCCATGAACGAGGCCGCCATGAGGGCGGCATTGCCGTATACATCAAAGGCGTTGGCGCCCACGATGATCAGATCGTTCTTTTCAAGACGGGCAACAACCTTTTCCCATTGGTGATCCATCCCTTTCACCCGCCGCTTTTCAATGATAATGGTGTGGTGTTTGCCCGTCTCCTCCTTGTAGCGAGCCGTCATGGTCCCCCGGGGTGTGATCCTTCCCGATATACGAACATCCTCTCCGCAGATTTCCTCGGCAACAGCGCTCACCGTTGTGCCTCCCTTCAGGACAATCCTCCCCTGGTCCACCGCGCGTTTGACAGCCTTCAATTGCACGATTCCCTTGGCAATCATCCACTTCGCCTCTGCAGAGGTAACAGTAAACTGAATTCGCATGAAAAAACTCTCCCTTCCTGAACTTATCTCCCGAGCCGCATAATAACCCGGGTAGTATTACACAGTAATGAAAAAGATCACTCACTATTCTAAAACGTCATTTTATACCAAACAATCGCATAACACAAAATAATAAGGCTGATTACGAGCGGGCGTTATGTATGGCAGGTCCCACAAACTACGCATGCGTGGAATATTGTGCCTGATTACAGTTGTTGAGAGGACGGTACAATGCTTTGCATTCTAAAAGCAGCGAGCAAACTCTGTTTGACTGTCAACATCGGGTGGGTTAGTATTCAATCGAACCCTTTTTGTATTTTTTCCTCACCCTTATCCAAAAAGCATTGATGAAGGGCAAAAAAAATGAAAACCAGAGAGAGAAATTATACAAAGGAACTATTATTGGTGGCTCTTGGCGGCAATGCCCTTATTCGCAAAGGCCAATCAGGAACTATTGAAGAACAGTTTCAGAACCTGAGCGTACCTCTGAGACAAATTGCAAGGCTTTCAAAGCAGTATAAGATAATTATTACGCATGGTAATGGTCCCCAGGTCGGCAATCTTTTGCTGCAACAGGAATGTTGCGATGCGACCCCGCGGTTGCCTTTAGAAATCTTGGTGGCACAAACTCAGGGGCAGATTGGTTACATGATTGAATCGACCCTGGATAATGAGTTAATGAAACTGGGGCTCGATGTCGAACAATATTTTGTTACCCTCCTCAGTTACGTGGTGGTGGACGAAAATGATCCGGCATTCAAGAATCCATCCAAGCCTATCGGGCCGGTTTTTTCAGAAGAAACAGCCGCCAGCCTTCCATATCGAACCATAATGACTCCGAAAGGATTCCGGCGGGTGGTGGCTTCGCCCAAACCCATCACGATTGTGGAAAAAAGGGAAATTAAAAAGCTGATCGACTTGGGCTTTATCGTTATCGCCTGCGGTGGAGGAGGGATTCCGGTCATCAGAGACGGCCGAGCCTTCGAAGGTGTGGATGCGGTAATAGACAAAGACCTGGCCAGCGCAAAGCTGGGTGAAGAGGTAGGGGCGGACATCTTTCTTATCGCGACAGACGTCGTGGGTGTCGCCATCAGTTATGGTCGACCCAACCAGAAGTTTCTGCGAACATTGACCCTTGCGCAAGCTGCTACATTTATGCAGGAGGGTGAATTTTCTTCCGGTTCCATGAGCCCCAAAGTCGAAGCCGCCATGCAATTTCTGCAAAAAGGGGGGAAAAGGGCGGTGATCGCTTCCATCGAACACATTGAAAAGGCAGTAGCCGGGGAGGCCGGTACCGAAATAATTAAGTAATAGAATTATCCACTTTGATCAGCAACATATTGATCAACGATAGTACAGTCAAATTGCCGCCAATAATAGATGAAGGATGTTTTTGGGGTGGCCTGGACGACAAGTCGTCCGGGTCGGGAAGCGACAGGAGGTTTTGCCCGATGCACCCCGCGCCCGGGAACCATTAAACGAGCCATGTATTGCCTCTTGCTGCAGCGCGGCCCGGACAATGAATTGTCCGGGCCGCGCCTCATGGAACCTGAATGCCATTAAGGTTTGGCCGGTATTGAATCACAGCTTTCGGTCCAATGGGTAAGCAGTAAAAAATTTAATAAAAATCAAGCAATTAAAGTTTTTTGCCGATCTGATAGGATAATCCTATTAAGTAATGATAAAGAATCTGAGCGATGTTCAGTCTGAGGGCGCAGAGCACTTTCATGACGGGTACAGCGATAATGTAGCAATACCCGTTTTTCCCAAGGTGTTTCATTGAAGTCAATCAGATAAATACCGCTGTCGCACAAAACATGCTTGACAAAAGTTCACCGCGAAACACAGGAGGATATTTGTAATAATAAATGTGTGTTTACCCCTGTGCCTTCGGCACCCTCCTTTTGCATTGAAAAAGTCAGCCCACAAGCCATTTTCATTTATGGATAGCTCTATCCTATTAAAATCAAATTATTTTTTAATAAATTAATGATAAATTTGGAAAAACATCTGCTTCTTATCATGTTCTCAAATAGAGCCTGTTCAATATTAGACATTAAGGACGTCGCTCCATTTCCCGGATTTCTCATGTTCATGGAGGATGTCCAGGGTCGCAACAATGTCGTGCTCAATCACATGGATAAGGA
>JAFDED010000149.1 GCA_019310535.1 Deltaproteobacteria bacterium
TCCTTCAGACCCCACCTCGCGGTGGACGCCCTTGCCATTGGCTAACAGTTTCCGCCATCAGGACCTGCAGGGGACTTTAACCCCTAAGCCGTTACCCATGCCGGGCACACGTCACGGGCTCATGGCCTATAGCCACCGAGTCAGGGAGCAGACTTCGCGCGATGGAATCCGCCGCCCTCGCCACCAGCGTCCACCTTGTCTGTCGCCCGCGTCCTGAAAACGCACTCGTGGGCGACTGGGGCAATGTTCTCCGAGAACTCCCAGGCCGGGTCGGCGATTGGATGGAGCGGCTGCAGGCAGAGGGCATACGCGGCGCGGACCTGGTGTTCGCATGCATCGGGCCTGCGCTGGAGATCTTCAGCCGATACTCTCGGGTGGAGACCGCGGAGGGCAGTGAGGTGGGCCTCCCGGAGTTTCTGGAAAAGGTCTGGGAGGTGGTGGGCCGCACGGCTTTGGAGCAGATTTTAGGCACCGCTGAAGCCAGGGCGCGCAACAGCGCGGCCGGCGCTCTGGAGGAGGACGCACGTTTGACTGCGCTTTTCCTCTGGACGCTCCAGGCCACCAATGGCGAAGAAATCCACCACAGAGACACAGAGAACACGGAGGAAGAGATAGGGGAAGATCAAGAAGATGAAGAAAACTCTGTGTCTCCGGGGCTCAAAAAAGGCTTCAGCCTGATCTTCGACGTGGTGCGGAGGTTTGCCCAGCCGCTGGGCATTCATCTCCCTGAGTGGGAGGGAAGGATCATCGAGACGAAGAAGGGCGTGGTACGCCTCCTGTCCGTGAGAGAGCGAGCGCAGCAGCTTTTCGGTAAAGATGGTGCGCAGGCCATGGCGGATCGCCTGGAGAAGGCTGCTGAAGAACCAGTTCAGTTGACTCTCTTTCCCGCCAGATCAGAGGGGGCGGTGCCCGAGATTAAGGGCCGAGCAAGGGGCAGAAGAAGAGGCCGGGAGGTCTCCGACCAGGCGCTTAGAACACGGCGCGAGGCCACCACGCTGGACCGGGTGCATGCGGCCATACTCCTTCAGGCAGGGGGCCGGGCCGGTGCTCTGTATGCGCTCCTGAAAGCAGAGATGGATCGAGGCCCGGAATTCCTTCGCCTGGCCAATGCTCTCTCCGCCCTCTACCCCAGGGGGAGCGAGGAGAAACGTCTCCTGGACGCGATGTTGCTGGCAGTGCCGAGATGATAGCTATGGTAGAAAAAGTGTTCAGCAAAAGACATCCAGAAGCAGGAAGGGATGCAGTTCTTAGTAAACCAGTGCGCCAAAGAATCTGGTATGTGATCGAGGAATGCGATCCTTCCGATGTTTCTAATTGGACCTTATGTTGGGATGCTCTTCCCGACCGTTTGAAAAAGGAACATGGATGGCAGGAATTGCGGAAATACAAATCGCAAACTGAATGGGAAACCTTAAAAAGTATAGATGAGTTCATTTTACAAGGTGTGCCACGGTTTGTTATGGATGCCACCGAGCTATTCTATGACTTGCTATCGGAACATAAAGATTCAAACTATAAATACCGGGCCGATCCAAGCAAGTACCAGAGCAAGTTGAATGTCGTTTTTGAAGACGCCAACTTGCCCTGGCGTATGTTGGAAGGTAGGATTATCCGGGTTGATTCCAAGTGGCTGGAAGCGGAGATCCATTCTAAAGCTGTAGAGCTTCTCTCCGTGCGGGGATTCGAAGGGGCATTGGCCGAATTCCAACAAGCGCGTTCAGATCTATCCAGTGGAGATCACAAGGGTGCCATACACGGAGCAAATCTTGCACTGGAAAGTACCATAAAAGCCATTCTTGGAATCGGGCAAGAAAAACCGGGTACGCTCATACGAAAGCTTGTTGAAAGCAAACTCATCCCGGATTACCATGAGGGCTTTCTCAGGGCTTTTGAAGAACATATATTGCGTTCGGTTCCCATGGCTCGCAACCTCGAGAAAGGAGTTGGTCATGGTCAAGGGACTGATGTCAATGAGCCACCGAAGAGCCTGGCCGAGCTCGCAGTGAACTTATCTGGCGTTCTCATCCTCTATCTTTTGAAACGGCATGTGGAACTTCATCCTGCCCAAAAAGAGCTAGAAAAAGACATTGAAAGGGATGATGATATCCCGTTCTGACAGGATGGGGCGCGGAAAGGCCTAATGTTATGTATTGTATAATAAATACGGGAGGAGATAAAAATGTTTGACCGCATCACTTTTGATACCGCCATCATGGCCGGGCATGCATACGGGGAATGCGGATCACGGTATCCCTCATCGTCAATCTGGTGGCTAATGGAATGACCGCAAAGGAAATCCTGGGGGAATACCAGGACCTGGAGGCTGAGGATATTCGCCAGGCGCTTCAGTATGCAGCATCCCTTGCCAGCGAGGAGATTCATCAGTTGACCGTGAGCAATCCGTGAAGTTCCTGGCGGACACATAAAGGAGGGGAAGATGGAGCCCTGGTACAAGATAGCCATGCCCAGAAAGGAGGTCCGGGAGGGGCGCTCCTTCAACCCGGATGAGTTCGCCATTGCCCTTGAGCAGGTGGTGGCAGGGACCGCGCCGGAGGACTACCGGGATCCCGTGCAGTTTTTCTCCCGCACCTGCTTTACCCGAGCCCTGCGGGAGCACATGGGGATGGTGCTGAGGCGGCTGGCGGGCAAGACCGAGTACACCGCTCCCGTCCTCACCCTCATCACCCAGTTCGGCGGCGGTAAGACCCACACGCTGACAGCGCTCTACCACCTCATCCGCAATGGGCGGAAATCCTCGGATTATCCCGGCGTCTCCACTCTTTTGAAAGAATCAGATCTGTACGCCATACCGGAGGCCAGGGTGGCCGTTTTCGTGGGCAATGCGTGGGACCCGCAAGAAGGGAGGGAAACGCCGTGGATTGACATTGCCCGCCAACTGGCCGGGGACGCGGGGGTGGCCGCCCTGGGGATGGCAGCCAGAACCACCCCTCCGGGGACAGAAGCACTGGGACGGCTCTTTGAAGCGGCCGGAGGCACAGTTCTCATCCTCTTTGACGAGGTTCTGAACTTCGTCAACCGGCATAGGTCCCTCGCAGATTCATTCCATGCATTTATCCACAACCTCACCGTTACCACCACCGGCACTACACGAAGCGGAGCAGTAGTGAGCCTTCCCCGCAGCCAGGTGGAGATGACCGACTGGGACATCCAGTGGCAGGAGCGAATCACCAAGGTGGTGCACCGCGTGGCCAAGGACCTCATCGCCAACGACGAGAGCGAGATCAGCCAGGTTGTGTGCAAGCGCCTTTTCGAGGAACTGGGGAGCGAACGAACCAGGAAAAACGTTGCCAGGGCATATGCGGAGTGGTGCTTCGAGCGCAGGGCGCAGCTTCCACCGGAATGGACCGCGGTGGACACCGCGACCACCGAGGCAGGGGCGAGGGAATTTCTCAGAACCCGATTCGAAGCATGCTACCCATTTCACCCCTCCACATTGTCAGTGTTTCAGAGAAAGTGGCAGGCCCTGCCCCAGTACCAGCAGACCCGCGGGACCCTGGCCATGCTGGCCCAGTGGATCTCCTGGGCGTACCGGGAGGGATTCCAGCGCGCCAGGCGTGAGTCTCTAATCACTCTCGGATCGGCTCCTCTGGAGGTGCCGGAATTCAGGAGCATCATCCTGGGGCAACTGGGGGAGCACCGCCTGGAGACCGCCATCGAGACGGATATCTCAGGTCGGCACTCTCATGCCCGTGCGCTGGACGCTGACACAAAAGGAGCCCTTCGGGACATCCACCGCCGGGTGGGAGCAGCGATCCTCTTCGAGTCCTCCGGCGGCCAGGTGGATAAGGTGGCCCACCTGCCGGAGCTGAGGTTTGCACTGGGCGAGCCTGAGATTGACACCACAAGCATAGACACCGCGGCCTTTGCCCTGGAGACAAAGGCTTTCTTCATGCGCAAGGTGGGAACGGATGGCTTCCAGGTCAGGCATCAGCCAACTCTGAAAAAGGTGGTCAGCGACCGCCGCGCCTCGCTGGACGAAGAGACGGAGATCAAGCCCGCTCTGCAAGCGCTGGTGAAAAAAGAATTTGAAAAAGGCGCGAGCATCCCCCTTGTGCCATTCCCCCAGGACGATGCCTCAATCCATGATTCTCCGAGGCTCACCTTGGTGCTGATGGATCCTGAATCCGAATGGACCGGCAGCGGCACACTGCGCGATCAGGTGGCGGAATGGACAAAGCAACGGGGTAAATCGCCCAGACTCTATCCCGGCGCGCTGGTCTGGTGCCTGAAAAAGCCAGGCCGTGATCTAAGGGAAAAGGTGGAGTTGTGGCTTGCCTGGAAGCGGGTCAAAAGCGAGATCGACCAGGAGATATTGGGGGAGGACTTCGATAAAACGGAGCGAGCCGAGGTTCAGACGAATGTGAGAGACGCGGAGGAAGCCGCAAAGGACGAGGTGTGGGGAGGCTATCGCTTTGTGGTGATCTATGAGCCGCGGGAGCCGGATGGGCTGAAGACAATTGACCTGGGCGCCGGCCATGCCAGCGCCGCGGAGAGCCTCTGCGGGAGGATCATTACCGCCTCGCGGTCTCAGGGGCTGCTGAATGTATCGGTGGGCGCGGGTTACATCGAACGTAACTGGCCACCTGCGCTCAAAGAATCAGGAGCGTGGCCCCTGACCAGCCTGAGGCAGAGTTTTCTCAACGGCTCTCTGACGCGGCTCCTTGATCCTGATGAGGTGTTGCGGACTAAAATCGTTGAGTTTGTCAGCAAAGGTGAGTTTGGCATGTCCTCAGGGCCAAAGCCCGATGGCACGTATGAGAGGGTATGGTATGCGGAAATGCTTGCCCCGGAGGAGGTGTCATTTGAGGCCGGGGTGTTTTTGCTGAGGAAAGAAAAAGCTAAGGTGTTAAAGCAAGGGGAGGTTGAACCACTTGGGCCTGAACCGCCAAAGCCGCCTCCTGAGCCAGAACATCCGACACCACCTGAGCCACCACCAGGGCGTGTTGTTGAAACCGAGACGAAGACACTCCGCCTGATTGGCACCGTTCCGCCGGAATTATGGAACAAGCTTGGTATAAAGCTCATTCCCAAGCTGAGGATGGGCGATGATTTGAAGGTCAGTATCGAATTTTCGGTGACCTTGAAAACAGAGTTTGCCCAGAGCCAGGAGAGGGAAATAAGGCAGGCCATTGAAGACCTGGGGTTGGGGGGGCAAATCAAAATTGAGTATGAGGGGTGAAGCAGAAAAGAAAATGCAGCCCTTTTCCTTTGACGATCCGCGCCAAGAAAGGATATACCGCCGCCTTCTTCTTGTAGGGCCCGGGCCCGCATCATTCTACAAGGATATATGCAGACTCATTAAAGATAAAACCCTTCTCGAAAGCGTCAATCATGTAATTGCCCACCTTTTCCGAGAAATCGAAAGCGCACTGCGTGATGTGCTGGAATCTCTCACAGATCGATCAAAAAGAGAAAAAAAGGATTGCACCTCCGATAAAGAGACGCACAAAACCAAAATCAGTGTCATTTTGAAAAGTCTGGACATTTCGGAGACGGATCCAGTAGCCAAGGCTTGGTTAGGGTTGGCTGGAAAAGAAGGTCTCATATCCCGCGTCCACCGTAAATCTCTTGATAAACCACCTTCGATTGATACCGAGTTCCTACAATTCTGTGATAGGATGGACACCATTCTTGACTTCATTCTGGACAAGTTTGAAGCCCAGTATTTAAGAATAGTTCAGGTCCTGGATGAACTCCTCGCTATTTCCTCTCCAACGTCAGATGATGTAAAGAGGCTTAAAAACAATATTCCCAATAATCTTGTCTCTTACGGGTATTTTTTTAACAACCTGTCAAATTATGCATGGTTGGAGCCACTGAAATCAGAAGGCTTCTTCCAACATCCGCCTGAACCTGTTCATTATGTTGAAGAAGGGACCATCGCCTTTCCTGTATGGCCGCAATCTCGATACCTTGCTCGTATGGCCAAGGAAAAACCAGAAACTGTTCTTGAGATTATTCTCGAGATTCCATTGACTGAAAATTTCCGTGTCAACGAAGACCTAATCGATGCGGCCTGCGCAATGCCTCCACATCTTGCAGCTCAAATAGCAGCAAGAGAAACTGAATGGCTGTCGTCCCAGGAACGTTTTTCCCGAATCGATGAGAGGAAATTTGCAAAGTTAGTGATTCACCTCGCCCGAGGAAGCCAGGTGCAAAAGGCACTTGATCTCTCACGAGCTATTCTCGCTGTATTTCCATCCAAAAAACACGAAGAAATCGAGATTGAAGGCGAAACTTGTTCATTTCCTTCAGACCCCGAGGCTCTCTTTGATGCGTGGCATTACCAGGAGATCATCGAGAAGATAACTCCTGAACTTATGAAGGCAGCCGGAAAAGATGCGCTTTGCCTGTTTTCCGATTTGCTGGAAGATGCCGTGCGATTTTCAAGGAGAGATCCGAATGAAGAATCTGGTGATGACTATTCATACATATGGTGGGCCGCTATCGAGGAAGATAGCAAGGACACCACCCATGATTTAAAACGCATACTGGTTCTGACGGTGCGGGATGTAGCCGAACCTGGGTTTGGGATCGGTAAGTTAACGGATCGGTGAAAAGGGTGTTGTGGTGCGCACTCAGGGAGATGGAGAAAAATCGTCGTGTGTCTACACTTTTTGGGAGTGATTTTAGAGTTTTTCCAGTCCTAAAACCAGCGGGGGGACAGAAACATTCAGAGTTTTCAGTATATTACGGGTATCGGCGGGAAGTTCGTTTCTCCTGAAGAACCTGTATTCAGGTGTGAGAA
>JAFDED010000067.1 GCA_019310535.1 Deltaproteobacteria bacterium
TCATTAAACATGTAACAAGGTACAACTGGAATAAAATCTCTATCCCCAGGAGTTAAAAACCCTCAAAAGGGATGAAAAAGAGGCTGTGCCAAGTTCAATGTCTATTTTTGGGAGATTTATAACTCTTGACGAGTACAATTGTTATTTTATAAAATAACAATTGGTGTTTTCATTACCAAGAGAGATATGGATGCGGCAATAAAGGGAATCCATGCTCAAGCTACCATGAGAGGAGATGTTGATGGAAGAGAAAAAGCAGAAACTCATTGAGGAGATCACTGAAGAGGCCATCCAGAACGACATGAAATACTTTGGGTGAACGCAGGCCGTTCTTGCAAGTTTGCAAGAGAAACTGAATATCGGAAATGAAGCTTCATTTATGGCGGGCAGCGCCCTGGCGGGCGGTGTAGCCAGGCATGGTGAGACATGCGGAGCGCTGACAGGAGCCATCATGTCCATAGGACTGATTGCGGGCCGCAGGAAAATAGAGGACATCCCCGCTTATCAGTCTTGCATGAAGCTGGGTTACGAAGTATATGATGTATTTCGCGGCCGCGTGGGACATACTTTGTGCGCCGAGATCCAGAAAATTCTTTATGGCCGCTCATTCAACATGCACGATGACGCGGAAAGGAAGATGTTCCACGATGCAGGAGGCCATTCACGGGAGGGATGCCCGGGGGTTTGCGGCAAAGCCGCCCGAATCGCCGCCGAAATCATCATGAGGGAACAGGAAAAAGCTACCTGATGTATATTGAATACCTCCTGGAAAAACGTTAGGCAATCAGGCCCCGAGGAGTTATGCTCCCGTGGGCCTTTGTTTTCTGTAAAACACGCTTGGATGCCCAAATTTACAGTACGCAGCAACCAGCGTCGCCGCGCCGCACGAATTCCATTGACAATCAATGTCCGCTTTGGTATTTCGCTCAGTGATGCTTTACATAAAGAAGATCGCTTACCCTGCGTCGGTCGCGCAGAGCTGTAAAGGATTTAGGGGCTGGGTATATCCCCACCCGAAAGGGAGGAACTGTATATGAAACATGGAGCGGAACCGAGAGAATTAACTGAGGCGTATTATCGGGCCTTGATGCACGGAGCCGGTTATCGCATCAAGGACCTGGACAAGCCGCTGATCGCTGTGGTCAATTCATGGACCGATGTCAACCCCGGCCATCAACCTTTGCGCCGGCTGGCCGATGTTGTGAAAGAGGGAATCTGGTCCGGCGGCGGTGCGCCGGGGGAGTTTAACGTGCCCGCACCGTGCGACGGGATGGCCCAGGGACCCGGCATGCATTATATCCTCCCCCAGCGCGACCTGATCGCGGCGTCAGTTGAGGCCATGGTAATGGCTCACGGGTTTGACGGCATGGTCATGGTGGCATCCTGCGACAAGATCATCCCGGGCATGGTAATGGCGGCCATCCGATGCGACCTTCCCACCCTGTTCCTCACGGGCGGAGTCATGATGCCGTGGCACACAGAAGGCCGCGACCTGGTCACCAGCGACATGAAAGAGGCTATTGGCACTCGAAGCACGGGCAAAATGGACGAAAAGACGTTTCAAGAATGGCAAACGCACATTTGCGCTTCAGGAGGCGTTTGCTCCATGATGGGAACTGCCAATACCATGGCAAGCGTCCTGGAGGTCCTCGGCGTCGCTCCGCCGCAGGGCACCACCATGCTGGCCATGGACTCGCTCAAGATCGATCAGGCCCGCAGTATGGGCGAAATGGCTGTGGAGGTCGTTCGAAAGGGGCGCAGGTTTTCCGAGTTTGTAACCCGTGAAAGCCTTCTAAACGCCATACGTGTCATCGCGGCGGTGGGCGGCTCCACCAACGCGGTGTTGCACCTTCTGGCCTATGCCACAGCAGCCGGGATCGATATGGAAATGGAGGAATTCGACCGCATTTCCCGCCAGGTTCCACTGGTTGCAAAGTTCAAACCTGTATCCGGATTCAACCTCTCGGACCTCCACCGGGCTGGAGGGATTCCTACCGTGATGAGGGCCATCCAGGAATACCTTGACCTCTCCCTGCCCACACTGTTTACACCTGCTCTGAGCGAGCTGTTGGCCTCTGCGCCGGAGCCGGACGGCGAGGTTGTGCACCGCCCTGAAGACCCGCTTGAGCCGGAAGGATGCTTCGCCATCCTCCGCGGCAGCCTTGCCCCGGGAGGAGCGGTCATCAAGACTAGCGGAGTGGAGCCGTCCATGATGCGCCACCGAGGACCTGCGGTGGTTTTCGACTCCGAGGAGGATGTACGCCGGCACTTGTTAAACCGCGAAGTTCGTCCCGGTTCCGTGCTGGTGGTTCGCTACGAGGGACCCAAAGGAGGACCCGGCATGCGTGAGCTGTCCATCCCCGCCGCCATGCTGGTTGGCATGGGGCTTCACACTTCAGTGGCCATGGTCACCGATGGTCGATTCTCAGGAGCCACCCGCGGGCCGTGTGTCGGCCATGTATGCCCCGAGGCATGGGACGGAGGGCCTATCGCCGCCGTCCAAGACGGCGACATTGTGGATATCGATGTCCCTGCCCGCCGAATAACCGTGGAAAGAGATGATCTGGAGATTCAGCGGCGTCTCACCAAGGTGAGCAGACCAGCACGGGAAGTGAAAGGTTTCCTTCGAGGCTATAGAGAACAAGTATCAGGTGCGGATCGCGGGGCGGTATGGTTATAAAGCCCATGACCAACCCCGAGGATTTTTCCAACAATGCAATCAATGATCACAAAGGAACGGCGCTTTCACATGCCGACATTTTCTAAGCATGTTGGGGGCCGGCTCCAGCGGGACGAAAACGAAATGAAAGATTCTCCATTCGACTGATATGGAATAAATGAATGTCCAGAAACAATCTTCGTAACTTCTCAAGTGTTTAAGTGTTAATTGGTCCTATATGTTTAAAGCTCTTCTTTTTGATACTGCACCGAATCACGGATGAGGAAAAGGCATGCCTAAGTCCAAAGAAATAAACAAAAGCAAAGCTTCAGGAAATAAGCCCCGGCGGTTTACAAACCGCATAACCCGCACTCTCCGGCTTGGGGGCGGTCTCCTTTTTGTTGTAGTGTTAGCGATCGGCGGCTATTTATGGACGAAAAGCCATAATCCATTCCACGGGGAGCCCGGTGGAACAGATGTAACACCATATAAGTTCCGTGAAACCAAGAAAGTTTTCTCTTCAGAGCGTTTCACCGGGAAGGTCGCCAGGGCATATTGGGTGGCGGAGCAGATCCCCCATGTTATTGACCAGATTTACTGCTGGTGCGAATGCGACAAGTACTCCGGCCACAAATCACTTTTAAGTTGTTTCACCTCTTTGCATGCCTCCGGCTGAGACCTCTGCCTTGACGAGGCGCTGGATGCGTCCGAGATGTTTGCCGAGGGAGTGGAGATTCGTGAAATCAAAGAGATTATCAATTCTCGGTATGGAAGCTAGAAAAGGAAAACCACCAGGAATCAGCACGCCGGGGAATTCTCAAAATGTGTGTTATGATACCCCAAATTCTCATGTATGTTATATGGTAAATAAGATAATGAAAAAGAGTGCCATTTAAAAATAAGAAAATAATTTTCGCAACTTTTAATTGAATTTTGTGTTTAACTTAATTGAAAAGCTTAACACTTTTCATTCTTCTCTCCTTTGGGCCCCGTCTGAAACATAGTTTCGGACGGGTTTTTATTTGCCTATCATTATCATTGTAGATAGATTGCTTTCAATGGTGTGTGCAAAAAAAACCGACTGATTTCGCCTCTCGGCATTGGCTATGAAAGTTGGCGGTGAGGTTCTATTGAGCGGCATCCGCTATGGCGGAAATGCACATCCAAGCGGACAACGAAATTTTAGTACGGTTGGGGAATTATTGGTTGTTTTGTGATATCACTATTCCTGCCCGTGGAATTCCGGTACTTTTTTTCGTTTTTTTATGGTACTATAGTCAATACTTCAAAGCACATAACTAAGAAAATCCACTCTATCCTGTTATTCTGCAAAAAATTCTTCCTCAAAAAGGAGAGTAATATCATGGCTGTTCGCCTTTTCGATGAAGACGCGATAGAACGGTTTCGTCAGGCTCTTGCCATCAATCCCAACAACGCCGAGATTTACAACAACCTCGGCATGGCGCTTGGAGAGAGGGATCACATTGAGGACGCCGTTCATGCTTTTAACCGGGCAATCGAAATCAACCCAAAGCTGGTCCCAGCCTACATCAACCTAGGCGGTATCTTTCTGCAGCAGGGAAAATGGGATGCCAGTGCCGAACAATACCGAAAGGCATTGGAAATAGACCCCCGCTCAGCCATCTCTCTCAGTAACCTGGGGATGATAAACATCCAGATGGGAAGGCTGGAGGAAGGGATCGCACAGTGCCTGGAAGCACTGGAAATCAACCCGGAAATGGCTGAGGCATCCGTCCACATAGGTGGAGCTTATCTGCAGATGGGCCGTTTGGATGAAAGCATTAAGGCGTTCGAGGCGGCCCTGGCAATCAACCCGGACTTTGCAGTGGCCCACAACAACCTGGCCGTGGCGTATTACCACAATGGGGAATATGAGATGGCGATCGTCCACTGCGATAAGGCCGAGGAATTACGCTATCCTGTTCATCCGGACTTTGCAAAGATCCTCAGTGCCTATCGATAGAAGGCCTGTTTGAGTTTCATTGCACGAGAAAGTCGATAGACTTGCGCACGTCTCCATCCACGACCACTTCCACCCGCCACTTTCCGGGCTTCTTGGAGAACCGTTCGTTCATCCATGCCCAGGAATAGCGCCACTCCGCAGGGGTATATTGATGCTGCCGGAGGACCACCTGTCCCCCGGGTCCATACCAGTTGAAATCGGTCCGATGGTTTACCAGGGTCTTCCATTTGACAAAGACCACGATTTGCTCGTTACGACGGAAGCGTCGTCTCTTCTCCACAAGACGGCCATTTTCCACTCCCGGTCCCATTTCCAGACCCTCAATATCGGCCCGCGGGGCCAAAGCCCTCAGCCAGGGCAAAGGCTTTTCTGTTGCACGCACACGGGCATACCAGCGCCGCCGTTCCCCCCACTCGTACGAGGCCCGGCCTGTGACCGGGAGCGGATGGTGCCCGAGGTTGACAGCCAGCACTGTGTCAAACTTCCGGTAATTATGATCCAGCAAGTAGTCCCGGTTATAACGGACATCCATAGAGTGAACCAGCTCAAGATCGGGATCCAGGGTGCGCAGGTGATCCAGGAACCACTGTCCGTAGTTCATGCCCAGCATCCGAACGTCCACCACCGTCAAATCTCTTCGTCTTGTAACCACGAACTTCTGATACCAGAGGGCGAAGGTATACCCGTCTCCCTTGGTGATGACCAGCGTTCTTCCCTCTGCCGCGGAAAAAATGGATCGGACATAGTCCCGGGCATCCACGCCCGCCTTGCGAACAAACTCCCAGTTTCTCCGCACCTGATCCACTGCCGCTCCGGTGCCTGCAACCCCCACCAAACCAACCGCAATGACTGCAGCCATCCGTAATCGGGTGAAATGCGGTGGGGCTCCTCTAGTCGCCAGCCGATGCACTGTGCATCCCAACAAGTGCAGGCCCACTCCGAACCAGAGACCCACAAAAAGATCCAGCGGTGCGAAATAGGCATCCAGATCATCAATTCGGTACAGGAGGGTATACCCTCCGAAGCTCAAAAACCCCAAAATCCAGGCCGGCCCGGGGATAAGGGCAAGGCGCAATGAAGCCATCATCCCCGCTGCGGCCGTCACAAGCACCGCGGGGTGAAATCCCACCAGCATGTGCGACATGAGCATCTTCGAGTTGGTTATGGCATTGTGCAGACCAAACCGGAAGTGGTACTGCTTGCCCGTGATCACTATCCAGAACCGCTCCCACGTGTCCGGCTGGCCCCAGGATACGCCGGAACTGTAATGAGCCGCCAATGGCAGATACAAATAAAGCGTCAGTGGCGCCAGAACAAGAACCAGTATTTTCGCCAGAACACGATAATTCTTCCAGATGGGACGCTCGGTTGCAACCATGATAAACAGGACGGGCAAGGCCAGCAGCGCCGAGGTCAGGTGGTTGGTCATACCGACCCCCACCAGAAAGACTGCCCAATACAGATATCTGCGGCTCCGCTCCTGGTATAATCGGAGCGCTGTCCAGCATACCCATGCCACCAGGGCCAGATGGAGCGCATAGACCTCTGTGGTATGGGCATGGTACCAGACCGTGCGGCTGAAAGCCGTGGTCACCGCCCCTGCCAATGAGGCGAGGCCGTTTCCCGTCATGCCCGATCCCAGTCGGGCCGTTCCGGCCACGGCCACCGCCACGCACAGCGCGCAGAACAAATTGTATCGGTAGGCGACGCTCCCAAGGGGAATCAGGGAAAATACCTTCCCCAGAAGGCAAAAGAGGGGATATCCGCTGGGGTGGGCGGAACCAAAGGTATAGCTGGCTGTAATAAGTTCCCCGGCATCGCCCCATGTTATGTCCGGGGCCAGGGTGGGAATGTAAACGGCAAGGCTGATCAGGGCTGCGCCCAGGCCCCATATTGCATTCCTTGATATTGCTGGAATCATGGGACGGCATCCCGCATCAGAGTGCCCCGGATTCTTCGATCCGGGTCCATTGGGGAAAAATCTTCATGGCAAATCATATAAAATCATATAAATTATATAACCGCGTTGTCAATTTCTGAGAAAAAAGATATTTTAGAAGATAACAGGATAATCCGTATGTTCTTAATCATGTTATCCTCTAAAGGATTTCTTCCTCTTTTCATGTTTCTCTGTGATAGAGAGGTCATGAATGGTTAGAAAACAAGCATAGCAGGGGAGACAAGTAGAGAGTCTATGTCGGCCACTGGCCGGAATTTTTTCTTGACACGCGGGCATACTTTATGTACTTCCATGATCAAAAGGCATGAGGAGTTTTTCGTGGAAATAAAGGACATCCGGGATAGAGTGTCAGAAGTGCTGGCCGGGGTTGGTATCGACTACAAAATGAAACCCCATAAACGGCCTGTCTATACCTCTGTGGACGCTGCCCGCGAGCGTGGTGTTGCCCTGGAACAGATCGTCAAGACCATGATCCTTGCCGACAAAAGCGGGCGTTGCGTTGTGGCCCTCCTTCCCGGTGATCGCCGGCTTAATATAAAAAAGATCGGCCGGCTTCTGGGAGGCAAGTTTCAGCTTATGTCTGCCGATGAGGTGCGTAAAGCCACCGGGTTTGTGGTCGGCGCCATCTCACCGGTGGGACTCATTCCACATGGATGGGAGATAGTGGCCGACACGGCGGTCTTCGAGAATGAATGGGTGGATATCAGCTCAGGCGATCCGGCCGCCGGCATTGAACTCCGTTCCGCGGATCTCCTGAAGCTTATCAAGTGCAGAGTTGAAGATATTTCTCGCTGACACTGGAAAGAAAAGTTGAATATTGATATTCTGATGTTGGATTTAGTCAGGTCAGTGGAACTCATGAATGACAGGCGCTGAAACCGGAGAAAACATTTCTTGAGAGAAGGCAGGATTCATCCATGGCGCATGAACCAGGTATGGGGCGCAAAATCACTGCCATCATTGTGGGCGTGAAAGGACATTGTCACGCCGGCCACAAACTCGGCGACACGTTTCCCATTAGCTGTCATGACACGGCGGGACTCTGCGGGTTCTTCTATCACGCCATTTTCCCCGACCTCTCCATGCTTCAGTTCGGTGGGGCCTATCCATGGGGAGATCCGGACGTGATTGAAGTGCAATGTCCGGATCTCGCCAATGCTGTGACTATCCGGCTCGTCCGGGAGAAAGAGTATTTATTTAAAACATGACTGGGGTTTTCACATGAGGTTAAGCGAGACAGACAAAAAAATTATCCTTCTCGTCCAGGAAGACATTCCCCTCCATCCTCGTCCTTTCCGGGAGATGGCGCGGAAAGTCAACATGACGGAGGAGGCTTTCATAGCACATATCAAGGACCTCCATCGCCGGGGATACATCCGGCGTTTCGGAGCTCATGTGCGCCACCGCAATGCTGGGATCGATCATAATGCCATGATAATGTGGGCGGTGCCGGAAAAAAACGTGGAACGGGTCGGAAAGAGCCTTGCAGAGATTCCTGAAGTTACGCACTGTTACCAGCGTCCACCCTTCACCGAAAAGGGATACAACATTTTTACCATGATTCACGGACGCTCCAAGGAGGATCTTCACAAGCTGGCGGAGCTTATCGCCGTCAGGACAGGGCTGGATACCTACCAGATGCTCTTCAGCACCGAGGAGTTCAAGAAGGCCAGCATGAAATTTTTCCAGAAAAGGAACATTATGCATGATGATTGAGGAGGGTTCAATGAGACGTGATAAATCCAGGGAACTGTTTGACCGAGCGCAGGAGGTTATTCCCGGTGGTGTTAACAGCCCGGTGCGTGCATTCCGCTCCGTGGAAGGAGAACCGCTGTTCATTAGAAATGCATCGGGATCGCGGATTTTTGACGAAGATGGGAATGAATACATAGACTTCGTCTCTTCCTGGGGACCCTTGATCCTTGGACATGCCCACCCCCGCGTAGTAGCCGCCATCGCAAGTGTCCTGGAACGCGGAACAAGCTACGGTGCACCCACGGCTCTGGAAGTGGAAATGGCCGAGCGGATCGTCAAGGCGTATCCCTCCATCCACAAGGTTCGCATGACCAGCTCTGGTACCGAGGCTGCCATGTCGGCGATCCGCCTGGCACGTGGATACACGGGCCGCCACAAGATCATCAAGTTCGACGGATGCTACCACGGCCACTCCGACGGGTTGCTGGTAAAGGCCGGATCCGGAGGCATGACATTCGGCACGCCTGACAGTGCGGGCGTTCCGCCTGATTACGCCCGCAACACCCTTAACCTGCCATTCAACGACCTGGAATCTGTCAGAGAGACCGTACGCGGCAACCCCGGCCAGGTGGCATGCGTCATCCTGGAGCCGGTGGCGGGAAACATGGGTGTCATTCCTCCCGCACCCGGATTTCTTGAGGGGCTTCGCGAGATCAGCCGTGAAGAAGGCATAGTCCTGATTTTTGACGAGGTGATCACCGGGTTCCGCATAGCCCTCGGGGGAGCGCAGGAACGCTACGGCGTGGTCCCGGACATGACCTGCCTGGGGAAAATCATCGGAGGCGGCTTGCCCGTGGGCGCCTTCGGCGGGAAAAAAGAAATCATGGCCTGCCTGTCCCCCGAAGGTCCGGTTTACCAGGCCGGCACCCTCTCCGGCAACCCCGTGGCCATGAGCGCGGGTAACGCCGCGCTTCAAGCACTGGAAGAGCCCGGCGTTTATGAAACCCTGGAGAAAAAGTCCGCCTTCCTGGCCCGGGAGCTTGAAAAAGCAGCCCGGGATGCCGGTGTTCCCGCCTGTTTTCACAGGGTTGGGTCCATGATGTCGTGCTTTTTCACGGATCAGGAAGTTAAGGATTACACCTCGGCCCGTACATGCGAGACTAAACGTTTCGCCCGGTTTCACCGTGAGATGCTGGCCCGGGGCGTTTACCTGGCACCATCCCAGTTCGAGGCCGCGTTCGTTTCCCTGGCCCATTCACAGGAGGACCTGGAGCGCACCATAAAAGCTGCACGAGAGGCATTCAGCCTTGTGGCTGGCTAAATCGGAAAATGCAAAATGGAAAATATTTTCAAAGGAGAGGAGCAGGAGACAATGATTAGGCTTCGGCCTACCTCTGTTTCGGGGTTTCCCCATTGTGGCTGGTGCCATGCCCCAACGTGCCTCCCAGGTTCCTCGATCTATCTGTCAGCACGCGCCGTCCCGCGCTCGATGGACTACATTTCAAACGGGCAATTTACATAAAAAAGAGATTTTTAGACTTCCAGAGGCGGAAATTTTACTATAATATTATCAAGGTAAATCAGCAACCAATTGGTAATGTGTAATTGCTCGGGAACACCAGAGGCCATGACCAAGCTATCAAAGATAGTGTTAAGTGGGTGGCCCGGACGACTTGTCGTCCGGGACGCGAAGCGGCAAGAAAATTTACTCGGCGCAACACAGCACTGCCACCCCCCATTAAAGAAAAACGGAATCACCTCTTGCTGCTGCGCAGCCCGGACAATAAATTGTCTGGGCCACCCCACGGATATCATGGCAGTGTATATTTTTCAACATTGTTGAATCATGATTTTCGGTCTGCTATTTCTACTCGAAAAGGCGCTTTATTATTTATAATGGAGTAATTAGTAAAAATTTTTCTGAACTGAGTTGATAATTCTATTTTACGATGACCCCAGGGAAAGTCTTACTTGCGAGGGTAGGCAGATGCGTTTTGGGGAATATCTGGTCAGTCAGGGCAAAATCGGTGAGAAAGAGATTTTAGAGGCAATCGCCCAGCAGAGAAGCTATCACAAGGTTATCGGGCAACTGGCCATAGAGATGAACCTGCTGAGTCCTCGCGATGTTGCGCGCATTCGCGGAATTCAGCGGAGTGAAGGCAAGAAGTTTGGCGAGATCGCCATCAATCTGAATTTGCTCACCTCCGAGCAGGTGGAATCGTTATTGAAAGTCCAGAAGGGCGATCACCAATTTATCGGCAAGATACTGGTTACACAGGGACAAATGACACCGGAGGAACTGGTGGCGGAGCTGAGAAAATTCAGTGCCGTCAAAAAGTTAAAAAAAACTCGGGGACCGAGGGTCATCCTGGCGGCATCAGCCAGTGCTGATGACAGGCAGACAATAGTAGATGATTTTGATCCTACACGCTATCGTGTGATGGAGGCCTTGGATGGGGAAAAAACCATTGGCATGGCCCTGGAACATAAGCCGGAACTGATCGTTATTGACCGCGATTTGCCGGCGCAGGGAGGATATGAGGTTTGTAGACTCCTAAGAGGGGAGCCGGGTACCCGTTATATTCCGGTTTTGATGTTGACACGACATCCCGAGGAGGTAGACTCAGCTTTGGGTTTTAAAGTGGGTGTGGCTGACCACTTCCTTTACCCGTTTCGCAAGGGGAGCCTGGAGCGGTTCGCGCATAAGCTTCTGGAATTGCACGAGACGGCAAAAGAGCATTTGCTCCTCATCGTGGATGATAACCCCATGACGCGCCATTCCCTAAAATACCTTCTCCTTCCTGAGGGGTTTGATGTCATCGACCTGGAGTCCGCCGACAATGTTTTGCAAAATGTCACCGAAGAGGTGGACTGCATCATTTTCGCAGTGGAACCGCCCAATGAGGGCAGCCTGCGGGTAGCCCGGGAGGTCTGCGAGCGCCGCGTGGCGGATTATGTTCCGATGGTATTCATCGTTACAGAAGAAACCCGCAAGGACGTTATGCCACTTCTGAGCGCAGGCATAACCGATCTGGTGGTCCGCCCTTTCGGGCAGGAAGAGCTTGTGGCCAGGCTTCGATGTCATGCCGTTCACAAAAGGTTGGTTGACCGACTCGATCTTCAAAAGGAGCTGCTTCAGATTCAAAAGGTCGAGCTGGAGGAGGCCAATCGCGAGTCCCGCGAACTACTGAGCAAGTGGAAACTTGGATATCGGGGATATCGCCGCATCCTGGACAGTATTACGGACAGTATCGTGGTCATCGACACCGAGTACAGGATTCAGGCCGCCAACCCGGCGGCATTGAAAGCGCTGGGAGTGGAAAGGGAACAAGATACGGTGGGTATGCCCTGTTACCGTTTGTTCACCGGGACAGACCGTGTCTGCGAGGATTGCGCCGCAAAGCGGGTGCTGGACACGGGCGAGGCGGTGCGTGGTGTTCGGCCATGGACCATGCCGGGGGGCGGCAGGAGGGAGATGGAAGAAAGCGCTTTTCCCGTCCTGAGCAGCAAGGGACAAGTGGTAAGCGTTGTGGTATACGCCCGGACGGTTGAGGAAGGTGATGCTGCCAGGAGGTAATAAGATGACCGCTGCGCCCCCATGCGGCCGCTCATATTTTTGAGAGCACCAACGCTGTTGTTGATAGTTGAAATGCACTGGAGGACACAATGCGGAAAGATCAAGTAGTTCAGGGAATGAACCTCTCATCCATTGCGGCTGCTCACGGATTCAGCGATGGTTTCCATTATGTTTTGATTCCTGTTTTGCCGATGATCATGAAGGAGTTGGGGCTTTCGATATTACAGACAGGGATGATCATATCTGCCCAGGGGTTGGCGGTCTTCATCATGCTGATGCCCGCCTCAATCCTTTCCGATTATCTCGGAAAGCGCAAGGCCATTCTCGCCGTAGGCCTGATCCTCGCTTCAATGTGCTTTTTCGGGGTAGGCTCCGTGGGAAATAATTATCACCTGATCCTGGCCCTGAGCTTCCTGGCCGGCGTGGGCAACAGTACATTCCACCCGACTGCCACGGCCCTGGTATCCGAGGGATTCAGGAACAGGCCGGGGTTTTTCATGGGGATTTTCAGTTTGGGCGGAAACATCGGCAGTGCAACGATGCCGGCGATAATCGGTACGCTCGCTCTTTCACTGGGATGGCGCTCAGGGCTCCATATCGTGGTCCTGCCGGTTATAGTTCTGGCAATCCTGGTGTACCTCTATTTCCCGGAGACCCGGGCGGCCCGCCAGACCGCGAGGGATACCTTTTCAGGGATTTGGGACAAGGTTTGCCGTAATCTTCCGGTGGTTACCCTTATATCGATCTATGCGCTCCGGGGCGTTGGATACCGGGGCGTCATCACGTTTTTTCCCTTGCTTATCGCCTCGACCATGGGCGCGGACTCCCGGATCGCCGGGTTTCTGATGAGCGTCTACTTCATCCTGGGTGCCGTTTGCAAGCCGATCCTGGGGTCGCTGTATGACCGATTCGGTGTCCGGCTGCTGCTGGCCATGCTGTTTTTCGTGGGAGCGGGGGTCTCTATAGCTCTGGCAGGTGTAACGTCATTGCCCGTTATGATTATCCTGATGGCTCTGCTGGGCATGGTGAGCTTCATAAGTCCCATTTTGATGACTGCCGCAACCTCTCTGGTGGATCGGTCAGTGCGTACCAGCACCGTGGGGATGATTTATACTGCCCACGAGCTGCAGTTCCTGTCTCCCATGATAGGGGGCTGGATAGCCCAGCAGTTCTCTCTGCCCGCCTGCTTCATGTTTTTTGCAGTCGTCCTGGTTCTGGGCGGCGGCGTATCCCTTCTGCTGCAAGAAAAGCGCATCCCCAGGCTTCAGGAGATCTGATCTCCTCTCCCATTCCGCTATTTACACGGATCATACGAAGTTGCATTCGTATCTGTAAATTTGGCATAGCACCGAATTTTTTCAGGGTTCTGAATTTTCTCTTTCTCCTTGCGTAGAGCGGGGTTTATCCCCGCCCGCCCGAAAAGGTGAGGAATCCACCGAGGGCTGTGGTAATGCAGTACCCTATCCACCGGATGCGTGCAGGTTCCTGAAATGCCTCTTGACTTCATTTCCTTTCAATGACAACATGGTTCTCGTTTTGAGTTATGGTGCTTTGCTGACCGGCCGCTGACACCGGTTCCCCCATAGGCTCGCATTGGGCGTTCATCATCTATGTGTGGGCTATAGGGGAGAAAGGGGGCTTTGCGATGAAGATCAAGATGCTTGGTGCGTGTTTACTCATCCTGGCAGCGGTTTCATTCCCTGTACCGGCCGACGCTCAGTGCGAACAAATCACAACGTGGAGTGAAAATGATACCAGCTTTTTCAATTTCCCGGCGGAATCAATAGAAGTTCGCGTCATCTCCAACGAACCTGCCTATGACGCTACCGTTGATGACTGGATGACAGAGTTCGAGATTATGATTTATGTGAATGATGTGCCCTGGGGGGTAGAAGTTAATATTCATTCATACACCAGCGAGGCCACTGCGATACGTGCATTAGATATTCGAGACCTTCGAGATATAACGATAATTTCCGAGGAAGATGGAGAAGTTGCATGGGTTACGGGAGAGTATGACCCACAAGAAAATGTTGTAGGAAATTTCCACCTGAGAGCTGCCTATCGCGGAAGTCTCATTAGTTTAGACGGATCGGCCCCTTTCGGCGGCCGGAGACAGCGTCTCAATCGTGTTATTCAACTTTATCAGGATGTTCGTGATCAGGCAAAGACTCTGATAGACAGCAAGTGCGTTCTGTCTGATGGAACCGGATCGATAGCAGGTGTGGTGCTGGATGCCACCACCGGAGCGCCCCTTGCCGGGGCGATGGTAAGTATTTCCCAGCAGCAGAGCACCACCACCGATATCAGCGGCTCTTTTTCCTTCGCTGATATTGCCCCGGGTGTCTATACCCTCACGGCATCGGCCCCTAACTACGATCAAGACAGCCGGGAGGTCACCGTCACGGCCGACCAGACCAGCAATTTAACAATTTCCTTGTTGCCCAGGGTACCACAAGTAACGGCCACAGTCGACCCGAACAGCGCTTCAGCCGGCCGAATCGTGACGCTCAGAGCCCGGGTCTCGGACCCGGATGGAGCACAAGACATCGTCTCCGTCTCAGCGGACCTCTCGCCCATAGGTCTTTCTCGAAACACGGAAATGCTTGAAAGCAACGGCTCGTGGAGGGTGACGTTTACGGTTCCTGCCGGTGTCCGGCTCGGGCTTGCAGTCTTGCGCGTGGCCGCCCGGGACTCGGGCGGAGCCGTGGGTTATGGCGACGTCTCTTTGGAGATACAGGCGGAGTTCAGAGGCATAGTTACGGACGACCGTCCGGTTGTGCAAACATTTGAGAATCGGGTTTCCGGCCAGACGCTGATATTCGAGTTCGGCTCCTTGCCCGGTGTGAGAATACTCCGGCAGGCATGTGTAACGCAGCTCACCGTCATGAGCCCCGACGGCTCGACGTATGGTCCTTACACTATTACAGCAGGCGGACAGGCGACGATTGAGAACGCGGCCGCGGGCACTTGGACCGCCGAGGTTCAAACCACCTGCACCGAAGCGGTGGAATACTCCTTCAGGGCCCGGGGGAGCGGCACCGGCGTGGTGGCCGGCGTGGTGAAAAACCGCAGGGGCCGGATGCTTTCTAACGTGAGGGTGACTTCCAGCAGCGGCGGTGCGGCCCTGGCGGTGAACGGGTATTTCCTTATGGTGGTTCCCGCGGGCAACCACACGCTCACCGCTGATGCTGCGTTCATCTCCCAGGGCTCCTCCGCGGCCACGGTGGTGGCGGGATCGACGGCGACGGTAACAATGGAGGTGGAGCAAACGCTGCCCGCCATCTGGCTGAAACTGGACCGGAGCAGTTACGGCACAGGCGAGACTCCGATGATCAGAGCTTCTCTTTACACCGGGACATCGCAGAATACGGTGGACGCCTTTGTGGTGCTCCAGGCGCCGGACGGCAGGTATTACCAGTATGGTTCATGGAACGAGGCGACCGGTCCCACGGTTCCGTCCTTTGAAGTGATCGACGTGGAGGATGCATCGGTGCCGGGCCACAGCATCACCGAGGAGACGGCCCGAGGGACGTGGACATACTATGGAGCATTTACAAGCCCCGGGACATGGGAACTGGTGGGTGATATCTGTTCTGCGCCTTTCCAGGTAGTCCCGTAACGGTTTGAAATTGTTATTAAGGGAAGGGCCTGCTGTTGACGAACTTGATGGTAGGAGAGTTGGGAAATCAACTCATTGTATAAGCAAGAGATTTCCATTCATCCTTTTGTGGAGTATCGTGTCGGGCTTGGCGAAATGAAAAAAGGCACAGTCGAGACGCCCGGCCAATCCTGACGACGGCCTCACCATCACGGGATCATATCACTCCGTCCTCGTGAAGCTTCCGTATTTCGGCTTCGCTGTGTCCGTACTCCCGCAGAATTTCATTCGTATGCTCTCCCAGCATGGGCGGGGGGAGCTTGGCGACCGAGGGAGTTTCCGAAAATTTCAAAGGAATTCCCGGCATCCGGATGGCGCCCAGTTGCGGATGCTGCATCTCCAGGAGCATGCCCAGGTGCAGGACCTGCGGGTCGCTGAACACCTGATCCACGGTGTAAATGGGGCCGCAGGGGATTCCCTCCCTGTTGAGGTCCTCCACCCAGGTCTTCATGTCTTTTTTCGACAGGGCTTCGTTGATAATCTGCGTCAGGCGGGCGCGGTTCCTGGAGCGGTCATCGTTGCTGGCGAAGTCGGGATCATCGGCCGCCTCGGGCCGTCCCAGGGCCGTGCAAAAGCGGCGGAACATGTTGTCGGTGCCCACGGCGATGTTCACATACCCATCCCGCGCTGGATACGCCCCGTACGGGCAGACCACGGGGTGGTCGTTGCCTGCCGGCGGCGGCGTCTCGCCGGTGGCGAAGAACTTGCTCGCCTGTACGGTGAGCATGCTGACCACGGTCTCCAGCAGCGACGTATTAACTTGCTGGCCCTTCCCCGTGCGCTCGCGGGCCAGCAGGGCGGCCAGGATGCCGAAGGCGGCATACATGGCGGTGTTGATGTCGGCTATGGCGATCCCCACCCGCATTGGCCCCGAATCAGGGGTGCCGGTCACGCTCATCAGCCCGCCCATGCCCTGGGCGATCTGGTCGTATCCGGGACGCGTGGCATACGGCCCCGTGCTGCCGAAAGCCGACACACGGCAGTAGACAAGCCGTGGATTCCCGGCGCTCATGGACTCCCAGGTCAGCCCCATCTTTTCCATGACACCCAGCCGGAAATTCTCGTAGAGCACATCGGCGCGGGAGATCAGGCGGCGCAGGATCTCCACCCCCCGGGGGTCCCGGGTGTTCAGGGTCATGCTGCGCTTGTTGCGGTTTACGGTCATGAAATAGGCCCCCTGACCGCTGATAAAGGGGGGCCACGCCCGCATATCGTCCCCATGCCCGGGCGGCTCCACTTTGATGACGGTAGCGCCCATATCGCCCAGCATCATGGTGGCGAATGGCCCGGCCACGTAACGGGAAAGGTCGATGACCACGATACCTTCTAACGGGCTGTTCAGCTTCTTGTCTTCCATTTCTATGTCCTCACACAATCATTTAGGGGAAACCCTTTGGTAAAAGGGTTATCCACCAGACCCCATTCCTGAAACTTTAAGCGGGTTCCTTCTTCCCTGAGAGGGTGTCGATAAATGAGGTTTACAGGTAGGGTAGCAGATGACGTATTGACGTAACCCTCTCGTGCTCCTCTCATGCAGATCGGACCAATTCCCGGGCCGCAATCTTTATAACGGGATGTTACCGTGCTTCTTCTTCGGCCGTTTTTCCTCCTTGTTGATCAATATCTCCAGGCTCTGGATGATGCGCAGCCGGGAGTCAGCCGGATTGATGATGTCGTCCACATAGCCCCGCTGGCCGGAAACATAGGGGTTGCTGAATTGATCGCGGTATTCCTTGATCTTCTCTTCCCGCTTTTTTTCGGGGTCCTCGGCGGCCTGGATCTCGCGCCGGAAGACGATGCTGGCCGCTCCCTCGGCGCCCATCATGGCGATCTCCGCAGTGGGCCAGGCAAGAACTGCATCTGCCCCGAGCTCCCGGTGGCACATAGCGATATATCCCCCTCCGTATCCCTTGCGCACCACCATGGTGATCTTTGGAACAGTGGCCTCGGAATATGCAAAGAGCACTTTGGCTCCGTGGCGAATGATCCCTCCGAACTCCTGATCCTTACCGGGCAGAAAGGCGGGTGTGTCCACTAAGGTCAGCAGGGGTATGTTGAAACAATCGCAGAAACGGATGAACCGGGCTAACTTGTCCGAACAGTTGATATCCAGGCTGCCGGCCAGCCAGTTGGGCTGGTTGGCGAGGATGCCCACAGGGTAGCCCCGTAATCGGGCGAACCCGACCACCACATTGCGCGCCCAGTGGCGATGGACCTCGAAAAACTCGTGCTCGTCCACGATTTCCTGGATGACCTTGATGATGTTGTACGGCCGCTTGGGGTCGGCGGGCACGATGGAGAGCAGCGCCTCGCACGTGCGGTCCGCGGGATCGCCGCTGTAGCAAACGGGCGGCTTTTCCCGGTTGTTATTGGGGACAAAGGTCAGCAGGCGTTTCATCTGGTCGAAACATTCGCTCTCAGACCTGGCATAGAAGTGGGCGACCCCGCTGACGTAGTTGTGCACGCGGGCTCCCCCCAGGTTCTCATCGCTTATCTCCTCCCCTGTGATCTCCCGGATGACGTTGGGGCCGGTGAGGAACATGCGGCCGATCCCTTCTGCCATGAAGACAAAGTCGGTGATGGCCGGTGAGTAGACGGCCCCGCCGGCGCATGGCCCCAGGATCGCGGACATTTGCGGGATAACCCCTGAATAGATCGTATTTCGGTAGAAGATACGCGCATATCCGTAGAGTGCATCCAGGCCCTCCTGGATGCGGCCGCCTCCCGAGTCGTTGATGCCCACAAGGGGCACACCTGCACGAGCGGCAAGGTCCATGACCTTGCAGATCTTGGAGGCGTGGGCCTCGCCAAGCGAACCTCCCAGAACGGTGAAGTCCTGTGAGTAGATGAATACCGGGCGTCCGTCGATCTTCCCGAACCCCGTAATCACGCCGTCATCCGGTGCCCTCACCTTGTCCATCCCGAAGAAGGTGCAGCGGTGATGGACAAACATGTCCGTCTCTGCAAAGGTGCCTGGATCAAGCACCTTATCGATTCGTTCCCGGGCCGTCAGCTTACCGAGCGCGTGCTGACGGTCGATTCGCTCCCGGCCCCCGGCCGTCCTGATTTCGGCTTTGCGCTGCTCAAGCTCCCGAATCAGCTCCTCCATGCTCTTTTCTGTCGACATCTCGATCCTCTAATAGAGTGTTAATTGCAAAATGCAAAATTAGTAATTAGCATTTTAAAATTATCCGTGATTTTCTTTTCTGATTACTAATTTTGCAATGCTAATTGATAATTATACAATAGGATTATCCACTTTGATCAGCAACATATTGATCAACAATATTACACTCAAATTGCCGCCAATAATAGATGAAGGATGTTGTTGGGGTGGCCCGGACAATAAATTGTCCGGGCCACCCCTCATGGAACCTGAATGCCATCAAGGTTTGGCCGTTTGGCCGGTATTGAATCACAGATTCCGGTCCAATGGTTAAGCAATAAGAATTTAATAAAAATCAAGCAATTAAAGTTTTATTTGCTGACCTAATAGGATAATCCTATAATTTATTTATACGAGCGGCAAGTTTGGTGTCCGGTGCTCCTATCCACGTGCTATTCGATGTCCCTGGTGATCCACTTCATCATTCCGCGCACCTGCTTGCCGACCTTCTCGATGAGGTGGTCCATGTCCTGCTGACGGCGGGCACGGTACATCGGGCGACCGGCCTGGTTCTCCAGTATCCATTCCCGCGCGAACCGGCCTGAACGGACCTCTTCGAGAATTTCCTTCATGGTCTGGCGGACCCGATTGTCGATGACCCGTTTTCCCCGGGTCAGATCGCCGTACTCGGCGGTGTCGCTCACCGAGTAGCGCATCCGGCTTATACCTCCCTCGTAGATGAGGTCCACGATGAGCTTCATCTCGTGCAGGCATTCAAAATATGCGATCTCCGGCTGGTATCCCGCTTCTACGAGGGTGTCGAACCCGGCCCGAATCAACTCGGTGATTCCGCCGCAAAGAACGCACTGCTCGCCGAACAGGTCCGTCTCTGTCTCCTCTTTGAACGTAGTCTCGATAACACCGGCCCGCGTTGAGCCGATGCCCTTTGCATAGGCCATGGCGATGTCGCGCGCCTGACCGCTGGCATCCTGGTGGATGGCCAGCAGCGCCGGCACACCCTTGCCTTCCTGGTACTGTCTGCGCATGAGATGCCCGGGGCTCTTGGGGGCGATCATAACCACGTCAATCTCGGGCGGAGGCACGATCTGGCCGAAATGGATGTTGAACCCGTGGGAAAACATCAGCACTTTTCCAGGCCCCATGTGGGGAGCGATCTCTTCCCGGTAAATCCTCTGCTGGGTGTCATCGGGTGTAAGAATTTGCACGAGATTGGCTTTTTGGGCCGCTTCGGAGACAGTGGCCACCGTCAGGCCGTCGCGCTGCACCTGGGACCATCGGCGGCTCTCCCTGTTCAGCCCCACCACCACGTCGAGGCCGCTGTCATGAAGGTTTTGCGCCTGAGCATGACCCTGACTCCCGTACCCGATGACGGCAATGGTCCGGTTTTTCAGCACATCCAGGTTCGCGTCACTGTCATAGTACATCTTTGCCATAATATCCTCCCTTTCTCCTTATTGCTGTATGTCTTATGTTTGTTGTTTTTTCTCACAGGAACATCAATGTAACGAAAGTACCCCCCGCTGTCAAGCTCAAGAGTGCCGGATATTAATTATTTGCAGGCAGGCTTGAAACCTGCCCTCACGTGTTCCAGAGAATTTTCATTTGATTTTCCTCCTTTTATTCCTTACGATATTTACTGATGATACGCGACTTTATTCAACGATTGCACTCAGAGCCTTACTTTCAGGGGCAGTGGGTCCATCACGAAGTGATCCCCGCCCGGAAGACACGTTACGCCGACCCGTCGGTGCCCCTGCCCGACCACCTGGTGGACGCTCTTTCTTCCCTGGGAATACGGGGACTCTACCTGCATCAGGCAGCGGCCTGGGATCGGGTGGCCCGTGGAGAGAACGTGGCCGTGGCCACGGCAACGGCCAGCGGCAAGAGCCTCACGTATCACCTGCCCGTCTTCAGCACCGCGCTGGAGGATCCCGACACGCGGGCACTGTACCTTTTCCCGCTGAAGGCCCTGGGTCAAGACCAGCGAAAGGCCGTCGCCGAGCTGAGCGCCTTACTCCCGAAAGGGAAGCGGGTTCGTGCGGCCATTTACGACGGGGACACCGCGGCTCACCGCCGCCGGAAGATCCGACAGGATCCGCCTCACATCCTCATCACGAACCCGGACATGCTCCACCTAGGGCTGCTGCCGTACCATGACCAGTGGGAAGATTTCTGGAGAACGCTTCGTTTTGTGGTGATGGACGAGTTGCACACGTACCGGGGGATCTTCGGCTCTCACATCGTGCAGGTCATGCGCCGGCTCCGGAGGGTATGCCGCCATTATGGATCCGAACCCGGGTTCATCGCCTGTTCCGCCACCATCGAAAACCCTGGAGAGCTGGCCCATCGCCTCACGGGCCTCCCTTTCACCGTTGTGGACGACAACGGCGCCCCGGAGGCCGGGCGCCACTTCCTTTTCCTCAACCCGGCGTTAAGCCCCCATACAGCGGCGGTCAGGCTCTTCCGCATGTCCATAAAAGCGGGGTTGAAGACCATTGTTTTCACCAGAGCCCGGAAGATCACGGAATTGATCCACACGTGGGCAATGGCCGAGGAGCCTGATTTGCGCCGACGGATCAGCTCGTACCGCGCGGGGTTTCTGCCCGAGGAGCGGCGGGAGATCGAGTCCCGGCTGTCCTCGGGCGAGCTGGACGGCGTGATCTCCACCAGCGCCCTTGAGATGGGTATCGATATCGGCGGCCTGGACGTGTGCATCCTGGCGGGATATCCTGGTACCGTGACCACCACCTGGCAGAGAGGAGGGCGCGTGGGCCGTTCGGACAGGGAGTCCCTCATTATTCTCATCGCCGGCCCTGATGCCCTGGATCAATACTTCATGCGGTACCCGTTGGACTTTTTCGACCGGTCTTTCGAGGCGGCGGTGGTGGACCCATATAACCGGGAGGTGCTGCGGGCCCACCTTCCATGCGCCGCGGCTGAACTGCCGCTGAGATCGGACGAGCAGGAATTCGAGATTCAACGCTGCGCAGACGCCTTGGATGCATGCGCTCGCGACGGGACACTTCTTCAGGACGCCGATGGCCGTCGATGGATCTGTACCAGGCACCGGCCGCATCGCAACGTGAACATACGGACCGTGGGCGAGGCGTTCACCATATTCGAGGAGGGGACGAAAAAGGTTGTGGGCAGTGTCAATATACCGCGGGTTTTCACCGAATGCCACCCCGGTGCTGTCTACCTGCACCGGGCCGCCCAGTACCGGATCACTCGCCTGGACCTGAAAAACCATGACATCTGGTGCAGGCATACAACCGACAGGTACTATACAAGGGCGCTCTCCGAAAAGGAGACGGAGGTTCTAGATGTCATTCGAAGCAGACCCGTGGCCAATTTTGTGCTTCGACAGGGACGCTTGAAAGTAACGGAGCGGGTTGTGGGGTTCGAAAAACGGCGGATATCCGGCGGCGAACTACTTTCCACCCATACCCTGGAGTTACCCCCTAACGTGTTCGAAACCGTTGGAATCTGGATGGAAATCGAGACCAGCATGCAGCAGATGACACTCAAGCGGAACCATCACTTCATGGGCGCTATCCACGCCCTCGAGCATGCCGCCATAAGCATTTTCCCGCTCTTTGCCATGTGCGACCGGGACGATGTGGGTGGTATTTCCTATCCCCACCATCCCCAGGTGGGAAAGGGTGCCATTTTCATTTATAACGGCTATCCCGGAGGCGTGGGCCTTGCCGAACGGGCCTTTGACGTGTATGAGAGGCTCCTGGAGGCAGCGTTGAAGCTTATCAGCCAGTGTTCCTGCGAGGTAGGGTGTCCCTCCTGCATCCATTCGCCCAAATGCGGATCGGGCAACAAACCCCTGGATAAGGCCGGAGCCCAATTTGTGCTTGACGCCCTTCTTGGCAAGGTTCCATTGGAAGCACCCGGTCCGCCGCATGAGGAAAAAGTCCGGGCCGGGTGCCCGGAGGAAAAAGAGCAAAGCGAGCCTCCGCCGCCCAAGGCAGTGTTCATTGATCTGGAGACGCAACGCTCCGCGGAAGAGGTGGGAGGATGGTCCCATGCGCACCTTATGGGCCTGGCCCTGGCGGTGACTTACGAGGCGCATATCAGTACGAACGCCCAGGGAGGGGGAGAGGACGGGGAGCCGCAGTGGTGCAACGGTAAGTTTCGCACATACTTTGAGTCGGACGTGGATGAGCTGCTGGAGGTGCTTCAGGGGGCTGACCTGGTGGTGGGATTCAACGTTATCCGGTTCGACTACGATGTCTTGAGGGGATACACCCACTTCGATTTCAGCAAGCTCCGAACCCTGGATATCCTCCAGGATGTCTATCGCCGCCTGGGATACCGGCTGAGCCTGGAACATTTGAGTCGCACGACCCTGGGTGTGGAGAAAGAGGCCGACGGCCTTCAGTCCCTCCAGTGGTTCAAGGAGGGACGGCTTGACCTGATAGAGCAATACTGCCGGAAGGACGTGGAAA
>JAFDED010000190.1 GCA_019310535.1 Deltaproteobacteria bacterium
TGTGGAGGCATTTTGCACAGGTCTTTACTTCATGAATTTAGGCGGGAAACAATGTTTATTACTCGTATAGGTGTCCTCCCTGAGTTAGGACCTCAAAGCTGAGTATGGGCTGGCCGGCGGTCACTGTGGCCACAGCGGGGAAGTCGAAACCCTTTCCCCAGGCAGCGAAGGGCAGGTTAGCGGTCAGCAGTATTGACCGTTGTTTGTGCCTTGCGCTTATGACCTGGCGGGAGAGGAAGGAGCCCTGTGGACTCACGGAAAGATAACCTAACCCATCACAGCCAAAGAGGCTCCGGTATCCATGATTCAAGAGGAGTTTCGCAGACAGTGCTTATGAACGATCCTATCACTTCAAGAGAGCCGAATCAAGAAAAAAGAACAAGAACCAGGACAAAGGAAACGCGGAAGAAAAAGAACAAGAAGAATTTTTGTCCGCAAAAAAATAGTGAAAGGCTGAGATAGCCTTTGCTCCGTTTGCTTGTCAAGGGTCTTTGATCTCGTCCTTCGGGCAAGACGGCCTTCGGCCGCCCTTGACAAGCATTGCGTTTCGGCTGGTGAGCACACAGGATTTGCCGGAAGCAAATCCTTTCTCATAAATTGGCCTTCCACTTCTTTACTTCGTTCCAACCTTCCTTCCCCATGATCTTTATCTTGACCATGTGGATACCATGTGTGTTCCGTTTCCCATTTGGGTCTCAATTTTTTCCTTGACATGCAATCTTTAAACATGATATCTAAAACACCTCATAAATATATTTAATAATCCCTCATAACAATAACATGAAAAAAGATACCATTTTATCTGTTAGGATAAATCGGGGTGCGCTCGAGGCGCTTGAACTGGCGGCAAAAAAAGATCGGTGCACGGTGGCATCTCTTCTTGATAAGATCATCGTTGATTACCTCAGGAAAGGAAGGGTTTCTTCTCCCGCCGAAGCAAGGCGAAAAGAGACGCAGGTTTCAACAAAATAAGCCCAATTTAAGTGCCGACTCATCAGGCAAGAATTTTTCCATGATGATATTTGATATATTTGAGGGGGATTTCTGGTTCCTTGTTTAAAGACTCTGGAATCAAGCTTGCATCCCTGCTTGAATCGTCTCATTTTGAACTTTCTTTCACCACCACTTACACACACGGATGAGCAACTTTACTTCCATGGTGACGAACGCCTCGTAAGCGATGCTTCCGGAGAAATGAAAATTGATGTTACTTTCATCGAATCCAACGAGGAGGATTTACGAAAGCTTCAGACCTGTATCATTTAGATAATAACGGCTAAACTTCTATGTTTGCGAGGCCGGCCGGGGTCTGATTTTTCAGACCCATGTCGCATTTTCCCCCTTTGTTGTGGCGAAGGTTTGCGCGAAAAAAGGAGCCACAAGGAGCCACCATGAAAAGCAAAAGGCCTCAGACCAACGATGGCATCAAAGTCCGGCTGCACAGCAAATTCATGATCGGAATCATCATCCTGGAGTGCCTTCTCATGTCCGCGATCATCCTGGTGGTTGAACATCGGATGTGAACAAAGCGTAAAAAGAATAACAGAGAACAATGGTCTGATCTATGCCATCGTCCTACTCTTCGACGGAGAAGTGGCGGCTTATAGCGGACACACGAATATTAAAAAAGGGGTCTTACACAATTATATTAACGAGCGGGCGCTCAAAAGCAATGAGGTCCTGGTCCAGTATGAAAAACTGGAAAGCCCCGAAGGAGAGATCTGCGATATTTCCGTGCCTATTTTGCTTAAAGGCGAAAAATGGGGCACGGTGCGTGTTGGTTTATCGCTCAAGGATATGCATGCAGCCATCCTTAAAACGCGGACAGTGCTGTTTGCTTTGGGGCTTGTGGCCCTTATTATCAGCTGTTTATGTTCGCTGCTGCTGGCACGTCGTATTACCCGCTACCTGGGCAATCGATTTGCCGCCATGCAGGAGACATTGAAAGAAAATATTCAAATGCTCACCGACACCAACAGGGAGTTGACGAACACCAATCAGCGACTTAAGAGCCTGTTTCAGGTCAGCCAGGCCATGAATTCCCTGCAGAATCAGGAAAAACTCTACGATTTGATTCTGGAAGCCTCGCTCACTGCAACCGGTGCTCTCGGAGGGTCGCTCACATTGCTGGACCGTGATAACAATGCCCGGATTGTGGCCACTGCAAGCACCAAAGATTCGAAAGCGCTCCAGCAGAATGATAACAACTTGTTTGAGGGACAAACAGCTCATTTGTATCAATCGTCTCTTGTTGACCCCGGAATACGGCCTTACTTTTTGCACCTGGAAAACGGAAAGCAGGATTTGCCTTCGTTCACCATACGCATTGACTCTAATCCGGACCTGGAGCTGCTTTCCATACCTTTGCAGCAATCCGGCCTTGTGTTAGGTCTCATCAACCTGATCAGAAAGAGAAAAAACGGCACAGCAGACGCTTCCGAGTCGCAGACTCTCTCGGTGCTGGCAAGCCATGCTACCGCATCCCTGGAGAACAGGGATCTCTTCGTTCAACTGGAGGATGCATATCTCAGCTCCATCAAGTCTCTTGCTAAGAGCCTTGAGTTTAAGGATGAATATACGCATGGTCACGCTGAGCGGGTTGCCCAGGTCTGCATGAAGATCGGAGGGCGAATGGATATGAATGAAAAGTCGCTTAAAATACTGCACAATGCGGCTTTGCTCCATGATCTGGGTAAAATAGGTATCATGGATAGCATTCTTAACAAGAACTCGCGGCTTAATGAAGAAGAATGGAATAAAATCAAATGGCACCCGGTGTTTAGTGAGGAGATACTTCGGCCTATCATCTCATTGCGGGAGGAATGTCAGATCGTGCGCCATCACCATGAGAGGGAAGACGGCCAGGGATATCCTGATGGTCTTTACGGCAAACGGCTCTCCCTGTCCGAGAAAATAATTATTGTAGCCGACGCGTACGAAGCC
>JAFDED010000068.1 GCA_019310535.1 Deltaproteobacteria bacterium
AAGTATCTCAGAAGCAGACGAGTAAAAATGTAAAGATGTAGTGCCCATAAATTTACGCTGTGCCAGTTAACTGGTTGTAATAATAGAATTTTATTTTTTGCTATGGTAAACTTTAGGTAAGAAATGTGTGAAGACCCGAAAAGCAGTTCGCGGATTTGGAGAAAGAAAGGAGGACAGCAATGAAACCGCATCGAATGCTCGCAGTTGTGCTCATAATTGCCATAGGTTCAATCCAGAATCCTTCGGCTTTTGCCCAGTTTGGAGATATTCTCAAGGGCGTCGAGAAAGCCCTGAAAGGAAGGGAGCTTTCTGAGGGTAAGATTATCCAGGGACTCAAGGAGGTCCTCCAGATCGGCACGAGCAACGCTGTCGAGATGGCATCCAGGGAGAATGGATACTACCAGAACCCCAAAATCAAAATCCCACTTCCCGGAGCAGTTCGGAAAGTGGAAAAGCTCCTTCGGGCCGTGGGATACGGTCCCAAGGTGGACGCCTTCGAACTGAGCATGAACCGGGCAGCCGAGCGAGCGGCTCCTGAAGCCAAGTCGATTTTTTTTGAAGCCGTCACGCAAATGACTTTCTCGGATGCGCGCAAGATACTTAAAGGTCCGGACAATGCGGCCACCCTCTATTTTAAGGACAAAACCCATGATCGACTTTATGAAATTTTCAAACCCATCACTCATAAGGCAATGTCAGAAGTGGGTGTCACCCGAACTTACCAGGAACTTGACGCCAAGGTGCGCACCCTACCCTTTGCCGGCAGCTTGAGCTTCGAGTTGGACCGTTACGTGACCAACGGCGCACTGGACGGGCTCTTTTTCATGTTGGCCGAAGAAGAGCGGAAAATCCGCCAAGACCCTGCTGCAAGGGTGACCGATCTTCTCAAGGAGGTCTTTGGGTCTGCGTCTCGTGGAAAGTAGAGGGTCCTATAAAAGACTCGTGCCCGTCCTGGATGATATCACGCCGCCTTACGGATTCGCACAGCGCAGACCTTATACTCGGGGATCTTGGCCACCGGGTCCACCGCGGGGTTGGTCAATACATTGACGGCCGCCTCGTGGAAGTGGAAGGTCATGAAGACCACCCCCTCCGGTGAGCGGCGTGTAACCCGGGTGCGCGCACGGAGGGAGCCGCGGCGCGACTCAACCTCCACAAGGTCGCCGTCCTGAATGCCCAGGCTCCGGGCATCCTCAGGGCTGATTTCTACCGGGCCTTCCGGGTAAAGGGCCTCGATCCCTCGGGATTTTCGCGTCATGGTGCCGGTGTGATACTGGTAAAGCACGCGGCCGGTGGTCAGTATAAAAGGATACTGTTCATCGGGCAACTCATCGGCCGGGATAAACTGGATGGGATGGAACAGCCCCTTGCCCCGGGTAAAGCGCCCTTTATGCAAGATCGGAGTGCCGGGGTGATCCCGTGTCGGGCAGGGCCACTGTAACCCCTCACTATCAAGGCGTTCATAGGTGATGCCCCCGTAGCTGGGGGTCACTCGGGCGATCTCGTCCATTATTTCCGCTGCGGACGAGTAGTTCCACCCATGGCCCAGGCGACGTGCGAGGCCGCGAATTATCTCCCAATCGGGTCGGCTCTGTCCTATGGGAACGATGGCCGGGAAAGCTCGCTGAACGCGGCGTTCGGTATTGGTGTATGTCCCCTCCCGCTCGGCATAGCTGGCTGAGGGCAAGACTACATGGGCAAGCCGCGCTGTCTCGGTCAAGAAAATATCCTGGACCACTAGGAATTCCAATGACCTCAATGCTTCCTCTACGTGGGCTAGATCCGGATCGCTGAGCATGGGATTTTCGCCCATGATATACATGGCACGGATCTTTCCGCTGCGGGCTGCCTCCATCATTTCCATCAATGTCAGGCCGGGAACTTGGCTTAATGAAACCTCCCACGCCTTTTCGAACCTGGAGCGGACGGTCTCGTCATCAACGCGCTGATACCCCGGGTAGACATTGGGGAGCGCACCCATGTCGCACGCGCCCTGCACGTTGCTCTGCCCGCGCAGAGGGTTCACACCGCCCGAAACTATTCCCATATTTCCGCAAAGCATAGCCAGATTGGCGAGGCTCTTGACGTTGTCCGTTCCGGTAATGTGCTGGGTGATCCCCATGGCATATGCAATGGAAGCTCTTTCCGCACGGGCGTAGAGCCTCGCAGCCTCTACCAGGTCTTTTGCAGGGACACCGGTGATCCGCTCCACCACCTGGGGTGTAAAGGGTTCCACCGCTTTTTTGAGTTCTTCGAATCCTTCGGTCCGCTCCTCAACATAATCTTTGTCCCATAAACCCTCCTCAATGATGGCGCGCATCATACCGTTGATCAAGGCCACGTCGGTTCCGGGCTTCTGCCTCAGCCACAGGGTGGACATTTCCACCAGGTCAATTTTCCGTGGATCCGCCACGATGAGTTTCATACCCCGGCGGATTCCTCTCTTAATGACCTGAGAAATGATGGGATGGTTCTCCGTGGTGTTGCTTCCCGTGACCAGAAGAACGTCCGAGCCTTCAAACTCCTCAATGGAGTTTGTCATGGCGCCGCTGCCGAAAGAGGCGGCCAGACCGGCCACCGTTGAGCTGTGTCAGAGACGGGCGCAGTGATCGATATTATTCGTTCCCATCACTGCGCGCGTGAATTTTTGCATCAGGTAGTTGTCCTCGTTGGTGCATTTGGCCGATGAGAGGGCCGCAAAGGTATGGCCCTTCAATTCACAAAACTTGCCAGCTACAAGATCCAGAGCCTCATCCCAGTCGGCCTCGCGCAGCTCACCATCCTGCCGGATTAACGGCCTGGTGAGCCGATCGGGATGGTGAATGAATTCATAGGAGCCGAATCTCCCCTTGACGCAAAGAGAACCTCTGTTAGCAGGGCTTTCCGGGTCTCCACGGACACCCACCACGCGCCCCCAACGGACACCCAGATACATGCCGCACCCCACGCCGCAATACGGGCAGACGGTCTTGACCTCATGTGTGGGGGGAATCCATTCCCTGGGCGCCAGTGCACCCACAGGACAGCGGACAACGCATTCTCCGCACGACACACATCGGCTTTCTTTCAGGGGCGTGTCGTTAAAGGTGCCGGGCCTGCTGTCGTAACCTCGATAAATCATGTCTATGGCATGAACACCGGCGACTTCAGCGCATACCCGGACGCACTTGGCGCACATGACGCACTTGTTCAAATCCCTGATGAAGAAGGGATTGCTTTCATCCAGGGGAATGGTATCTGTCCGCCGGGGCAAACGAAGGTAATCGATCCCCAGATGGGCACATACCTTTTGCAAATCACAGCGCTGGTTGCTTGTACACGACAGGCACTCACCTATGTGATCGGCCATCAGCAATTCAACGATGTTGCGCCGAATTGTGTCGATCTCGGCCGTGTCGGTTTTTACCACCATGCCCTCAGTGGCAGCGGTAGCGCACGATATGGGGAATCCGCGCATTCCCTTGATCTCCACGATGCAAAGGCGGCAGGCGCCATATGGTTCCAGGTCATCGTGGTGACACAGGGTTGGAATATAGATGCCCGCTTTTTGCGCCGCTTTCAGGACGGTAGTCCCTTCGGGCACGGAAACGTTTTGTCCGTCAATGCTCAAGGTAATCTGGCTCATGCACTCCTCTTTTGCTCTTGTTCTTGCGTTGAGTTGTTGGATTCCAGGTTTTCAAGGTCGCACCACAGACAGCGGCTAGCCTCCTCCATGGCCTGCTCTCTGGTATATCCCAGCTCTACCTGTTTGAAGCAATTTATTCTTTCATGAACCGACATATACCGCATTGTGGGCCTGAACCGGTCCTCCTCTTCTTCTTCTCGCTCCCGAGGCTCCTTGGGCTCCACGGGGGCCAGAATTTCAGTGATATCGCCGGTGCCGCCAAGATATTGGTCAACAGCAATGGCCGCTCGTTTTCCATGAGCAACAGCCTCGATGACAGAAGCCGGGCCTGAGACCATATCGCCCCCGGCGAAAATGCCCGGGTGAGAAGTGGCGTGGTTATCGGTGTTGATTTTTATTCTCTCTCCTTTTTCGACCTCAACCACCACATCGAGCGGCAGGTGAGACGGCATTTGTCCGATGGCGGCAATAATAGTGTCGCACTCAATGCTGAATCCTGATCCTGCCACAGGGATGGGACGCCGACGGCCGCTGGCATCGAAAGGACCGAGCTCCATACGAATACACTCCATACTATAGCCGCCGTTGGCGCGCGTAATCCGTGCCGGCAGGGTCAGATAGTAAATCTCCACCCCTTCCTCCTCGGCTTCGCGGATCTCGTCGGGATCAGCAGGCATCTCTTCGCCGGTACGCCGGTAAATAAGTGCAACCTTTTTCGCCCCCAGGCGCAGCGAGGTGCGACACGCATCGATGGCGGAATTTCCCCCGCCCACCACGGCCACGGAGCGTCCTATTGCGGGTGGGTCGCCCAAATTGACTCTGTTGAGGAACGTTGCAGCATCCATAACGCCATCTGAATCCTCGCCCTCGATGCCCAGACGAATCCCCCGGTGGGCTCCCACCGCCAAAAACACCGCATCGTACCCCTGTTCCAGGAGCTTTTCCACTGAATCCACATGGGTTGAGCACTGAATCTGCACTCCAACGTGCCTGACCCGATCGATCTCCATCTCAAGAACATCTTCGGGCAGTCGGTACTCAGGGATGCCAACACGCAGCATGCCTCCCGGCCTGGAAAGCGCCTCGAACACAGTGACCGCATGGCCGCCTTTTTTGGCCAGGTAATACGCGGCCGTGAGCCCTGCAGGGCCAGACCCCACCACGGCCACATTCTTTCCCGATGGAGGGGCTGCCTGCACGGGTTCAACTTCCGGTTCCGCCCCGCCGCCATACTCCCAGGCCGCTCGCTTGAGGGCACGGATGGCGATGGGATCGTCAAGCATTCCCCTCCTGCACTTTGACTCGCAGGGATGGAAACAGACCAAGCCGCAGATGGCCGCAAAGGGTAGCTGCTCCCTCACAACGGCCAGGGATTCCCTGAACCTTCCTTCACCTATGTATCGGACGTAGCGAGGCACGTCGATGTCGGCCGGGCAGGTATGGCTGCATGGCGCCTCCATCAGGCCCTGGCAAACCGCGGCCCGGCATTTCTTGTATTTGATGTGCTCTACAAACTCATCGCGAAAGTACCGCAGTGTACTGAAAACGGGGTTGGGACATGTCTGACCCAGCCCGCACAGAGAGCCGGCTTTGATGGACCCGGCCAGTTCTTCCAGAAGATTCAGGTCGGAAAGCTTTGCCTTGCCGTTGGAAATGTTTTCCAGTATGTCTAACATTTGCTTGGTGCCGAGCCGGCATGGTGTGCACTTGCCGCAGCTTTCGTCCTGTGTAAAGGAAAGGAAATACTTGGCCATGTCCACCATGCACGTATCTTCGTCCATGACCACCATTCCACCCGACCCCATGATGGAGCCCGCCTCTGTCAGCGTTTCATAATCCACAGGCGTATTCAAATGGCTGGCGGGCAAGCAGCCCCCCGAAGGCCCACCGGTCTGGACCGCCTTGAATCGCTTGCCGCCGTGGATTCCCCCGCCAATGTCGAAAATAATGGAGCTCAAGGGAGTACCCATGGGGATCTCCACCAGGCCCGAGTTGGCGACCTTTCCCGTGAGAGCGAAAACCTTGGTTCCTTTGCTTTGATCAGTGCCGATACTGGCGAACCAATCCCCCCCTCTGGTGATAATGGTCGGAATATTGGCGAATGTCTCCACATTGTTGATATTGGTGGGTTTTCCCCAGAGGCCGGATTGAGCGGGAAATGGTGGCCGTGTCCGCGGCATGCCGCGGCGTCCCTCTATGGAGGCCATCAGGGCTGTCTCTTCTCCGCACACAAAGGCTCCCGCTCCCTCTTTGATCTTGATGTCAAAGCTGAACCGTGATCCCAAAATATTGTTTCCAAGGAACCCTGCATTACGGGCCTGATCCAAAGCGATTTTCAGGCGCTTGATGGCCAGAGGATATTCTGCCCGACAATAAATGTAGCCATCAGTGGCGCCTATGGCATATGCGGCAATGATCATGCCTTCCAGAACGGTATGAGGATCACCCTCCATGGTGCTTCGGTCCATGAAGGCTCCTGGGTCCCCTTCGTCGGCATTGCAGATTACATATTTGATGTCACCAGGAGACTTCCGGCAGAAACTCCATTTAAGCCCGGTGGGGAATCCTGCGCCGCCCCGCCCCCTGAGGCCTGATTTTTTAACCTCCTCAATAACTTCCTCCGGGGCCATCTCAAACAATGCCTTTTTCAGTCCTTCATAGCCCCCAAGGGCCAGATAATCTTCAATGCGCTCCGGGTTGATATGACCGCAGTTCCTCAGCACCACCCGCTGCTGCCGGGCATAAAAGGGAATAGTATGATAGGTGGAAGTAACTTCTCCCGTTACAGGATGGCGATAAAAAAGTCGTTCTACAGGTTCGCCGCGGACCAGATGAGATTGCACCATTTCCGCGGCATCTTCCGCTTTTACGCGGCAGTAAAACGTTCCATCGGGATATACCACTACGATGGGCCCTTGTTGACAGAATCCGTGGCATCCGCTAAAGGTGACACAAACCCGGTGCGCCAGTCCTGCAGCATCGACCTCTTTTTGAAGGTGTTCCATGATCAGGGCTGATTTTTGTGATTCGCAGCCGGTTCCTCTGCAGACCATGAGTGTCGTGGCGCCGTTGGATACATCTCCCGACATAATGTTAGCTCCTTTTAGCGTTTTGGATTGTATCAATAACGGTCTGAGCTTTGAGCTGTCCATACGTTTCACGGTTGACGACCATGGTGGGCGCCAGTGCACAGGCTCCAATGCAGGCCACGGTCTCCAGGCTGAACTCCAGGTCCTCCGAGGTCTGACCCGGTTTTAAACCCAGTTTTTTCTCAATTTCCCGCAGTATCCGTGCACCGCCTCGAACGTGGCACGCGGTGCCCCGACAGACCCTGATGGTGTTCCTTCCTGAAGGGGAAAATTTGAAGAAAGCATAAAAAGAGGCCACTCCATAGACCTCACTTTCTGGAACCCGGGTATATTCAGCCACCTCCATCATTGCAGCGGGAGGAAGGTATCCCAGTTTTTCCTGAACAGCCTGCAATATGGGAATCAGGTGGTCCCGGTTGGGGGGGAATGCGGACAAAACAGCTCCTACGTCTTCTTTCATTCATGCGCCTCCATCGTACATAACAATGATAAATATCTTTGATGGCCGAACGGAATATAACAAGGATAAATATTTTTGATGGCCGAATGGAATATAATAAAGAGGATTTGTTATGTCAAGGTAAATTCCTCTTATACGTTTCCACTGGTGGGCCAAACAACCATTCATTGCAATTGGATGTAGGCTCTGCCCTTACTTCTTCCGGCAGGTGAACCCCGGTATCATCTATCTTCACAGTAACCACCTGACCCGGCTGCAAATTCACCGAGAAACATTGTTTCCAGATCATACCCAGGCGCGTCTCCCCCTCGTAATCACCCCCATCATCATGACCGTCGTTGCTTACGGTAACCACGTCTGTACTGGAGCCACTGGTATACACGTAGGGCCGCATTCCCGCGAACTCCAGCCAATAGGTATGCGCTCCGAGGGGAACAGGATATTCCCGGACCAGATTGGCCACGTCTCCTTCGTGAATCAGGGGAACATTGGTGAGGAAAGAGCGGCCTTTGGGGATTAGCGGATAGACCTCCCGGTCCATTGCCAGCCATAGATACCATTCGTAATTCAATACTGGATAGGGAAAGCTGAATCCACCGGGCAGTCTCCAGTAATCCTTCTCGATTTCTTGTTGCAGGATCTTTCCTTCAGAAGTGGTATAGATAACCACGCGGATGGTTGCCGAGCTGCCGGACGGCAGTTGATGGATTTCCTTAACATTGCGGTAACTGGAGATGCAACCTGCCACCACCGGCAGGCTCAGCAGGAAAACCATCATAAGAATCAAACGTCCAGTCATGCCTTTATTGCCAGCCTGTATATGTGGATTACGGGTATTCATCTTAACCTCCATAATCACTTTATGCTTTTCATCGTTCAAATCGCGGGAATTTAATCGAAACCTCCCGGGTACTCAAACAGTTATGAATTGTAAATGGAACCTTTGATCATTTCCTACCCTGTAAATACTATAATCACTTTATCTGAATTTTGCCATAGTATGGCAGGGTGGCGGTGCTAACCATAAAGAGCCCGAAACATTCAACCCTGCAAGTTATCGGTGAGCGCAGCCCCTCCTGCACCATCTGAAGAATGACACCTTGGATTGTTCTTGACAATGATCACCGCTTTCATTTATGAAAATGTAGAATCGGTAAGTGCAATACCATCCATAAGGTTGCAATTATTTGCGGTTTGAACCAACCATCCGCATAGTAACGAATGATAATTGCAAACATCGTCTCGCAACCAACAACTATCAAGGGGATTATTAGTGGCCGAGGAAATTTCAAGGCGATTTCGAACGATTTCATATCCCGGCGCGACGGTCGAAAATTGGCCGGTTGTGCGCGAAGTTCCGGTAACGATTTACATTAATGGACAAGATATCGCGACATTGCTGTGCCTGGGGAATCACCTGGAAGCCCTTGCCGTGGGCTTCCTCGCTTCCGAGGGATTCATACACCATCGGGACGACCTCATGTCAATATCCGTCAATGCCGAGCAGGGAGAGGTGTTTGTTGAGGCGAAAACAAAGATCGAGCTCATTCGCAAACTGAGTAATCGGCGTGTCATCACCTCTGGATGCGGCACGGGAACATCTTTCTACCATGTGCTGGACGCTCTTTCCGTTCGCCGCGTGGAGGGAGAGGCCATGGTAAGCCTGTCGATTATACAAGAACTGATGCAGAAACTCACATCGCGCTCTACGCTGTATCAAGCAACCCGGGGCGTACACAACGTGGCACTATGTACCGCCGAAGAATTAATCGTTTTCCACGAGGACATAGGCCGCCATAACGCCGTGGACAAAATCCACGGGGAGTGCCTCCTCAAAGGAATTTCCCTTTCGGATAAGATTCTGCTGACAACAGGGAGAATCTCTTCGGAAATCCTGATCAAAACCGGAAAGATGAGTGTCCCGATAGTTGTGTCCCGATCCGCCCCGACCTCGCTCTCCCTTTCGCTGGCCGAAGAGATCGGCATCACTGTTATCGGATTCGCCCGGGGAAGAAGGATGCGCGTTTTCACGGGTGAACGCCGTGTCAGGGAAGATGCGCCGAGGCCCTCTATTGAACCATCCTCCTCAAAATCACCAGATTGAGCCTGTCCATGTCCACCCCTTTATCACCTTTGGGAGTTTCAAGAATCTTGGGGACACCCTGAAGACGCGGATCGTTCATGATCAGCCGGAAAGGCTCAAGCCCCAAATGTCCCCGGCCGATATGCTGGTGCCGGTCAACACGACTTCCAAGCCCCCGGAGGCTGTCATTAAGATGAATGACCTTCAGGTGATCCAAACCTATAACCCTGTCAAACCGGGCGAAGGTCTCCTCGTAAGCTGACCGCGTCCGCAGGTCATACCCGGCTGCAAAGACATGACAGGTATCGAAGCAAACTTCCACGGGGCCGTCGACATGCGCCCGAAGCCATGCCAGTTGTTCGAAACGGTATCCAAGGGCCGTTCCCTGGCCTGCGGTTGTCTCCAGAAGAACGGTTGGGCAGCCTGTTTGCATCTCGGAGAAAAGTTCACTCAGAGTCATTGCAATGCGCTGGAGACCCTCCTCCTCCCCTGATCCCCTGTGGGAGCCCGGGTGCATGACAAGATATGGCAGACCGAGCCGCACACAGCGATTCAATTCATCGCGCAGGGCCGCCGCTGATCGAAGACGTAAAGTCTCCTCTGGCGAGGCCAGATTTATCAAGTAAGCATCATGGCCGATGATAGGATCGATGACCGCAGCCACTCTGGCTTGATAAAAAAGTCGAACTTCTTCCTCGTCAAGGGGGGGAAAGTTCCATTGGCTGGCATTCTTGGTGAAGATCTGAATGGTGGTGCAACCGAGCTCTGCACCTCGCGGGATGGCCCGGGAAACCCCGCCTTCGATGGACATGTGGGCGCCCAGCAGGAGGGATTGCCGACGCGATCCGGGGCGCCGGCGGGCGGGGTTCACGAAGGCCTCTCCAATCCGTTAACCTCACGCAGCCAATTCATGGCGGCATCCATGGCAGGCTGAGACAGCCTCAGGCGATGGCCTTCTCCGGGTATCCACCGCACTTCCCGCGGTTCGCCCGCCCGGTCAAAAAGTTCATCCGCATGACGGGGAGGAACCACCTCGTCTTTGTCTCCATGTATTATAAAAAGCGGGCGGGGAGAGATACGGCCTATTCGCTCCACCGGGACCACCTGCTTAAACCCTTTCCACCACTGGTCTATATCGGGAGGGAAGTCGGAATCCCGGACGATTCCCACATCACGGGCATGGGCCAGGTAGGAATCAGCAGAGGCCCATTCTCCGATCCGCTCCCAGCGCGCGGGAGAGGCACAGGCCACCACCGCGCCAACCCGTCGGTCTTCAGCAGCCAAACAAAGAGAAACAGCGGCCCCGGCACTGAACCCCATGAGCGAAAACCGCGCCTGGTCAACTCTTGGGGCTGCCATGAGATAGCTGATTGCAGTGTCCAGATCCTCCATCCAGCCCCGGATATCAAAGTTACCTCCGCTTTCCCCTGTGCCGCGGAAGTTGAAAATCATGGTGAGGAATCCCGCGCGGGCGAATCGCCCGGCCAGCTCCGAGTAGCCCCCATCTCCTCCAACCGCGCGGGCCGCCGGGATGCCGTGGCAGATGATCAATCCAGGCAGAAGGGCATTCCGGGGATTATCCGGTGTATGAACCTCGCCCGCCAGGGACACGCCGCCCGATGAGAGTCGGACCTTCCGAACCTGTCCGCTGCACTCTCCGTCGATCATAGCTTCCGCCTCAGCCCCCTGATTCAGTCGCTTTGTCTTTCTGTTGCCCTTTCTGCTCGGCGGCTTTTGCCCGCCGAAACTTTCGCTGGACTCGCTTGAGTCTTTTTCTTAATGACCGTAGTTCCTTGTCGGCACGAGGATTCTCCGCCTCGCTGAAGCGGGTTTTGCAGTATTCCTTCAATTGATTGACACGAGCCTGGAGGGCTTCTTTATCGGGCATCATTACCTCCCTGGATTACGCATGTGGTGAAAAGATTAGATTCCCATTACTGTAAATGAAATCTTTCATTAATCACGCGCCGAAAGCGCGGAGCCAAAACGAGGTCAAACACGTCCTCTTTTCCCGGGAACAACTTCATGACCGCGGATCGAACATCAGCCACAAGCTTAGAGGCCTCTTCCAGCGTGAGATTGCTCTGCATAATAATACTGATGGTGAGGTTCGTAAGTATTCGAAGTCGCCGAATCCTTTGATTTTCTTCACGAATCTCTTCCTTGGTGGGCATATGCATTCCCTCCTCATCCTTTCCCATCAGGACCGGAACAGCCACACCCAAGATGCTCTCCTGTGTGTGGATTCCATATGATAATAGAATTCTTACAAAAGGAAAGATCGGTGTCAAGGCTATATTCATGATGTTAATAAAAATCTAAAAATTCTTGACACTTGCCTTGTCAAATTATATTCTATGTGTATTAATGTGTATTAAATTTCTTTTCTATTTGTCTCCGAAATCACGCAATTGATCATGAAAAATTTTCGCTTAGGCATCTTGTCAAAAACAGTAAGTCCTTTCAGACGCTTGAAAAGAGCGACAGGCAATCTTTTCTTTCTTTTTTTGGATGGACATCGCGACCATTATGCCTGTGTTTTGCGGAGTGAAGCGGGACCAATTCTTCGGTTTATCTTCCACCGTCTATTCAAAAGGATAGCCATTGCCGAGGAGGAACTAAACAAGATCCGGGAACTTTCCCGCAAGGGAGTGGTTGTCTATGCACTTAAACACAGCAACCAGCTTGAGTTCCTTTTCTTCCATTACCGCTATGCCATGGAAGGTCTCCCGCATCCAACATTCGGACACCGCTTAAGCATGCTCATATGGCAGCCCATAGGGCAGTTGCTGCGAATCGCCCTGTCTCGGTTTGAGCACTTCCTCGATTCCCATCATTGGGCAGACCCCTATACCAATCGATATGTACAGCAGATGATACAAAACGGTGAAGCCTCTGTGTTGGTTCTCATCGATAAGGGTCTGATGGTGCGGGTCGTCAAGCCCAAGGTAGATCCCATTCTCCATCTCATTGAGGCGCAGCGTAATATGGTGACGCCCATCTATATTATACCGCAGATGGTCGTGTATCAGAGGCTGAGAGAACGGTCCGGCGGTCCCCTGGTAGACATTCTATTCGGCGATGAGGAGAATCCGGGCCGTCTCAGGAAGCTGGCCCTGTTCCTGAGTAAATACAGGAAATCGTTTGTTCGTCTGGCACCTGAATTAAACGTGCAGGAATTCCTGGATAAACACGGAGCGCTCATTTCACCCAATGGCGACGAATCTCTCGCGTTTGCCATTCGCCAGGAACTCCTGCGTCGCATTGATGATGAAAGACGTGTTATTTCCGGACCTGTGCCCCGCTCCCGGCAGGAAATCAAGGAGATGATGCTGCGCGACCCGGTCCTGTTGAAAGAAATTCAAACCAAATCCGAGCGAGAGGGAAAACGGGTAGAGGTGATCAAACGTCATGCCAGCGCCCTCATCGACGAGATTGTTGCAGATCTGAACCCCAGCCATATCAAAATCTGGGATCGGGTTTTAGGCTGGCTCTGGAACAACATCTATGACGGGATACAGGTGGATCAGGCAGGTCTTTCCCGCGTGCGGGAGGCCGCTCGAAAAGGCCCCCTGGTTCTGGTGCCTTCCCATAAAAGCCACATCGACTACCTGGTGCTTTCGCATGTGCTCTATCGAAATCAAATGAACCTTCCCCTTGTGGCGGCCGGACTCAACCTGGCTTTCTGGCCGCTGGGCTTTATCTTACGCAAGTCAGGAGCCTATTTTATCCGGCGCAATTTCCGCGGGGATAGGCTGTATCCAAAAGTGGTTTCCCGGTATCTCCGACTCTTGATCCGCGAGGGTTTCTGGCAAGAGTTCTTTATCGAGGGTGGACGAAGTCGCACCGGAAAGCTGTATCAGCCCAAGATGGGTATGTTGAGCATGTTGATCAACGCATTCGAGGAAGCAAAAGACCATGACTTGATCTTTATCCCCGTCTTCATAGGTTATGATCGGATCATCGAGGAAGGGGCCTATCTGCGTGAACTCAGGGGGGAGAGCAAACAGGCGGAAAGCCTCTCGCAGTTGGTTCGCATACGGAAATATTTAAAGAAGCGATACGGCAGGGCTTATATTACTTTCGGCGAGCCTATCTCTGTGAGCCGACACCTCGCATCCCTTGGCTCGACACTGAAAGATTTACAGAAGGAGCAACGCAGAACACTGTACCACGAAATTGCCCGGCAACTGACCTGGTCTATCAACAAGGTCTCCGTTGTCACCCCCTTTTCACTTGTAGCGGCAGCTATTCTTTGCAACGCTGCGAAGGGATTCTCCAAGGATGACCTGATTCAGACAATGCAAATATTTCTTCAATATCTGCGGCACAAGGAAGTTCAAACCGCAAGCACTCTTGATCACTTCGACGCCGCTGTAGATAAGACACTGGCCAATTACCAGTCGGACAAATGCATCACCAGGCTGGAGAACCATCCGGAAGATCAGGATGACGAAGTTATATACTCCGTGGCGGGCAGCCACCGGCTAAACCTTGAATATTACAAGAATAACATTCTTCATTTCTTTCTTCCCGCCTCGCTGGTCGCAGTCTCTCTGTTGTCATATCGTTTTGACACAGCAACCCTGCCGAAGATCAGGGATGACGTGGCCTTTCTCCTGAAACTCTTCAAATTCGAATTTATCTATGAGCCGGATATTGAAAGTGGTGCTTTCGTGGACCATATAATCGGCTATTTCCGGCAACAAGGATACCTGAAGACTGATGATGTCCCTGATGTGGAATGCACGATCACTCCGCGCGGCGTGAGATGCCTGCCACTCTTTGCGGGACTGATCGAGAATTACATTGAATCGTACAGGATCGTGCTGCGCGTTCTGCAGACCTCCCCCCATGTTGATAATGATAAGATTCTCATTCAGAAGGCCCACCGAATAGGACATAAACTTTACATAAAAGGCGAATTGAGACGGATGGAATCCTTATCCGCCATCAACTTCAAGAACGCACTGAGATTTTATTGGGATAGGGGCTGGGTCAACCAGACACGCCTCAAGAGAGAGGGGCAAGAACCTTCACAAAAAGACCGGGACATGCATCTTTTCGGAAAGCAATTGCAACAGTTTCTGAGATGGAACGACCGGACGATCGATGACCATCAACTGTAAAGCCCAAATCGGGGGGGAAGTAAAAAGATTTATTCCTTTGGCAGCCCTCATTGGAATGCTGATCTTAGAGGGTGGCTGCGCCAAACCGGCACCTTATATTCGTAAGGCGCCGGTGGCTGTTCCTCCACAGCGCTACCAGGTGGGGTGGGCGTCCTGGTACGGCCCCAAGTTTCATGGACGTCGCACATCCAGTGGGGAAGTTTTCGACATGTATGATCTGACGGCAGCTCATCCGACTCTCCCCCTTGGCACTCGCGTCATGGTTACCCGATTGGACAATGGACGATCGGTGAAGGTTCGCGTCAATGACCGGGGGCCTTTTGTCAAAGGTCGAATCCTCGATCTTTCTTATTCAGCCGCCCGGGTCCTCCATATGGAAAAGGACGGAGTGGCGAGGGTAAGACTGGAGGTTCTGGATCATCCGGCTTCCTCCGGCACGGCATTTACGCGGCAGAGGTATACGGTTCAGGTGGGGTCCTTTATCTATCGCCCAAATGCAATGAATCTCAAATCAGCGCTGGAACGAAAATTTCGGAACGTCTTCATCGCCCCGTACTCCACCCCGGCCAACCATTATTATCGTGTTCGGGTGGGCACTTTTACTTCCCGGGAAGCAGCCATGGGAACAGCACAAAGGCTGGCAGCGGAGGGGCACAGCGTTTACGTCTCCCCGTTAGATTGAAAAGACCCCTCTGCGGCGGCTCGATCAAGAGGATTTTTTCAAAAATCCAGGAGTCGTTTCCTCGGCCAAGTGAAGCAATAATCTACGCATATATCAAGGGGAGGCCATCAATGAAGTATTCATACGTTGGATCAGAATCCGAAAAAAACAGAAGGACAACAGCGATAGACTGCGGGATCAAGCAAATGTTTCCGGCCTTCATCATATTTTCCGCGAGGGGATAGAGTTCGAACACGACCTGATGAAAAAAATATAGAAGCTTTACAGATTCTTCAGCAATTTCAAGGATGAAGAACTTTTGAAAATTTTGAGGGTCTCCGAGAGGATTTCATACAGGGAAGGTGAGATCATCCTCAAGGAGGGAAATTTGGCGAATCGTCTTTTCATCATTGTAGGGGGGTCAGTCCGAATAACGATGAAGGGAGGAAATCGTGATGAAGAACTGGCACTGCCCGGCCCTGGAAAACTGTTTCGGTGAAATGAGCCTGCTTGATGAAGAGCCTCATTCAGCCCTGCTGTGGCCAAGGAGGACAGCCTGGTGTTCGGCGTAAGCGAGGCAATACTCCGCAATACCGATCCTTTCCTCTGCCTGAAGCTTTTTAAAAATCTGGCCGTGGAGCTAAGCCGAAAACTGCGCGAAGCGGATAAGAAGATAAAAGAGTTGATCCGCAAGCGAGAGAATACATAGGCGACACCGGTATGAGTGCCTATTGTCAAAGAAAGGAAACCTGCTTATGAAATATTGTCCCGGTTGCAGTGCTGAATATTTCGACAGTGTTGAGCAGTGCGCTGATTGCGGCATCGATCTGGTTACCGAGGAAGAGCACCAACTCATGAAGCGCAGGGAGCAGGAGGTACTCCAGGAGGAGGCCGAGTTCGAGAGTATCCGGGTGCTGGAGAATTCTTTTGAGGCAGATGTTGTTTCCGAGTCCCTCCGCCGGGAGGATATCGATTTCATCATTACCCGGCATGAAGAAACGGCATACGACGGCATCTTCATACCACAGAAAGGATGGGGCGTTGTGGGCGTTCACCCGCGGGATGTTGATCGCGCGAAATCCATCATCGATGCTGTTATCAGCTAGAGAGCATCCGGAGAAGAACCGCAATCCAATGTGCCAGAGGAGGAAAACGATGGGTAGTGTCCAGGAGAGGATGAAAGCGCCTTATCGCATCGAAGCTACGGTGATCCGGCAGGAAGGAACCTGCGCTTTTCATCATACGATCGGCGACAAAGTTATATTCGACGGCGTGAGCATACAGGGCTCCATGTGCTGGAGCGCCCTGTACTCCATGATACCCAAGATACACGCCATGTTATATGGTGCGCGGTTCCCCTGGACCAAGGACCCCGACACTGCCACCCATGCCTGTCCCGACGGTTACAATCCTGTGATTTTCGAGCTTAAGCGATTCCCGGCTTCGGAATCGTAATGTTCCTCAATGCCGGAATGCCAGCAGAACTGACACTGGTTGGTTTGCCTATTCAGTGCAGATGCAATTCCAGGAAGAGGCCCCGGAGGCATTCTCTCCTGACATGTTCATCAGGCGAACAGCTCAACGTTTCCACCGGTATGAATGAACAGGATGCGGGCGTTCTCTTCGAATGCGCCCTCCCGGGCCATGTGGATAAGCCCGGCCATAGCTTTCCCCGTGTACACATGATCCAGGAAAATCGCCTCTTCTTGGGCCAGCCACTTGATCGCTTCGCAAGATTCCGGTGTCTGCAGACCGTATCCCTGCCCGGCATACTTCTCTATGATCACCACTTCCTCCGGAGAGATAGCGATTTTTTCACCCAGAATCTGACCCGCGCCCGATGCAATCTCGCAGACTTTTGCAGGCAATCTCGGCCTTCCCGGGGCAACGCCCATTCCCAGAAGCTTCCAGCCCGCACCAAGCAGGCTGTTTCCCGCCAGGAGCCCGGCATGGGTTCCCCCTGAGCCCGATGGGAAAACAACGTGGGTGAACTGGAGACCCAGGAGCTGCTGCTGCTGCACAATCTCCTGCGCAGCCCGAACATATCCCATAGCTCCCAGTGGAACGGACCCCCCGAGCGGGATGGTGAATGGTCTGCGGCCTTCGGCCCTAAGCCGCTCCGCTATCGTCTCCATCTCACTCTCCAGCTCTTCGCCCTCCAGAGAGTCGAAAAAGTGGAAGTGGGCATCAACCAGATGGGAGACCAGGAGATTGCCCGTATTCCGTTCCGGCCGGCTCCCTCTCAAAATCAGATGGATATCCATGCCTAAAAAACGGGCCGCCACAGCAGACTGCCGGCAGTGGTTGGACTGTAAAGCGCCAACCGTAAGGACCGTATCGGCCCCCTCATCCACAGCACGTGCAAGCAGGTATTCAAGCTTGCGGACCTTATTCCCCCCGAAGGCAAAACCCGTGAGGTCGTCCCGCTTGACGAACACCTCGACTCCCAACCGGTTCGACAGCCGATCCATGCGATAAAGCGGCGTGGGATAAAATGCTAAACCTATCCTTGGAAGCTTTTCAATGTCCATGTTCTCACCTTATAAAGGAACATTCGGGCTGTCGCAATTTTTATAGGGATGCGGAATAACATCATACCCCCCCTGTCTTTTTTTGTCTATGTGTTGGATGAGGAGTTCATCTAGAAATACCGGGGGCAAGTATATCATACCCTCATGGACCATGTATCCACTGATTTGAGCCTGGGGAAGGAAGTGGAAGGCTCCGCTGGAAGCACAAAGAGAGAGCCTTCGCTCCGTTTGCTTGTCAAGAGTCTTCGATCTCGCCCTTCGGGCGAGACGGCCTTCGGCCGCCCTTGACAAGCACTTCGCTTCGGCTGGTGGGCTTATAGGATTTGCTGGAAGCAAATCCTGTCTCATAAGTTGGCCTTCCACTTCTTTACTTCGTTCCAACCTTCCTTCCCCATGATTTTTATCTTGACCAGGGGGATACCATGTGTGTTCCGTTTCCCAAAAAAAAATGCCTAATTATTGTCTTGACAAAGGGGTACACCTTGTCGCATGGAATGATAAAAAGCATTGGACATAGTACAAATATTACCTTACAAAACTTTGCTTTCAGGTCATAGCAGCTGGCCTGAAACTTAAAGAACTCGTGATCATACCTGATCTAGCAGCACAACATCCTGCATGAAAGAGCATATTTTCTGCCAGAAAAAGCACGAATTTCATAGTTAAAGTTCTAACTGCGCGCCACAGGACCCTTTTCACCGATCCGTTAAATCACCGACCCCAAACTCAGGTAAAATGCATCTCGCTTATCGCTGGCGTCGCTGGCAAGGACGCGGATATTTTTCAAACGTTATCACACGATGGTATATGGTATTAAAGACTGTTCTGGCGGCTGTTCCCTTGCTTCCCGTGAAGTAGATCATTAAAAAAAGAGAACAAATTAAAAAATACGACAAAGTGGCAGGATTATTGAGTCTCCGTGGAAGATTTTTTTTCAGTATTCAACAGCGTCATCTTCTCGGGATTCAGTCGATACAAACCCCGGTGGCCCTCCACCGACACTATGAGGTTACGGCACTTTGCAGGCTGTCGTTCGGCCGTCTTGGAGCCGACCTTAAAACCCTGTAATGCTGTATTGAGGCTTTGTTTTTGAAAGCTATCTCCTGCGGATTTCATGGCGTGAGTAATAACCTCCCGAGCCAGAAATTCCGGCTGCTTTCTGGAAATCGCAATTATTGAATTGTATAAAATGTCCGGAACTCTCCCCTTGGGGGTTCGAGTGCCTTTTGCCTTTTTCTGAGCTATTTGCCTGACGGCTTTGATCCTGCGGTCTGTAGCTTCCGCTACCGTAGCTTTTTCCCTTGTGGTCTGCTTAATTGCTCCCTGGGTTTCAGCTTTTAATTTATATTCCTGAAGGTCATTAAATCTTTTCATTTCATTGGATATCCCGTCCAGTGCTACCGCAATCTCCCGTATTACATTAAAAAAAATCAATACTTTCCCAAATTTCTCTTCCATTTTATTTATCCTCCAAAAATCATTTTTTATTGTTTATATACCAAGCGGATTCATAAAAGTCAATTAATTTTTATAAGAAAATATTACTTTTACCCGAAAAATGAAATGGTTAGGCCTTAATTAACGTTCATAAAACTTCTTGAAAGTACTTATTTTTCTATCGTTGCATTTTTAATCTTGCTATATGTTAGAGATAAATTCTCAAAATGGCGCTGTAAAACAGCTAATACAGTAACCGCGGGCACCGGGAATTGCGGAAGAGGCGCGCCCATCCAGGATTTGACTAATAGATGCTCTTCATTATATCGATGACAATTTAAGATTAAAATGTGAGTGATTAGAAAGCATCCGGAGGACCGGCAATAAATTTGACACATAGATCGTGCACATGATTTGCTCTTTTACGGAAACCAGGAAAATAGAACTTAATTACGGGGCTGAAACCGTACCGATTCCTGAAGCAACCGAATTACGCCCCTTCCCGGGGGCTAATAAAGGCCGATTCTTTTAAATAAGCGTTAACGATAAAAGTTTTTCCACCTTGTGTTTCAGGCTTTTATGGCCGGAGGTGAGAATCTGATATAATGTTCCTGAAGAGTTATCTGTATTTCATATTTGGGAAGTGGATTTTTAGAAAACAGATGCTCATATCGACAATATCTAAGTTAAATGCGAAGCTCTACAACGTCTCCATCAGATAAAGGGTAGTCGCGGTTCACTTTCTGGCCGTTAAACTTGCCCCGGCCCCATACACGGCCGTATTTGAACTTTTCAAGGAAATCCTGGTGAATCTCGCAGGCTAGGTCAGCCACCGTGCTGCCCCGCTTTAGTACGAAGGGGTGGCTCAGATCGTGCTCTTTTCCAGGGGCTCGCGTATAGACGCGGATAATATCAAGCAAACGAAATACCGCTGTTCTCACCGCTTCGAGTCCCTGTCCTGTTTCGTTGGATATGGCCAGCACAGGTAAGCCGGAGGCCGCACGTCGGAGTTCCGGCAGCACTTCACGTGTTTCCTGATGGTCAGCTTTGCTGCCCAGTACCAGCATGGGCTTTTCGAGTTCGTATGTATCACCTTCCTTTCCGGGCCAACCGGCGGGACGGATCCGGAATCGGGCAAGTTCCTCCGCAACCAGCTCCAACTGGGTGTCGGGAGCGTCCATCAGATCCACCATTACCACGATCAAATCCGCCGTCCTGCTCATGTTGGCGTACCAGGGATCCGCTGGTTCGTAAGCCATGGGAGGCATGTCCACCAACTGTATCTGTATGTTCTCGTAAAACATCATCCCTGGCAAAGGTTTCTGGGTGGTATAAGGATAGTTGGCCACAATGGTGCTGGCGTTGGTTAACCGGCCGACCAGGGAAGACTTTCCCACATTGGGCAACCCAGTCACCAGAACCTGTCCTGCCCCCTCCCGGCGAATGCTGTATGAAAGGCCCTTTCGCCCCGTTCTTTTTTCACCCTCGATGCGCAGCTTGGACAGGCGACGTTTGATATCGGCCTGCATCTTCTCCGTCCCCTTGTGCTTGGGGATGACGGCCAACATCTCTTCCAGTGCCAGGATTTTCTCATCCAGTGTACGGGCCGATCTAAACCGCTTTTCCGCGGCCAGATATTCCGGACTAAGGTTCGCCGGCATCTGAGCCTCCTGTCACCTGATCCACGAAATCTCTGATCCTGTGAAAGTAGGGGTTTCCCCCCACAAGGTAAGTGTCGTTGTGGCCGGCGCCCTGGAGAGTGTAAAATTCTTTGGGATCGGGAGCGGCATCATAGAGTTTGCGGCCTAGCGAAAGGGGAATCAATTCGTCCCGGTCTCCGTGGATAAAGAGGAGCGGTGCTCGAATATGGCCTATTTTTGCCGTTGAGTCCATATGCCTTCCCAGCAATAGATCAGCGGGAAGAATGGGAAAGAAAATCCGACTCGCTTCGGATAGGGAGGAAAAAGTCGACTCCAGGATGGCGCCTGCCACCTGGCGCACCGATGCCACATGCACCGCAGCCACCCCTCCCAGAGATCTGCCGAATACCACCACCCTCTGGGCCGGTATTCCCCGCTCGGCCACCAGCCAGTCCATGGCGCTTTCGGCATCCCGATACATCCCCTCCTCGGTGATGATCCCTTCGCTGAGCCCGTATCCCCGGTAATCCACAATAAAGACAGGTATCCCCTCATCTATCAAAAGCCGTATGTTCTCCAGCCGATGTGAAATATTGCCGGCGTTGCCGTGGAAAAAAAGGATGATGCCCCGGGATGCGAGCGGGTCTTTCACAGGGAAATGCCATCCATGGATGCGCACGCCGTCCGATGTCCGCAACAAGACATCAATATACGCCAGCCCAAACTGCTTTGGGCTGAAATCGTGGCGCTTTTCCGGGAAAAATATGAATTGACGGGCAAGATGATCGAACATACCGCCCATGACACACTCTCCGATCAGGAGCAATACGAGACCAACAGCCAATAATACCCTGAGCACCATTCATAACCCGTGCGGGTAATTTCTCTCTTAATGCGCCTGGTCGAATTCTCGGCCGAGAACGTATCCCTCGCCATTGAAAATCCGCCCACACCAGGAGACAAACAGATTCGCGGCCTTCCTTATACCTCGTTTATTTATTAATTATAACGGAATATAGGGGCTTGTCAACCCGGAGCTGGGGCCAGTGGTACAAACGTCAATCCCGATGAATCGTACAAATAAATTGACATTGTAAAAAGGATAACGCAAGATTTTTTCCGTTAAATATATATAATATGTTATATGTTGAAGAGGGAGAAAATTAAAGGAATAGGATTATCCTATCAGGTCGGCAAATAAACTTTAATTGCTTGATTTTTATTAAATTCTTATTGCTTGACCATTGGACCGAAAGCTGTGATTCAATACCGGCCAAACCTCAAAGGCATTCAGGTTCCATGAGGGGTAGCCCAGACAATTTATTGTCCGGGCTGCGCCGCAGCAAGAGGCATACAAGGCTCGTTTAAACTGAACTTCCTCACGAATAATAGATATAACCTGTTGTTATTAATGGCAATAATAGAAAATGCGTTATACTGGGTACATCACAGGCTCACCCCAAGGAGTTTAAATGCTCGCTTCTGAAGCGGCGTCAATGTTGTGATCTGATCAAAGGGCACCGCTTCAGGCAGCTTCGGCGTATCGTCTTCTGTCCATTTCTTCCGGGCTTTTCTTTTTGCTGAAAGTGACGGTTGAACGGGCGCCACCACGGAGGGGCGCAATTTCTGAGCAGAGCTCCTGTCATGATCGTCGAAGAGTATTGGCGCAAGGGCTTTGCGCATATGCCACTCCACATAGTAGGCAAGCATGCAGAGGAACACATTGGCCCTGACACGCTCAGCGAGCCTGTTATAAATGGGACGGGCTTTCAGATCCACGCTTTTGTAACTTCTGAATGCCCGCTCAACGCTGGAGAGGCTTTTGTATGCCCGCACCGCCTCATCGGCGCTCAGGGTCTTGTGAGCAACGCTGGTGCGGATAATATCAATACCATCAAGGGCGGCCTCCGCAGCGATCTTTTCGGCATTACGCTGGTAAAGGAAACTGTCATCGGTGATGGTAATGCGGAAATGTTTGGCCGCCTTGAAACGACCGAGGACCTTTCCCACCCTCATGCCAATTTTCTCCTTACCCTTGAGCCTGCGTTTTTTCCTTTGTGTGGCCTCCCCCGCGCAACAGCGTACGTAAACCCTGCACAAGTTCCGGCGGCCACCTGGTGAGATTGGCAAGGGTTTTTTTGCGGATTTTACCCCCTTCTCGGAAAAACTCGCGCAAAAGAATGCAGGGGCGTGACTTTCTGTTCGGCACTGTGTCAATATACATGACCATAATATAACAAGAATGATTCCATAATGTCAAGTAATCTATTTATTATACATGGCTACATAATATAAATGAATAAATGGGGATATCTACTTAACTCCCCTTACCACAAGATATTGTGTTTATCTTATATTTCGGCCACCATGAATGTCCTGACCTGTGATCGGTGCTATATCCACAGCCTGTTGAACCAAGCGGTAGAATAGTTTTCCACGAGATCGGGATGTCCTTCTATTGAAGCGAAATGTGAATTCGTCTAAATAGTGTCCATCCGGAAACTACAAAAATTTATTCTCAACTCTTATGGTAAAAAATTGAAGATGGATAATATGGCTAGTGATATCATTAACTTATTTTATAATAGAACCCTTCTCT
>JAFDED010000069.1 GCA_019310535.1 Deltaproteobacteria bacterium
AATTCGAGCATTTCTTTGAATCAAGTTCTCAGTCAAAGAATTCACCCGGCTCTCCAGTCTCTCTTTTTCCTGCTTCAGGATCTGGGCCTCAGCCATGGTCTCCTGGATCCGGAGTTCGAGATTCCCGATGGTCTTTTCATGCCGGGCAATTGCATGTTCCAGGCCCCGGCGTCCGGCCTCTTCTTCCTGGATTTTCTTTTCCATTGATTCAAGGGCCGATGTTTTATCCTCAAGCTGTTGGGTTAGAGCGGCTGCTTCGACCTTTTTCTGGTCTAGCTGCCGGCTCAGGGTCGTTGCCAGTCGGCGGACTTCGGTCAATTGCGCGACCAGGTCGGCCACGGTTTGTTCCTTTTCAGTGTTCGCCAGATGAAGCTTGCTGATGGTTTCCTCGGCCTCCTTGAGTTTCGATTCCAGTTGGGCGATGTCTGCGGTCTTTCTCCGTAGCTCCGTTTGCATAGCAGCGATGCGCTCTTTCATCTCCGATTCGCGCTGGTGCAAGACTTGTATCTCGGTCCGTGCTTTTTCTATCATCGCTTGATGCAGGGAAAGCTGGTCGGTCCTACGGGTAAGCTCCTTCTGGACTCTCTCCATCTCCTGCTCAACTTTCTTCAGCCGACTGTGCAGAGAGGCCATGGCGGTTTCTTTTTCCCCCGCCTGTCTTTCCAGTAATGCAGCGAGTTGAGCCAATTCTTCTTTGTCGGCCGAAAGTTTAGCGGCTCGCTGTGCGCTCCTTTCCAGGTCCGACTGGAGCGTATCCACCTTTTTGGTAAGCTGCTCAACGCGGGCATCGAATTCTTTCCTGACCGTTTCAGCGGATTGATTGGCCGCGGTTAGGTTTTTCTCGGCTTTGGCAAGCTGTCGAGAAAGGTCCGCGTTGGCCTTTCGCTGCGCCGGCAGTGTCATCATATGAAGATATATGATATATGCTGCGCTGGCCCCGAGGCATACAAAAAGAATTGCAATCCATGGGTGCTTTTTCATGGTAACCTCGCTTGGCAAATAGAAAAAACGTTTGACAAGGCAAAGAAGAATTCAACCACATAACCTGATGTATTCTAACATGAATTATGATGGATCACTAGTTTTTTAGCGCACCTGAATTCTCGAGAAATCAATTCCCGGAAAATCCATTTGCCAGGCAGGATGAAAAGCCGAATGTCAAGTTCTGACTGTTCCATGGCGTCGGAATGTGACATTGTGCATTACGTGATGTAGATGAAGAAATGGTAATAACCACCACCAGGAATCACGGAGTTGAAAAAAGAATTTGATTCATTTCTTCTGCATAAACCCCCTTTTGTTCATAGACCAGAAGAGGTTTTAGGACCTCCAATCCCTCTTTTGCACCGCGGACACCTTCTACCAACACGAGGGTAGCGTCTGCAGCGGGTAGGGAATGAACCATCCGGAGACGCCTGGGTTCCAGTCCTGATGCATGCAACTGGGCCAGCAGATGGACCAGCCGGCGGGCCGGGTAGACCAGTGCCGCACGGCCTCCATGTCGAAGAAGGTAGCGGGAGGCATCAAGGACGGCCCTCAGCGAGCCCGCAATTTCATGACGTGCAAGGGCTTTCTGCGGATGGGGGTTGATTGTTCCTGCATCAAGCCGTCGAAAAGGCGGGTTGCTTACCACAAGCCCGAAAATATGCGGCGGGAATAATGATCTGGAATGAAGCACATCCGCACAATGCACCCGGATTAGGTGTTCCATCTTGTTGATGCGAACGTTTCGCCGCGCCAGGTCCGCCAGCTCTTCTTGAATTTCTACAGCATCCAGGCTGGAAGCCTTTCCATCCATGGCCATGATCAGCGAAATGACGCCGCAGCCTGCACCGAGGTCGATTATTCTGTCCCCGGGGCGGGCCCGGGCAAAACGAGCCAGGATTACTGAATCCATGGAGAATCGATATCCTTCCTTCTTTTGGAGGATTTTTAATCGGCCCCGGAATAGCTCGTCCAGCGATTCATCTTCGTTGAGGGGAAAACCCGCTATGTTTCGATCATGTTCCATCGGCTGTTTAGTTCTTTGATAAAGAATCGAACCATGCAGTGCCTCGTGGTATATCTCTCCGAGTTTTTCGGCATACTTTCTTTTTTTACTTTTACCATGAGATCACTTTGGACGCAACTTTACCCGGTATAATAGAATAAAATTCTTGACAGTAATTTGCTGGTTTGGTTATCTAGTAGTTATAAGTATGCTTAAAACCGATATTTCTGAGGGCGCGGAGGCTGTTCGGTACGCACCCGAGAATTATCACAATACGTCAAACCGGTCAGGAATGAAAACAAACGGAGGGACAGGTGAACAAGAAATCTAATGGTTATTCCAAGCGAATTGTCCTCCATTTCACAAAAGAAATTTGGGACAAGCCTATCGTTTACCGTCTGGTCAAGGACTACGACCTGATTTTCAATATCCTTAAAGCCAGTATTCTTCCTCGCCAGGAAAGCTACCTGGTTATGGAACTCATCGGCGATACAAAAGAAACCTTCGATCGCGGCATCGAGTACCTGAGGCGAAGCGGCGTTAGCATCCAGCCCGTGGAAAAAGATATTCACTGGTTGGACAACAAGTGCGTGCATTGCGGCGCCTGCGTTTCCATTTGCCCTTCCGGGGCTTTCACTATTGATCGAAGCACCATGATGATCCAGTTCGATCCCAATTTGTGCTCGGCATGCTCCTTGTGTGTCAGAGGCTGTCCCGTGAGGGCCGTCGAGGCAGAACTGTAATATCTTTCGTTTTACCTTTTTTTGTGGACGAAAAAAACATAACATTTTTTCGTTTTACCGGGCACCGGCCACATGGGGTTAGAGGTGCATCATTTTCCATTCACCGGAGGTTGCAGAATTTTCAGCCGGCGCCCATGGAGAGTATTCATTGGAATTGCTATTCTTGATAATTTCCCGTTTGCCGCATCGCCATATAAGAAAGTTCGATTCATGGGAAGAAGGAAAAGAAATCAGCGTGTTCTAGTCAGCATGAGCGGGGGACTTGACAGTACGATGGCCGCGGTGCTCCTGAAGGAGGATGGATGGGAGGTCATCGGTGCGCATATGCAACTATATGACGTGGATCGGGTGCGGCCTTCCGGTTGCTGTTCACCAAAAGATGCAGAGGATGCCGGCACCATGGCTCGGCTCATGGGAATACCTTTCCACATTTTTGATTTCCGCGACGCGTTTACCCGTGAAGTAATAGTCCCTTTTGTAGAAAGCTATCGCAGCGGTAGAACCCCCAATCCGTGTGTTTTGTGCAATGATAGAATGAAGTTCAGGCTCTTGCGGTCCAGGGCTTTGGAGTTGGGTGCTCCATATATCGCCACCGGACATTACGCCAGAATTGCGCACTGTCCCGACCGCGGCAGGCACCTTTTGTTGAAGGGCGTGGATCGCCGCAAGGATCAATCGTATTTTCTCTTCACCCTTACCCAGGATCAGGCGGGGTCCACTCTCTTTCCCCTGGGCGGTCGGACAAAGGAAGGGGTCAGGGCCAAGGCCCGGCAGATGGGGCTGCCCATATGGGAAAAGGATGAGAGTCAGGAGATCTGTTTTATTCCGGATGCTGATTATCGGATATTCGTGGATGATATGGCGGGAGGTTCGGCGCGGCCGGGGCAGATTGTGGATCTTGAGGGAAACGTATTGGGTTGCCACCAGGGGATCTCCCGATTTACAGTGGGGCAGAGGCGGGGTCTGGGCATAGCCTCCAACGAGCCGTACTATGTGGTGCGCCTGGAAGAAGATTCCAATCGTGTGGTGGTGGGGTGCCGGGGAAATTTGTCTCACAGTGGATTGCTGGCCTCCGGTGTCAACTGGATTGCAGGAAGCCCACCGGAAGTATCTGAGAAGGTTATGGTTAAGATCCGGTACAGAAGTAAAGAAATTTCCGCCATCCTGGAGTCCGTGAACGGCTGCGCGACGCGCGTGCGATTTGTCAAACCCGCCGGAGCGGTGACCCCGGGGCAGGCCGCTGTATTCTATCGCGAAGATGAGGTCCTGGGAGGAGGATGGATCGAACAAGGGCTATGAATCGCCTGGTGGACAATACGGCGGGGCGCGTGTCAATTTGCACCCTGGGATGCAAAGTAAATCAGTATGAATCCGCCCAACTGGGCACCCTGCTGGTGATCGGAGGATACACCGTTTCCATGGGCGAACACCGGGGGGCGGACCTCTACGTGGTCAACACGTGCACAGTTACGGGCAGCACCGATGCACAGGCGCGGCAACTGGTCAGACGCATCATTCGGCTCAACCCCGGTGCTCCCGTGCTTGTCACCGGTTGCTATGCCCAGGTGTCTCCGGATGTTTTTCGTGCTGTAAAGGGTGTATGCGGTGTCCTGGGTCAAACGGACAGGGGACGTATCATTCAATATGTGGATCGGCTTTTCGGAAGGCCGGCGGCCAATGCCGGTAAAGTGCTCCCAGAATGGCCCATACCGTCATTCCCCCATCGGACCAGGGCGTTCGTTAAGGTGCAGGATGGTTGCGACGGCGGATGCTCCTACTGCATAATTCCTCGGGCGCGAGGACCCAGCCGAAGCAGACAGCCCGGTTCGATTGTTGAGGAGGTCCGTACTCTGGCTCGTGAGGGACACCGCGAGGCAGTGATTACCGGTGTGCACCTTGGCCTGTACGGGCGCGATCTCAGCCCCCGGCAGAACCTTGCGGGCCTGATGCGAGAGTTGGGATCTCAGTGCGGAATGCCGCGGTTGCGCGTCAGTTCCCTTGATCCCATGGAACTGAGCCCTCCCATAGTGGAATGGCTGGCATCCTGTCCCCCGGCCTGCCCGCACATTCACATCTCGCTTCAGAGCGGTGACAATGGGGTGCTGCGGCAAATGAACAGAGGATATACTGCCGAGGATTTTCGGAAAATAGTCCGGGAATTAATCCTGCGTATTCCCGACCTGGCTGTGGGGGTGGATGTGATGGCCGGGTTTCCCGGAGAGGACGAGGCGGCTTTTCGTCGTACATATTGCTTGTTGGAAGATCTTCCTCTGGCTTATTTTCATGTCTTTCCTTTTTCGCCCAGGCCCGGTACCCCCGCGGCGCAATTCCCCCATCAGGTGAAGCCGGCTCGGATACGGCGACGATGCGAAGTGCTCAGACGACTGGGTAAAAAGAAACGAAAGGATTTCGCCAGTCGTTTTATTGACAGATGCTTGCCCGTGCTTGTAGAAAGCAACCGTGACCTTACCACAGGGATGCTGCGGGGCTTCACTCCCAATTACATCCCGGTCATGTTTCCGGGTCCCGATGATTGGATGAACAGGGAAATAGGGGTTACCATTCGCGAGGTCCATGGAGCGCTGGTTTTTGGCCATCCGCATGAATTGATCTCCGGTGAGAAGACGTACCATGGATGAGAACATGCTGACGGCTCTGGAAATGCCCCAGCGCCGGATTTTGAGCGTCTCCCAACTCACCCGGATGATCCGGGCCTCTCTGGAGGAGCATTTCGAAACCGTCTGGGTTGAGGGGGAGATATCCAACCTGAGAGTCCCTTCTTCCGGGCATTTCTATTTTACTCTGAAGGACGAGAATAGCCAGATACGGGCGGTGATGTTCAAGCTGCAGGCCCGATACCTGCGATTTCAGCCTGAAGATGGCCTTCAGGTCATTTGCTGGGGACGGATCAGCGTGTATGAGCCCAGGGGCGAATACCAGTTGATGGTGGATTACATGGAGCCCAGCGGCCTGGGAGGGCTTCATCTGGCTCTGGAGCAGCTCAAAAAGCGCCTGGCGGATGAGGGGCTCTTCGATTCGGCCCGAAAACGCCCGCTGCCATTCATTCCGAGGCGCGTGGGAATCGTTACCTCGCCCACCGGCGCAGCCATCCGGGATATTCTTACGGTGATCCGGCGGCGTTTTCCGGGGGTGAATGTGCTGTTGGCCCCTGCCGCGGTCCAGGGAGAGGGAGCGGCGCGGGAGATCGCTGAGGGCATCGCAGATTTGAACCTCACGGGCACGGTAGACGTGATCATCGTGGGACGGGGCGGTGGATCCATAGAGGACCTCTGGCCCTTCAATGAAGAGGTGGTAGCCCGGGCCATTGCCGCGTCGGGTATTCCCGTGGTCTCCGCTGTGGGTCATGAGATTGATTATACGATCGCCGACTTTGCAGCAGATGTGCGCGCACCCACCCCGTCGGCCGCAGCGGAGCTTGTGGTTCCGTCATATCGAGACCTGGTCGCGCGGCTCAGAGAACTTCAGAGCCGTTGTGAAAATTCTGTTCGGAAGGCACTTGCAGATGCCAGACGGAGCGTTGAGGAGACGGGCAGCCGATTACAGGACCCCAGGCGGCGTCTGTCCGATATTCGATTGCGAGTGGATGATGCTGCATTAAGGATTCACAACGCTGTCCAGCGTGCAATGGTGCCGCGGCGGAGAAGTTGTGCGTTCGCATGGCAAGCTCTCTTGACTCGCGATCCAGGACGGGCCCTGCCTGAACACCGGCGTCGCGTCTCCGCCCTCTCGGATCGGCTGTCCGTGAGAGTCCGAGAATTGCTGTCTCGCGCTAGATCTCATCTGGAGAAAGAAATGTCGCAAATCGCCGCATTGAGCCCCCTCCAGACGCTTCATCGGGGATACAGCATTACGCGGCTGCGAGCCACAGGCGAGGTTCTGGTGGATGCCGGCCATGTTGCCCCGGGAGAGGAGATCGATGTCAAGCTGCAGCGCGGTTCCCTCCATGCCGCGGTTATAAAAATTTTTCCGAATGACCCGTGATGCGAGGGGGAATTGATATTATTCATCCGCCTCGACAGCCAAGAGTTATTCCCTGCCGATTCAATTTCATTATCTCGGGTGACCCGCACAGTCAATAAACCTGTTAGAGGAAACAAAAATTGGGCCAAATCCTCTCCTCCTAGCCCTGACCTGAACTTCTATACTTGCCTGCTAAATTTGAAGCATTTTCGCTGGTAATTCACACCACCTGCTTTCTGGATGATTTTTCACCGGTATGGAATGCTATAAATATTTTAATAATAAAGAACATTTTTCTCTTGACAAAGGGGGAACATAACGATATTGTGAGTCGGTGGTAAAAAGTGGTAAATTAAGGCATAAAATGGTTAACAAATAGCAACTCCATTAATCCCATGCTTCGCGGAAGATACTACCATAATATTGACGCCAAGGGACGCACCAGTTTGCCGTCTCGATTCAGAGAGGCCCTGCAAGGTGCCGGGGAGACCCAACTGGTGATCACCAACTTTTATGACCAATGCCTTGTGGCGTATCCACTTGGCGGTTGGGAGGAGCTTGAGCAAAAAATAGGCGAACTCTCCATGATGCGGGAGGAGGTGGTGGCCTTTCAACGTTTCTTCATTTCGGGTGCCACCGAATGCACCATCGACAAGTTGGGTCGTATTCTCATTCCCCCGGTGTTGAGAGAATATGCCCGGCTCGACCGAGAGATTGTATTCGTGGGCCTGGTAAAGAAGTTCGAGATCTGGGACAAACAGCGGTGGGAGGAGAAATTTCAGGCAGCGGCGGAGTTGGCCAGGGAAAAAAGACATATCCTTTTCGAGTTGGGAGTCTGATGGGATCGAAATCCCGAAATGACTTTCACGCAATAAACGGCCAGCGCGTGAGCCATGTATACCGCGAGGTCCACGGCGGGAATGAAGCGGGATTTCCTTGCCGCCGGAAAGTCATGCCCGTGTTCCTGAAAGGCGCCGAGGTGGAAAAACCGATGCAGCGATCAAGGCATATCCCCGTCCTAATGGAAGAGGCAATGCAATTGCTGCAGTGCAGACCCGGCGGGATTTATCTGGATGGAACCGTGGGCAGCGGAGGCCACAGCCTGGAGATCCTTCATCGCAGCGCACCGGGGGGGCGGGTGATTGGGCTGGACCTGGATCCCGCCGCCCTGGAGCGAGCCCGATCTGTACTGCCGGAAGATCGGGTATGGCTGTTCCATGAAAATTTTTCCAACCTGGATATTGCGCTTCAGCGGGCTGGCATCGAAAAATTAGACGGAATCCTGATGGACTTGGGTGTATCCATGGACCAGTTGACATGCCGGAACCGAGGCTTTGGCTTCTCGGTTAGTGCACCTCTTGACATGCGGTATGATCCTTCCGGATCCATAACAGCATACTCTATAGTCAACCGGTACTCAGTGGACGAACTCCGAAGGATTTTCAGAGAATACGGAGAGGAACCCTATGCCGGAAAGATCGCCAGAGCCTTGGAACGGCATCGGGGCCGCCGCCCCATAGAAACCACTACGGAGCTGGCCGAGATCGTCATGAAGGCTGTTCCGCCTGCAGTGAGAAGGAGGACGCGGATCCATCCAGCCACCCGGGTGTTCCAGGCCATTCGAATCATGGTGAATGATGAGCTCCATAATCTGAGGGTGGCCATTGAAAAAGGTGTTAAGCTGTTACCGGTGGGAGGGCGGTTTTGTATCATCTCTTTTCATTCCCTTGAGGATCGAATGGTAAAGCAGGCTTTCCGTGCGTATCAACACGGCTGTGAGTGCCCGCCCCGCTTACCGCAATGCGTATGCGGAAAGCGCCCCGTACTTTCGGTTATTACAAAGCGCCCCGTGGTTCCCGGTAAGGAAGAAATACAGCGCAATCCCGCCTCCCGCAGCGCGCGGCTCCGGGCGGCGGAAAAGATCGCCGCTCATAATGAGACGGGGAGAGAGTGAGGTACCGGTGAAAGTAAACAGCCACAGCGAGGATTTGGTGGTCCCACGGCGGCACCGGCGTAAAAAGACTACCGCAGCCTCAAAGTGGTCGTGGAATCTGTGGAGGACGATCCTGATTCTTTGCATGGGCACTTCCGTCGCCTTGTTTGTTACCTGGATTCGAGTTCAGATGGTCCGTATGGGATATGAGATCTCCGAGGCCACGCAGGCGCGGCGCGAGCTTCTCCAGGAGCATGAGTGGTTGAAGATCAAGGTGACCTCTCTCCGGTCGCCGGAGCGGATCGAACCTCTGGCCCGAAGCAAATTGGGCCTGAAGCCGCCCGAGAGGCAACAGGTACGATGGCTCAAATGAACGACCTGAATAAAAGGCGGAGATGGTTCCGATTTCGCATTTTGCTCTTTCTATGCATCTTTTTTATCGCCACTGTAGCGGTGTTTGGCAGAACCTACCAACTTCAAGTGGTTCAGTCCCGGAGTTTGAGCCGCCTGGCGGAAAGGCAGCACCAGAGATCCCTCACGCTCCAGCCCACCCGCGGCACCATCTACGACAGGAAAGGTCAGGAAATGGCTGTCAGCTTACAGATGGATTCTCTCTTCGCGGAGCCGCAGCGTCTGGATGTCCATTCCGGAAAATTCAAGCAGCTCAGCCGAATCTTGAAGCTGGACGCAGGAATCCTGAGACGGAAGCTTCGTGGTGGACGCCACTTTGTGTGGCTGAAGCGATGGGCGACAAAACAGGAAGCACAGAAGATAAAGAAGCTCAAAATGAGCGGTATAGGATTTGTCAAAGAAAGCCGACGCTTTTATCCTCACAATAGGCTGGCGGCCCACGTGATCGGTTTCGCCGGAATGGATGCGCGTGGGCTGGAGGGCATCGAGTTACAATATGAGAAATTTCTCCGTGATGAGCCCTTACGCTTCACGGTGGACCGAGACGCCAAGGGAAGGATTGTGATGTCCAACGGCATCGGGGAGCATTCACGAAGAACCTCAACCCGTCTGTATCTTACAATCGATAAAAAACTCCAGTATCTGGCGGAGAAGGAGTTGGCCCAGAGCGTGAAGAACAGCGGAGCCAAAAGCGGTTTCATCATAGCCGCCGATCCTCATACTATGGAAATCAGGGCCATGGCCAACTATCCATCCTATAACCCCAACAAATTCTGGGAATTCAATCCTTCTCAATGGCGAAACCGCGTCATCACAGACCTTGTTGAGCCGGGCAGCATATTCAAGGTTTTTCTCTTTGCATCCGCTCTGGACGCCGGCGCGGTGCGAATGAACGATATCTTTTATTGCGAAAAAGGCGCCTATGAATTCTTTGGGCGAACCATCCATGATATGAGGCCGCACGGGTGGCTTTCTCTAGGACAGATTTTGAAGTATTCCAGCAATATCGGGGCGATAAAAGTGGGAAGCACATTAGGTAAGGAGCGCTTCTACAAATACCTCCGAAATTTTGGTTTTGGAAGTACCACGGACATCGATTTTCCCGGCGAGCGCGCGGGAATTCTCCATCCACCTGGAAAGTGGTCCCGGATGGCGGAAGGGACAATATCCTTTGGACAGGGTATCTCCGTGACCGGTATCCAGATTCTTACAGCACTTTGCGCCATTGCCAATGATGGAGTTTTAATGAAGCCCTATGTGGTGAGTCGTGTGGTTGACAGTAACGGGCGCGTGTTGAAAGAGAACAGGCCCAGAGTAGTGCGTAGAGTGATTTCCCCGAAGAGCGCCGCGCAGATGACGCGACTCATGCGCACCGTCGTCTCCCGCGATGGAACCGGTCATCGGGCGATGATCGCTGGTTACCCCGTGGCGGGCAAGACCGGCACGGCTCAGAAAGTTGATCCCATCGCCAGGGCTTACTTCGAAGACAAAGTTGTTGTTGCATTCGTCGGGTTTGCCCCCGCATCCAATCCCAGGCTGGCCATATTGGTAGTGATAGATGAGCCGGAGGGCAGGGTGTATGGAGGCAGTGTTGCCGCTCCGGTATTTCGAAATGTCATGAAAACGGCCCTTCAGGATATGGGTATCCACCCGGAGCACGCAGGAGAGAGGTTAACCCCCTCCCTCAAAGTGGCCGCCGCACCTGCCCCGCGTGCGATGCCCCATCGCGGCGAGTCTCTCGCCTTGAAGGGAAAAAAGGATGGCGCGGCCGCGCCTTCGGGTGGGAATGGCACAATGCCGGACCTTCGAGGCAAGCACATGCGAGATGTCCTTCGCTGGGCACAGCGGACGAAAGTGAGGATCAATGTTGTGGGAAGCGGATGGGCTGTTGCACAGGAACCGATACCGGGAAAAAAAGTGGAGCAAGGCCAGGTGTGCCGGGTGATTTTTCAGCAGAGATTTGAACAGGGAACACCTCGATAATGACCGTTAAAATTGACAGGGTGAGGCTAAATCAAGACACGCCCCGGCAAAACACAATGCCTTGCGAAAGGCGGAAAATAAATTCCAAAAGAGAAATTCCCCAAAAATCTCTCATGCAATCGTAGGGGCCGGGTTTATCCCCGCTCTCGGGGGTGGATATGGAGTTGAAAGAGAAACAGGTTCTGGTTGTAGGTCTTGGCCGGTCCGGTCTTGAAGCATCTCGATTCCTGTCCTCAAGGGCTGGCCGCGTGATCGCCACGGACGAAGCCCCTCAGTTGGCCGATCAACAGTGTCTGGAGGAGCTCCGTTCTTCCGGAGTCCGGCTCGAGCTGGGAGGATTTTCCAGGGAGACCTTCTTAAACTCAGACCTTATCATCCTCAGCCCTGGCGTTCCCCCATGGCGTGAGCCGCTTGACGAGGCACATGCCGCAGGAATCGAGATCATTTCCGAAATCGAACTGGCCTGCCGGTACATCCGTGTTCCCATGCTGGCCGTTACGGGCACCAATGGCAAAACCACCACCACAGAGTTGCTGGGCCAAATGTTTCGGCGGGCAGGAAGACGCGTGACCGTTGCGGGAAACATCGGCATTCCCCTCATCTCGTGTGTCGAGCTCCAGAGAGAGCTCAACCTCATCGTGGTCGAGGTCAGCTCGTTTCAGTTGGAATATGTCCGGTACTTCAGGCCCCGGATATCCATCCTGTTAAACGTGGCCGAAGACCATCTGGATCGATACGAGAGCCTGGAGACATACGCGGCAACCAAGGCGCGGATTTTTTCAAGGCAAGAGTCTGAGGATTTTGCGGTGGTCAATCTGGAGGACCCCCTGGTGAGGAGTATGATCCCATCAATCCGTGCATGGGTGGTTGGAATCGGGCGGGGAAATTGTAAAGCACCATGTGTCGCCATCGAGGACAAATGCATAAGTTTTCGTTTGACCCCGGAGCGGGAGGAGATTTACCCCCTGGGTGGAATTCGACTTCAAGGACATCATAATCTGGAAAACATGGCTGCGGCGCTGGCTGCAGCCAGGCTTATGGGTTGCCCGCCGGAGAGGGCCATGGAGGCCATGGAAAAATTTTCCGCCCTGGAACATCGGTTGGAGTGGGTCAGACAGATCAACGGCGTGGATTACTACAATGATTCCAAGGCCACCAATGCGGCTGCAGTGGTTCGAGCGCTTCAGGGCTTTTCACAGCCGGTGATCCTGCTGGCGGGAGGCCGGGCCAAGGGAGATGATATGACTCCCTTGCGTCAGGCTGTCTCGAAGTGTGTTCGGCAATTGATCCTGTTCGGTGAGGCTCGGTACCGCCTGGCCGAAGAACTGGATGGGGCGGCTCCCATAGAAGTTGTCTCCAGTCTGGAAGAGGCGGTCTATTTGGCTTCAGAATATGCCGTTCCCCATGACGTAGTGCTGATGTCGCCCGCGTGCGCAAGCTTTGATGCTTTCACCAATTACGAGCACCGGGGAAAATTTTTCAAGGAGACCGTGAAATGTCTCCCGGAATCGGATCATATGCCCAGAGCCGCGGTGAACGCCGGCCCTTGAGGCGCAATGGGTTATTTGCACATGCAACGGAAACCGCCAAATGATAAATGAGAATTAAAATCTGCCTTAAAGAGGCTAATGAAAGGCGATGTGGAACTAGAAAACGAGTGAAAAGATTTAGAACAAGAATCAACGGAACTCATGAAAGTCTTCGGCCCTATAACTCGAAGATAATGAACAGGTTTTGAACCTTTGATATTCGAAATTCGGATTTGTTTAACATGGTGCTGAAACAGGGGAGATGGTTTCTTAAAAGAAGGGCGAAATGGTAAGACACCCCGATACCGTGGTTTTGTTTATTGTGCTTTCGTTGGTGGGATTAGGGGTCACCATGGTGTACTCCGCGAGCTGTATCCTTGCGCTGGAGAATTTCGGTAATCAGTATTACTACCTCCAGCGTCAGGCCCTGTTTTCATTGGCCGGCGTGTTCTTGATGTTTGTTGTGATGAGAATCCCCTATCGCTTTTACTATCGCCTGTCGTATCCGATATTAGGCATTGGGCTGGCATTGTTGACACTCTTGCATATACCGGGGTTTGGCCGTTCCATCGGCGGGGCTACACGATGGCTTCAGGCGGGAGCGGTTGTCTTTCAGCCATCCGAGGTGGCCAAACTGGCTATCGTTATCTTCATGAGTTACTCCCTGAGCAAAAAGCAAGAAAAAATCAAAACATTTTCCATCGGGTTCTTGCCAAACATGCTCATTTCTCTTGTTGCCCTTTTTTTGATTATGAAGGAGCCCGATTTCGGTACGAGCATCATGCTGGTGGTGATAGTGTTGCTGATGATGTTCATTGCGGGGACTAAGGTTCGGTATCTCTTCCTGACCGCTCTTGGTTCATTTCCCATCTTTTATTTGCTCATCGCCAGGGCGGAATATCGATTGGCGCGCATCCTGGTCTTTCTTAATCCGTGGATCGATCCTCAGCGGGCGGGATTTCAGATTACACAGTCCTTTATCGCCTTTGGCTCGGGAGGTCTTTGGGGGCAGGGCCTCGGTCAAGGGAAGCAAAAGTTGTTTTTCCTGCCGGCGCCTCATACGGACTTTATCTATGCCGTGATCGGAGAAGAGCTTGGCTTTGTGGGAACGGCTCTGGTGCTGGCGCTTTTCTTGATATTGGTCTGGAGAGGCGTCAGGATAGCATACAGGATGACCGACCCCTTCGGCTGTTTGCTGGCCATGGGGATCACGGCCATGCTGGGCATTCAGGCCCTTGTAAACATGGGCGTGACGCTTGGGCTTTTGCCCACGAAGGGCCTGCCCATGCCGTTCGTGTCTTACGGCGGCACTTCGCTTCTGGTTTCTTTGATCGCATCGGGGATATTGCTCAACATCTCGTCGTCCGCTGTGTCGGAAAGGCCGACCGGCGCCCTAAACACAGCGGCGTAAAAGGCTGGGAGAGTATGTTTAAGAAGATCCAGCAGATCCATTTTGTAGGCATCGGAGGCATCGGGATGAGCGGCATTGCCGAAGTTCTCCTGAACATGGGGTATGAGGTCTCAGGCTCAGACCTGCAGGAGACGGATATAACCCGGCGTCTGGCTTCCCTCGGTATTCGGGTCCGATATGGACACCGGCCTGATCACGCTGAAGGCGCTCACGTGGTGGTGGTCTCTTCGGCGGTCCTTCCGGATAATGTGGAAGTTGTTGCGGCGCGGCGGCGTTCCATCCCGGTGATCCCGAGGGCCGAGATGCTTGCCGAGCTTATGCGCCTCAAATACGGCGTTGCTGTGGCGGGCTCACACGGTAAGACCACCACAACATCCATGATTGCCACCGTTATGGCCCGAGGAGCACTGGATCCGACGGCGGTCATCGGCGGCCGACTCAATAGCCTGGGATCCAATGCAAAGCTGGGTCAGGGAGAGTTCCTGGTGGCCGAGGCGGATGAAAGCGACCGGTCTTTTCTGAAGCTGAGCCCGACTATAGTGGTGGTCACCAACATCGATGCCGAACACCTTGATCACTACAGTGATATTGCAGAGATAAAAGAAACGTTCCTCCAGTTTATCAACAAGGTTCCTTTTTACGGGGCTTCCATTTTGTGCCTGGATGACGTGAATATCAAGGAGATACTGCCTCGTGTGGAGCGCACAGCCAGAACTTACGGCCTGAATCCCAAAGCGGATTTCATCGCTGACAACATCGGGTTTCAAGGGTTAGTCACACGATTTACGGTGCATCATCACGAGAGGAGACTGGGAGATGTGCAACTCCATATGCCCGGGCTTCACAACGTTCGAAATGCACTGGCCGCCATTGCCCTGGGTATGGAGCTGGAACTCGACTTCACCACGATCCGTGAGGGAATCCAAGAGTTCAGCGGTGTTCAGCGCCGGTTTCAGATTCGGGGTGAGCACCGGGGGATCATGGTGGTTGACGATTACGGCCATCATCCCGAGGAGATAAAGGCAACGCTGAGGGCTGCGCGCGAGGGGTGGAACCGGCGGATAGTGGTGCTGTTCCAGCCTCATCGATATACACGGACTCACTACCTCTTTCACCAGTTTTTGACAGCCTTTTCCGAGGCGGATGTCTTGTTCATCACGAATATTTATCCGGCAGGCGAGGAAGCAATGGAGGGCGTTTCCGCACTCCGGCTGGTGGACGGAATAAAGCGGAGCAGCCAGCGAAACGTTTACTGGGTCGAGGAAATGGCCAATCTGGTGCCTGAGGTTGAGGCCATTCTTCAACCGGGCGACATGGTGATCACCCTGGGGGCCGGAAATATCTGGAAAGTGGGAATTGAGCTTATGGAGCGACTGCAGTGAAACGTAAAGTGCTATCCGCCCTTGAGCGAATTGTCGAGGGCAGGATGGATTACGATGTCCCCATGAGCAAGCTTACTTCCATCCGCATCGGAGGTCCTGCCTGGGCTGTTGTCCACCCCGGGGATGAAAGGGAGCTTATGGAGGCCATGTCCTTTTGCCGCGACCACGATGTTCCGTTTGTAATCATCGGTAATGGCACCAACCTGTTGGTGCTCGACGGAGGAATCGAGGCAGTGGTCATTCGGGTTGGTCGGGGGCTTGATCACATCAGGATAATAAAGCACGAATCCGGGCATATGGAGCTGTATGCCGGAGCGGGTCTCCATATCAGGAGATTATTGGGTTTTGCCGCTGCTCACGGACTCTCCGGAATAGATTTCTTAGCGGGCGTTCCGGGAACCATAGGGGGCGCTGTTGCCACCAATGCCGGGGCTGCGGGGCACTCTGTTGCAGAAAGAATAACGCACGTCTGTTTGGTAAACACAAGGCGTGAGCAATGGAAGGTGGCCGTGAAAGATTTGCGGTTTACATACCGTACGATGCAACTACCCTCGGAATCAGCGGTCTCAGGTTCATTTTTTCGCCTGTTTTCGAGGGAGGCCTCAGAGGTCCGTCGCACCATGGGGGAATTTATGAAAAACCGCATGCGGACTCAGCCTCTGCGCTATCCCAGCGCAGGATGTATGTTCAAGAATCCGACGGGAGACTATGCCGGCAGGCTCATCGATGCCGCCGGGATGAAAGGCCGCCGATGTGGCGATGCTCAGATCTCTGAGGTCCATGCCAATTTCATTATTAACCGTGGGCACGCTCGCGCCGCGGATGTCATATATTTGATGGAAAAAGCCCGCGAAAGAGTGAAACTGGAGGCAGGTATTGATCTCGATCCCGAAATCAGGACCCTGGGCACATCGGGATGAATCCGGGATGCAAAGGAGGAAGATATTGAAAGTAGGCGTCCTGATGGGCGGCATATCCGCTGAACGGGAAGTCTCGCTGAATACCGGACGATGTGTTATTCAAGCCCTGGAACAGAGAGGCTATGAAGTGATCCCCGTTGACGTTCGGGAAGACGTTGCGGCCCGGTTGGTCGGGATCAAGATGGATGCCGCCTTTAATGCGCTTCATGGCAAATTTGGCGAGGATGGAGGGATGCAGGGCCTGCTGGAAATACTCCGCATCCCCTATACCGGCTCAGGGGTCCTGGCCAGCGCTCTTGCCATGGATAAGGTTTTTAGCCGACAGATATTCCGTCAGCAGGGTCTTCCCGTTCCGGAAAGCGTAGTATTGAGCACCGGAAGCTTTGATCCTGGAGAAATGCCTCCTGGGCCATCGTGGGTTGTAAAACCCTCCCGGGAGGGATCAAGCGTAGGGGTTACCATCGTCAAGCACCCTGATCAGATGGACGAAGCCCGGGAGCTCGCTTTCCGGTATGACCGCGAGATCCTGGTTGAGCAGTACATCGATGGACGGGAAATTTCGGTGGGTGTGCTGGATGACAGGGCTATGGGTGCTATCGAGATCATTCCGCGTCTGGATGAATTTTACAGCTACCAGGCAAAGTATGCAGATGGCGGATCGGATCATGTCTTTCCGGCGCCGTTGGACCGGTTGTCTTACGAAAGAGCATGCCGTCTGGCTTTAGATGCCCATCGATCCCTCCGATGCGAGGGCACCACACGGGTGGACATGATGATGGACAAAAAAGGGGAGTTTTATATCCTGGAGGTCAACACGCTGCCGGGAATGACCACTACGAGCCTCATTCCTGAGATTGCACGCGGGGCGGGGATTACGTTCGACGAGTTGTGCCATCGCCTGGTGCAGGGGGCAAGGCTCAAGATCGGATCTACGTGAATCGGGCGTGCCTTCCGATGAGTTGCGGACTTGAATGTAATGAATACAGTCTCCATCGATTACAGTCTTATTGACCGCTGCCGGCAAAGCCGAAAAGTGGATTCAGCGCAACGCAGAATCCGGAGGAACATCCGCGGATTTACCAGGGCTATGATGAGCGCTTTTTATTTAATCATCGTTGCTGTTGCGTTTGTCATGGCTGGCGCTGTGGTGGTGGTTTGCCTGCTGAGCTCACCGGCGTTAGAGGTAAAATCCATCGAAGTTACCGGGCTGAAACGGGTGGCGCGCCAGGATCTCCTGGCAACCATGGATCTGTGGCCGGGAGACAATATCCTGGCACGCAATCTCGAAGATATAGCCCGGCAGGGCCTGGCCCATCCCTGGATTAGGGATATGGATGTTCAACGGGAACTGCCCCATAAAATCAAAATGCACGTTGTCGAAAGAACGCCCGTTGCCCTGGTTCACCTGGATCAATTCTATTACGTCGATGATCAAGGGGTGCTGTTCGCGCGTGCTACAGCCGAGGATGGACTGGACTTCCCCGTTATTACCGGGCTGGATACAAAAAATACGATTGAAGCCAGCCCCGGGTCTCGGCAGATGCTGGAGAAAGCCGTTGGTGTCATAACGTTTTTCCGCCATAATAAAAACATGCTGCCAAGCTCCATCTCCGAAGTTCATATGGATCCTGTGCTGGGACTGACTCTGGTGTTGGAGGGCAACAGGACACCGATTTTGCTTGGAAGCGAAAATGTATTGGAAAAAATTGACAGGCTTCACATGGTTCTGCAGGTTTTGAAGCGTGAAGGGAGGCGTCATGCGGCTTCTCTCATTGACCTGGATTACCCTGACAGGGTGGTTGTACGCTTTCGCATGTGAGCTCCTTGGAAAGGTAGGTGGTTAATTATGAAACCAAAAGAGAAATTGATAGTCGGCCTTGACATCGGAACGACCAAGATCTGTGCCATTGTTGGCGAGATTGCGGATGATGGTGTGGACATCATTGGTGTTGGGAGCCACCCATCCAAGGGGTTGCGCAAGGGGGTGGTTGTCAACATTGACAGCACTGTCAACTCTATTCGTCGGGCGTTGGAGGAGGCGGAGCTGATGGCGGGTTGCCAGGTGAACTCCATTTACACCGGCATAGCAGGGGGACATATCAAGGGATTCAACAGCCATGGGGTAATTGCGGTGCGTAATCGCGTAGTCACCGACGTGGATGTGAAACGCGTGATCGATGCGGCGCGTGCAGTGGCTATACCCATGGACCGCGAGGTCATCCACATCCTTCCCCAGGAGTTCATCGTGGATGACCAGGACGGCATTACGCGCCCCATTGGGATGTCTGGGGTCCGTCTTGAAGCCAGGGTCCATATCGTAACCGGTGCGGTGACCTCCGCCCAGAATATCGTACGAAGCTGCAATCGCAGCGGCCTGGAGGTGGCGGACATCGTCTTACAGCAATTGGCCGCCTCAGAGGCGGTTCTGAGCGCTGATGAGAAAGAGCTGGGGGTCACTCTGATAGATGTGGGGGGTGGAACCACTGATATCGCCGTGTTTGTCGAGGGGAGCATCAAGCATACTGCGGTGATATCCCTCGGCGGAGACCATCTGACCAACGACATTGCGGTGGGGCTTCGCACACCCATTGCTGAAGCTGAAAAAATAAAGCGTAAGTACGGTTGCGCCCTGACTTCGATGATCGAAAATGAAGAGACCCTCGAGGTACCTAGCGTGGGGGGGCGGCGACCCAGAATCCTCTCCCGCCAGATCCTGGGAGAAATCATCGAGCCTCGTGTGGAGGAGATCCTCAGCCTTTCCTATCGCGAAATGGTGCGCAGCGGCTTCGAATCCTGCATCCCCTCAGGGGTGGTTCTCACAGGGGGATCGGTCATTATGCCCGGCTTTCCTGAAATGGCCGAAAAAATCTTTAACTTGCCCATAAGGCGAGGATATCCCAATGGGATCGGCGGTCTGGTTGATGTAGTGAATTCACCCATGTATGCGACGGGAGTTGGCTTGGTACTCTATGGCGCGAACAACAATCGGGCGGGAGGCAATGGGTCGTTTCGACCTCGCGAAAGAAATCTTTTTTCCAAAATCACAGAACGGATGAAGCGATGGTTTGTCGAGGTATTTTGATTATACACATATCACCCGGGGTAACAATGCAATAGGAATTGCCACAATGGGTGTACGCAGAACATGCGGCAGCTCTGAGTCTTACAAGGAGGGGTGTGATGATAGAACTGGAAGATAAATTTGAAAACTCCGCGAATATTGTCGTCATTGGAGTGGGGGGAGGCGGAGGAAATGCCGTCAATAACATGGTAGATTCTAACCTCAAGGGCATAGAATTTATAGTGACCAATACTGACCTTCAGGCATTGCGAAACTCCCGGGCGACCATCAAAATTCAGTTGGGGAGCCGGCTGACCCGTGGCCTCGGAGCAGGCGGGAATCCGGAGGTGGGTCGCAGTGCAGCCATGGAGGATGCTGAGAAGATTCGCGAGGTTCTGGACGGGGCCGATATGGTATTTATTACAACGGGCATGGGCGGTGGCACGGGCACAGGCGGTGCGCCAGTGGTAGCCAATATAGCCAAAGAATCGGGAGCTCTTACAATCGGCGTGGTCACCAAACCCTTCCTGTTCGAAGGAAGACGCCGCATGCGCCAGGCTGACGAGGGCATTATGGAACTTCAGGGGTACGTGGATACCCTCATCACCATCCCCAACCAGGGATTGTTGAACATCTCCGGTAAAAACACCTCTATCATTGATGCGTTCAAGAGAGCCGATGAGATACTTTATCAGGCGATCAAGGGTATTTCTGACCTGATAACTGTCCACGGCCTCATCAACCTGGACTTCGCGGATATTCGCTCCATAATGTCGCACATGGGCAAAGCACGAATGGGCATAGGTACTGCCTCAGGCGACAACAGGGCACAGGAGGCCTCACAAAAAGCCATTCATAGTCCGTTGCTGGAGGAGGAGACCATAAGTGGCGCCCGGGGCTTGCTCATTAACATCACAGGCGCCAGCAGTCTGGGAATCCATGAGGTTACGGAGGCCGCCGGCATCATCCAGCGCGAAGCGGATGAGGATGCCAACATCATTTTCGGGGCGGTCATTGATGATGCTATGGAGGATGAGATCCGAGTAACAGTCATCGCCACCGGCTTCGGTTCACAAATACAGCAAAAAGAACCCCCTGAGACTCAGCGTCTCCACGTCCTGCACGAGAAAGCACCAGGAAACCTGGATGTGCCCACATTCCTGCGCAAACAGCAGCAAGAAAAGGTGAATGAAGAAGATCCCGCACAGCTCGGATTTGGGAGGCCTCGCAAGGAACCCAAAAGCATCGGGATAGTGGTTGATGATTCACTGATGGACGATGCCGATTACGACATTCCGGCATTTTTAAGAAAGCAGGCCGATTGATGCGCCCGGAATCCCCTGGGAACGCTCGATCGTTAACCGCGGAGATCGCAGAGACTATTGTATCATGTGGCCGAAAATAGCGTACAAACATACATGGTAAATTATAAAAGAGGGGCTGGGTTTATCCCCGTCCGAAGCTGAACCCCACAAACGAACCCAATCGTGTGCGGAAATATGCTCCATAGATTAGATACAGGATAGAAATCGATGCAGCCCCGATGTTCCCTTACGCTTTCGGACGGGGATAAACCCAGCCCTTGCAATCCCTCTGCGTTCTCTGCGGATAACGATCGCATTTTTGCCGGCGCCTCCGGAGTATAGGCCATGGATGAGCTACGAGCCGGTAACTGGAGCCGGACACTCTCAGCGCCTGGTGAGAAAAGACGGCACACAGCGGTGAATCGGCTGCGTGTTGATCTGGAAAAGGGGGTTATTCGCAAATCGTGGAGCAACCGACTCCCAATCGCCCTGATTTATCCCAGTTTGTACCGCGTTGGAATGGCCAATCTTGGTTTTCAGCTTCTTTACAGCCTCATGAACCGCCATCCGGATGTGGTCTGCGAGCGTTTTTTTTTATCAGATAGAAATGGCAGAGGTACCCGGGCACCCCTTCGGTCAGAAGAATCCGGAAAACCCCTGAACGCTTTCTCTGTTGCGGCCTTTTCCGTTTCTTTTGAAAATGATTTCATCAATGTCCTCCATATTCTCTCTCATAATAAAATACCTCCCGAGAGTTCACGGCGAGGCGAGAATCATCCACTGGTGATGGCCGGTGGTGTGGCCGTTTCATTGAATCCTGAGCCGCTGGGTGATTTTATGGATTTCTTCGTCTTGGGGGAGGCGGAACCCATAATAGATCGAATGCTGGAAGTGCTGGTAGCTCATGCTCGAGATAATGCGGAGCGCGAGAAGGCGATTTCTTGCCTGGCTGATCTGCCCGGCATCTATGTGCCGCGCCATTATCGGGTAATGTATGCACGTTCTGGAATTCTCCGCGCTTTTACACCATTGGGGAAAGCACCTGCCCGTATAAAGGCCCTTCGCCTGAATGACATGCTCTCCGGTGGAGCGGCAAGCCAGTTGCACAGCCCGGAGGCCGAGTTCGGCCGGATGTTTCTCGTGGAAACAGGGCGAGGATGCGGCCGGGGCTGCCGATTTTGCGCCACTGGTTTTCTTTACCGACCACCAAGAGTCGTTTCTTTTCAGAGGCTGAAGGAAACACTGGATACGGTTCCGGAATATCTGGACACCGTGGGATTGGTGGGAACGGCACTTTCGGACCACCCGCGGCTGGAGGAGTTATGCGAGGAGATCCTCCGGCGAGGAAAAAAGGTATCTTTGTCCTCGCTTCGAGCCGATAG
>JAFDED010000150.1 GCA_019310535.1 Deltaproteobacteria bacterium
ATGGAGACATTCCAGTTGGTACCGAGACCGCCCGTCGTATTGAGGACAAGATCTCTCTGTACGACCGGGGCGTCATGCACTTCAAGAATGTGCAGAAAGGGGTTCGAGTTTTCAGTTTGATCCATCCTTGATAGATCTTTTTTACGTCAAAGGCAGCAAACGGCCTCTCGGTGTTAGGCTTACTTTCAGCGGGCAGAACATCTCCTGGCGCTCTGTGGAGAAGAATATTTTTTATAGAATTATCCACTTTGATCAGCAACATATTGATCAATGGTATTACAGTCCAATTACCGCCCATAATTGATGAAGGATGTTGTTGGGGTGGCACGGACGACATGTCGTCCGGATCGCGAAGCGACAAGAGGTTTTGCCCGGTGCACCCCGCGCCCGGGAACCATTAAACGAGCCATGTACTGCCTCTTGCTGCTGCGCAGCCCGGACAATGCATTTTTTTTATGAACAAAGAGAGCAGCTTTTTTTCACGATCTCCTGGCCGGTGATGCGGGCATAGAGCTGGTAGTGAGTATCTGGATACGCCGTTCCTATTTCGTTGACGTTCTCTGAATAGTTAGGGAAAAACCTTCTTTTTGGATCTTAATATAGCCATAATCGTTTCTTTTTGTTAACTCTTCGATGAGAGCCATTACGGGCTTGCTTCCGGTTGGGTAGTCTGTGTTGATCGGCCCTGCGGCAAGCGTGGCGTCAACATGTTCCTCCGGGAACAGGACCCGGAGTAAGAGTTCATCATCGGAGATTCCCGGACGGCCAACCTCTCGGCGCAGGTCATCTGTGGATGGCTGTGGCTGCTTCCAGTTTAACAAGCTCTTGGCCTCGGGCAGGCTGGTTATTTTATCCTTGACATTCTGGTTTACGGGGGCGGGGCTGGCTCCGTAATGCCCCAATATATACCTGATTCCCTCCTCTGTCGCCACTTTATACCGCTCACCCAACAAACAATTCAATACCGCCTGGGTGCCTACGATCTGTGAAAATGGGGTAATCATAACGGGATAACCCCACTCTTCGCGAATCACGCTTACCTCTTCCAGGACTTCTTCCAACCGATGCTCCATCCCTCTCTGGGACAGCATAAATTGCAAATTGCTGATCATTCCCCCGGGCACCTGATGGATATATTGGAAGGCGTCGTATTCAACAGGCGCCCCCAATGGTTTGCCCTCCCTCTTGGCAATGTATCTAAAATGGTCTGCAACGGCTTCGACCGCCTTCTCATCTATCTTTGGAGCAAAACCTAATCTGCGAAGATTCATTGTCATATTTTCCACCGAGGGGTGGGACGGACCATTGGCGAGAGGCGAGACGCAGGTATAAATCGACTCAACACCCAATTTGGCGGATTCTAAACAACAGAGAGGAGCGAGTCCTGTGGTGCAATGGGAGTGCATTTCCAAGGGCAGCTTCCCGATGTGTTTTTTAATCGCCGGCACCAGTGTCCTGGTGCGCTCAGGTGTCAGAAGCCCAATCGAGTCCTTGATCATGACCACATCGGGCTTCAAACGCTCAATCATCTCTACTGTTTTTTGTGCATAAAACTCGTCAGTATGCACAGGGCTGAGTGAATAGACCAGTGGTACCGCAACTTTCACCCCCAGAGACTTGGCCAACGGTACCGATTCGGAAAGATTGCTCCAGTCGTGCAAGGCGTCGAAAATCATGAGCCGTCTTAGCCCATTGGCTGCGCAGCGCTTTATCCAGAGAGCGATGACGGAATCGGGCACAATATTAAAACTGGTGAGAGATTTGCTCCGGATCAAGGCGCCCAGAGGAGTTTTCGGCGCCGCCTTCGCCAGAAGCCGGATCCTCTCCCAGGGGTTTTCGCGCAGGTAACGGAGACAGGCGTCAAAATGCACCGTTCCCATTAACTCTATGGATTTGAACCCCGCCTCATCCAGTATCGGCGCAATCGGAAGCATGTGGGCCGTTTTCATCCGTGTTGCCCAGAGACTCTGGTGGCCGTCCCTTAATGTGGTATCAACAAAGGTGATCTCCTTCATGGCATCAACACTCCTCGTGTAAGATATCTTCTATCCACCGCGTGTTTGCTTCTCCCTTAATAAAATCGGTGTGTTTCAGTATAAACTGATGAAAGGGGATTGTTGAATCCACACCGGAAACAATAAAGTTGTTCAAAGCGTAGTGCATACGTTCGATAGCCTGAAAGCGGTCCCTCCCTGCGGTGATAACCTTTGCAAGAAGTGAATCGTAGTATGGGGGAACAAAGTATCCCGGATAGCAATGGCTGTCTACTCGTATGCCTGGCCCTTCGGGAGGCCTCCATTGCGTGATACGACCCGGAGACGGTCGAAAACCCGCCTCCGGCAATTCGGCATTTATGCGGCACTCGATTGCATGGCCGGTCAAGCATATCTCCTCCTGGGAAAAGCTGAGAGGGTGCCCCCCGGCTACCCGGATTTGTTCTTTAACCAGGTCTATTCCCGTTATCATCTCGGTCACAGGATGTTCCACCTGAATTCGGGTATTCATTTCAAGGAAGTAAAATCGCCCGGTATCCTTATCCAGTATGAACTCAACCGTTCCGGCGTTTTCATATTCTATATACTCAGCGATGGTTAACGCCGCCCTGCAGATTTCCTCTCTGATTTGGGTGGACACTACTGGAGACGGCGCTTCTTCAAGCATTTTCTGATAGCGGCGTTGAAGAGAACAATCGCGCTCAAACAGGTGAACGAAATTTCCAAAACGGTCCCCGACAATCTGAACCTCAATATGCCGCGCATTCGGAATATAATGTTCTACATAAAGCTTATCATCCCCGAAAGACGCGCGGGCTTCGGCTGAGGCCTCATCAAAGACCGTCTTTACATCCCCGGGCTGCATTACAATCTTGATCCCCTTTCCACCGCCTCCCGCAGCCGCCTTCAGAAGGACCGGATAACCCACCTTGTCAGCCGCTTTCATAACCTCTTTCAGATCGCGAACCATATCCGATCCCGGTATAACCGGAACCCCCAAATCCCCGGCTATTTTTCGGGCCAGGAGTTTGTCGCCCATTTTTTTGATGTTATCCGCTTTTGGCCCTATAAAGATTAAGCCGTATTGAGTGCAGGCCTCGACAAGATCAGGCTGTTCCGCCAGAAAACCGTACCCCGGATGAATGGCGCCAGCACCCGTTCCAAGGGCTGCGGAAATGATCGTCCCTACCTTCAAATAACTTCCACTGGACGGAGGAGGGCCTATACATACAGCCCTGTCGGCCATTCTCGCCGGCAGACTTTCCTTATCCGCCTCCGAAACCGCCGCGACTGTTTCTATTCCCATGTCCCTACAAGCCCGTATGATGCGAACGGCTATTTCGCCTCGGTTAGCAATCAATACGCGCGAGATCGCCTTCATTAGCCGCGCTGCTCCGCAGACTCTTCTTCATAAGCAACTTCTTCCACCAGGAAGAGTGTTTGCTGGAATTCCACCATTTGAGCATCCTTCGGAAAAATTTTAGCGATGCGGCCCCGCATTCCCGCTTTCACCGTATTAAAGAGTTTCATCACTTCAATAATGCACACCGTATCATCAGGGGCCACCAATTGACCCACTTCTACAAAGGGAGGAGCCCCAGGCTTGGGAGCTCTATAGAAGGTTCCCAACATAGGGGCTTTAATCGGTATAAGCCCCTTTTTATCGAGATAATCCTTTTCTTCCGGATGAGCGCACATTGTGGTATCGACATCTTGACTCTTTACCGCCGCCGGTTTTTCAAGAAGCCCCGTGTCTGTCGATTCTTCAGGGGTATGGTCCAACTCCTGAATGGATTTTGTTTTTCCGCTCTTCCGCTTTACAATTAACTTCAGGTCGCCCATTTCCAGGGATAGTTCATCAACGGTCGATCCCTCTATCATCCTGAGTATCTGAATGACATCATCCTGGTTTATTGGTTCCACAGGCATATCCTCCTTAAGTCAACTTTATAATACTGCTGAAATCAACGGACGGTCAACGTTCTCCAGAATATTGAAGACGCCCGTCAGCCGTTTGCTGGCTCTAATCAAACTTAACAGGAACAGGCATTTTTTATCGTTCATCATATGGCAGCCTCAGGCAGACCCGAAAATCAGCTTTGGAATGATGAGGCTCAGAGATGGGACGTAGGTGATGAGGAGAAGGGCAATCCCGATTATGATCATCATCGGAATTGATGCCTTCATAACCTCATAAAGAGGTAGTTGAGAAAGGGAGCTTCCCACATAAAGGTTAAATCCCACCGGTGGTGTAATAAGGCCGATTTCCAGGTTCATGGTGACGACTATGCCGAGATGTATCAGGTTAATGCCCAGAGCCGATCCCAAAGAAACGATCAATGGCGTGAAGATCAACATGATGGAAGAAGGATCCATGAAATCCCCTGCGAAAAAGAGAATGATATTGATTAAGAGGAGAAACATCCAGGAGGAGATTCCCGCATTAAACATCATCTCCGTGAGGATGTCGGGGATTCGAAAGAAAGAAAGCAAAAAGGCGAATGAATAGGCAAAAGCCAGTATTATAAGAATCATGGAGGACATTTCCGCAGACTGCAAAAAGATACGAGGTAATTTTCTAACCTTCAATTCCTTATAAACTAAAAAGCCCATAAAGAGGCCCAAAAAAATGGCCAAGGTGGCTGCTTCGGTTGGTGTGACCACACCCCCATAAATGCCCCCTAAAACCAGCAGGGGAATCGTCAGGGCCGAGGCATTTTCTATAATCTTTTTCATTCTTTCCTTGAATGGGAGGCTTGGAGATCTCGGGTAGTTCCTCTTCCTGGCGATGATGTGGACGTAAGCCATGAGCATGAGGGTCAATATCACTCCGGGAAGCATTCCTGCAGCGAATAGCTTTCCGATGGACACATCGGCGAGCACTCCGAAGATAATCATCAAGATGCTGGGGGGGATAAGTATGCCCAGCGACCCGGAGCAGGAAATCAGGGCAGTGGCAAATTTTTTGTCGTAGCCTTCTTCGATCATCCCCGGGATTACTATTGTCCCGATGGAGACAACTGTGGCCACACTTGAACCGGAAATGGCCGCGAAAATGGCACAGGCCATAACGCCGGCCATCCCAAGCCCTCCGGTGACGCCGGCGGTAAGGGTCTCGGCAAAAGCCAGCAATCTTCTGGCAATACCCGCCTCTGCCATGATGTTGCTGGCCAAGATGAAAAAGGGGATAGCCAAAAGAGCATAATTGTCCAGGGCCCCGTAAATGTTCTGACCGATGAAGAGAAGGTCCATATCAGTGAAAATTATCAGGTTGATGGTGGTGGAAATGCCCAGGGCAATGGCGATGGGAACGCCCATGAACATGAGAAAGAAAAGTATTGATAGAAGGGACAGGATCAGGATCATTGATCATTCCTATCAGGGGATATTCTGAAAATTTTTTTCCCTTAAAAAATGGAGATGAATATGGAAGGTTTTTGCCTCCCGTTTTACGGTCGCGTAATTTTTTACCACTATTATGGATGGTCTATAGTTCAGGGTCGGTGAACGCGATAAAAAAATAAAAACATAACAGAATTATCCACTTTGATCAGCAACATATTGATCAACGATATTACGGTCAAATTGCCGCCAATAATAGATGAAGGATGTTGTTGGGGTGACCCGGACGACTTGTCGTCCGGGTCACCCCTCATGGAACCTGAATGCCATTAAGGTTTGGCCGGTATTGAATCACAGCTTTCGGTCCAATGGTTAAGCAATAAGAATTTAATAAAAATCAAGAATTAAAGTTTTATTTGCTGACCTGATAGGATAATCCTAAAAAATAATAAATACGTTTTTGCAAAAACCTCAACCTAAAGAAGCCCCCTTTTAAATTCCACACCCTCCTTGGTTTTAGAATCATGAAAGTTCTCCCATAGGTTTTCCAGGTAATGAAACGCCATGAATAAAAAAGCGACGGGCATATACGTGATCATAATCCATATGGGAATCTCAGTGATAATGGATACTTGACCCATTTCCCTGAAATACATAACAAACTTGTAAGTCAGATAGGACATGAATAGGTATAGAGTCAACCCACAAAGGTTTGCAAAAACATGAGAGAGCTTTTGGAATTTTATAGGGAAAAGCTTTACCACCACGTCCACGCCTATATGGACGCCGCTTCTAATTCCAGTGCTGGCCCCCACCAATGTCAGACTGATAAAGCCGAAGACTACCATCTCAGGCACCCAGGCAAAACCGGCTTTGAAAAAATACCTCAAAACGACCTGAGTGAAACTAAGAGCGAAAAGAAATAACAGGAGAATAATGGCCAGCCATTTTTCAAATTCATAAATAATTCGATTTATCTTCATACTTGGCGTTGCGAAGCGGAAAAAATGATGACAGGATAACA
>JAFDED010000014.1 GCA_019310535.1 Deltaproteobacteria bacterium
CTACCTGACGGGCAGAGCCCATGAGAGTTCGAAGGCCCGTTTTGGCCGCTCGAAGCAAAAACGAAGCGATTGTCCGTTGGTGACCCTGGCCCTGGTTTTGGACGAAGACGGATTCCCGATACGGCAAACCACGGACCCGGAACCCTTTCATTTACAAATATATCGTGCTTTGGGGCTTCCCCCAAAGTGTCTCAGAAGTAGACGAGTAAAAATGTAAAGATGTAGTGCCCATAAATTTACGCTGCGCCAGTCAACTGGTTGTAATAATAGAATAATAGAATTTTATTTTTTGCTATGGTAAACTTTGGTAAGGATGAAGGAAATGAGCTTTCGCTTTTGGAGACGAATCAAGATTGTGCCGGGAGTGACCCTGAACCTGAGCAAGTCCGGTGGGTCCATCTCGTTCGGGCCACGAGGTGCGAAGTTCACCGTTGGCTCCCGAGGCAAGCGGGCTACGGTGGGTATTCCGGGAACGGGGCTCTTTTACACCACGACTCTTCCAAGCGGGGGGTCGGGTGGCAGGAGAAACACGTCTTCCACCGTACCAGCCGCCCCTTCAGTCCGACCAGAATACCGCCTGACTCTGGGCTTCTTCAAGCGGCTCATCACGCCGGACGACGAGGAATCCCTGGTGGACGGTTGCCGGGAGTTGGTCCTCGGTAACGAAGAGAAGGCCCTCGAACACCTCAAGGAAGCGATTCATCTGGCCGATGGCGCGTATCTGGCTGGCTTCCTGGCACTCAAGAAGGAGCGGCTCCAGGAAGCTGCGGACTACCTGGCCACGGCCGCCGAGAAGCACAGCCGCTTGGGTCGCTACTTCTCCAAGTACGGCATCTCCGCCACCATGAGCCTGCCCATCACAGACGAGGTAGCCGCGCATGTGGGCCCGGATCTTCGGGGCGTGCTGCTGGGCTTGGTGGAGGTCTACCAGCGTCAGGAGCACTGGCAGGACGCGATTTCCTGCCTGGAAAGACTGCGGCGGCTCGAATCCGACGACGTGGTGGTGAAGCTGTCCCTGGCGGAGCTGCTGTTGGACTCTCGCCCGGGCGACAAGGGCGTCTTCCGGAAGGTTGTGCGGCTGGCCGAGGGCATTGAGAACGAGACTCCGATCTATGCTGCGTTGCTGCTTTACAAGGCAAGGGCTTTGCATGGACTCGGCCTGCTCGACGCGGCGCGGGACGTGTTGACGCAGACGCTGCGCCGCAAGAAAGGGCGTTCCGAGGACTTGCTCAGGGCGCTGCGTTACGAGCGAGCGCTCGTGTATGAGGAGATGGGTCAGCGCAAACGAGCGCGAAAGGAATTCGAGAAGCTCTACGCCGAGGCCCCGGACTACGAGGACTTGGCCCAAAGGTTGGGGGTGTGATGGCACATGACCGGGAACTTTTGGCGGGGGTGGTGAAACGCGCCCAAGGTTGCCTTCTCGGTCAGTTAGCCGGTGACGCGCTGGGCAGCTTGGTGGAGTTCCGAACACCAGAGGATATCAGTCGGGACTATCCCAACGGCGTTCGTAGGCTTGCCGATGGAGGCATCTGGAACACGATTGCCGGACAGCCGACGGACGATTCTGAAATGGCGTTGCTGCTGGCCCGAATGCTGGCGGATCAAGGAAGATACGACCCCGAGGAAGCCCGGAAGGCTTACGTCTTCTGGTTGGACTCGGGGCCCTTCGATTGCGGCACGACCGTGTCGAGCGGTCTGCGGGGGCGGCCCAATCCGGAAAGCCAAGCGAATGGGGCGATGATGAGAATCAGCCCGCTGGGCATCTTCGGCGCAAACCACGAGCTGGAGCAGGTGGCCGAGTGGGCGCGCCAGGACGCGGCGCTTACTCATCCCCATCCGGTCTGCCAGCAGGCGAACTCACTCTTCGCTATGGCCATCGCTCATGCCATCCGCACGGGATGTGGGGCCCGGGACCTCTATCAACAGATCGAGACCTGGGCCAAAGACATGAACATGAAAGGGAGCCTGCTTGAGGCCATCCACGGTGCAGCCGCGGCACCGCCTGCGGATTACGTCCACCAGCAAGGATGGGTCGTGACGGCGTTCCGCAACGCCCTCTGGCAGCTCCTCCATGCGCCGGACCTGGAACAAGGCGTGGTGGACACGGTCATGCGCGGCGGGGACACTGACACCAACGCGGCCATCTGCGGCGCGCTTCTGGGCGCCGTGCACGGCCGAGACGCCATCCCTGTCCAATGGGTCGAATCCCTGCTCAACTGCCGCCCAGTAGCTGGACAACCGCATGTACGCCGTCCTCGTCCGGAGTGCTTCTGGCCGGTGGATGCGTTGGAGTTGGCGAAGCGCTTACTTGTGTTCGATCAGCAGGATATGGATGATGGGGTATGACATGAGCGGGCCGACACCACGTTTCTTGCAGATATTCTTCGAAGTCTTCGAGACCCTACCCCGACAAGGTCCCGGCAACCGCGCCTGTGCTGCCAAGGCATTCGCTTTCTGTCGCGACCTACCGCCGTCACCGGTGGTGATAGACCTTGGCTGCGGCGTCGGTGGGCAGACACTCCATCTCGCTGAACTCACAACAGGAACCATCATCGCCGTGGATAGCCATGCGCCGAGCATCGAGCGACTGCGCGCGACGGTCGCCGAACATGGGCTCTCCCAACGAGTCTCGCCGGTGGTCGGAGACCTGTCCAACCTTGAGCAACCCCCCGAGAGCTTCGACCTCGTCTGGTCCGAGGGGGCGCTTTACAATATCGGCATCGAGAGCGCCCTGGGCGTCTGCCGCAGACTGTTGCGTCCCGGTGGTTACCTCGCCTTCACCGATGCCGTCTGGCGCAAGAAGAATCCGCCGCCCGAAGTGAAGGCGATCTTCGAGGACGATTATCCGACCATGGGCCGGGTTCCCGACCTCCTGACTGCAATCGGGAGATGCGGTTTCTCGCTCATCGGCCATTTCACCATGCCGGACGAGACGTGGTGGGATGATTTTTACACGCCGATGCAGCGCCGCATCGAAGAACTCCGTGGCAGTTACGCGGACGACGACGAAGCTCTCGCCGTACTTGACCAGCTTGCGCAAGAGCCCGAAATGCACGAAAGGTACTCGGACTACTACGCCTATGAGTTCTTTGTGACGCGTCGGGTAGAGTGAATGAGCCTCAGAGTGACGGGGAAATATGATTCAACGCCGCTTCCGCCCCGCCGGGAATGGCCTGCTCATTGATAACCCGTTGAATTACGAAGGCTTACGACTTGACAGCCGGATGGAGAACGGTTATGAAGAGGGCTACACTCGGGGAGGCGCAAGAAGTGTTGGAACTCGCGAGGACAGCCTGCGTTCAAGTTCTTCTGCTCCTTCCAGAGAAAAGATGTGAGCAGTAATAGGTCAGGATAGAGGAAAGGGATTGTTGTGGGTTATCGAAACAAGACCTACATCATCTTCGACGGAGATAAAGATATGTGGGCTTACGTCTACATGAAGGGATGGAAGAAAAATGAGCATATTGATTTTATTTTTTCGACGCTCACGATCTTCGGTCTTTGACTGATCGGGCATCGGAGGAGACGGTAAAACATCACCTCAGGGAACACTTTGCAATACAAAACAAGCGATAGTACTGATAAGAGACAGCACCAGGTATTTTTATATAACTAAAGTTTCGCAGTTAAATTTGTGGTTAAAAATGCTTTCAATTTGACGAAGTTACTATTTTTTTAATGGAAAAGCAGTTCCAAATTTAGTATACTTGACATGCTTTAAGCCTTTAAAATCACTAATAAATGAGCTGCCATGAAACAGTATAGATCATTTTCTCTCAATTGTATCTGGCAATTGAATTCTACATGGATTCGTTCCGAGCATAAATTCCATGTAACATAGCCGAATTTCAACAGTACTGATTTTAAACAGCTTGACTAAACGGTACTTTTCATCATAGCATTACAAGCATATGATGTGGTGATGTGAACGGAGCGTCCCAGCAACATTGAGTTCGAAACATATCCTGGAGAGAGAAACCCCGAGTTATCAATATCATACAATAGAGGAACTGAAACATGAATTATCCGTATAGAAGCAAAATCTTAGATCAGCTTGGTGTCAGGTCATGGATTAATGCCCGGAATTGGTCGACCGTTATAGGTGGCGACTGGATAGACGACAGAGTTCTGGATGCGATGAATGAGGTCGCCAAAACATTCGTAGATATGCATGAGCTTTTCGAAAAGGCTGATAAGAGGGTCGCTCAGCTCTGCCGTGTCGATGATGCTCATATTACAGCGGGGTGCGGGGCTGCAATCGAGACGGTCGTCGCCGGCTGCATGGCGGGCGACGACTATGGCAAGTGGATGAAACTTCCCGATACTGAAGGAATGAAAAACGAGGTCGTCATGCCCCGAGGGCACTATATAGGTTACACGCCGCAATGGAGGTCGTCAGGTGCAAAATTGGTTGAATACGGAGAGGCCGGCACTCTGAAATCTTTTCAACGGGAACTCGACAGTGCCATTACCGATAAGACATGCTGTCTCTCCTATACCGTCTCATACAATATCGTACCCCGAGGAATGATACCTGTGGAAGAGGTCATTGAGGCCGGGAAGAGGCACAGTATACCCGTTGTTATCGACGCTGCTTCGGATCTACCACCCGTAGCTAATTTACATAAGTACACTGATATGGGGGCTGATATCGTCTGTGTCAGCGGCGGCAAGGCGATTAAGGCTCCAAACAACACGGGGATTTTGCTGGGGAAAGGCAAAGGAGCCGAGATCATTAAAGCCGTGCGGGATTATACCTTTCCCCATTATGGATGGGGCAGAGGGCATAAGATAAGCAAGGAGCAGATCGTCGGCTTGGTCGTTGCTCTTGAGATTTTCATAAAGGAAGGGGACTCCCTGTACGAGAAACAAATGAAGACGGCGGAGTTTCTTGTCAAGGAACTGAGCGGCATTCCAGACGTGGATGTGGATATCATCCCTAATGATGAAACCTTCCACGAGCATACCTTTGTGCCTCATGTGCCTCGTGTGCGGGTGGAGTGGGACGCCGGGAAGCTGGGGCTTACCGCCAGGGAAGTGGATGAAGCCATGGCTCGGGAGGATCCGCCGATTTATCTTCGGAACATACATTACTCGAACTATTACACCAATAAGGAGTGGCGACTGATTGACACGTTCTTTCTACGGGATGGGGAAGAAAAAATCGTGGCTGAGAGAATGAAAAGGGTTATAACGAGAAAATTTTAAAGACTATTGCAAGATAAAATTTCTTTTCATATTCAACGATTTTTGGACACCAGTCTGAATTATGCGGCGGCTATGCTCGTTTCAGTGATGCCATTTATACTTTTTGCATACAACACGGCTTTCTCACGGCAAAAAGGGAGAAAGTATTGATGGATACAAAGTTCAAGGCGGTTATTAGTGATTATGATTATGGGAATGTGGATGTGGAGAAGGAAGAAATGGAAAAATACCATGTCCGTGTCGTCCCCGCCCAATGTAAAACCGAGGAGGAATTGATTGATGTAGCCAGTGACGCGCACGCGATCATTACACAATACGCAAGAGTAGGAAGAAAGACTATTGAACGGCTGAAAAACTGTCGTGTTATTGCAAGATATGGGACGGGCGTGGATATCGTCGATGTAGCCGCCGCCACTGAAAAAGGCATTCAAGTTACGAACGTGCCGGACTATTGTACCGACGAAGTTGCAGATCACGCTGTAGCGTTGCTTCTGACTTTGATTCGAAAGCTGATCAATTACAACCGCGCCGCCCATGAAGGCATCTGGCGCTGGCAGGCAGGACAACCCGTACATCGAATCCGCGGGAGCAAACTGGGATTGATAGGATTCGGAAAGATCGGGCGAGCCATAACCACAAGGGCCAAAGCTTTTGGCATGGAAGTCATGGTTCACGATCCTTATGTAAGGGAGGAATTCATTACGGAGTATGGTGCGGTTCGGGCTCCATTTGAAGATTTGCTTCCGAAATCTGATTACATCGTCATCCAGGCTCCACTTACGGAAGAAACAAGAAACTTGTTCGGTGATGGTGAATTCAGGCAAATGAAGCGATCTGCTATCCTCATCAATACTGCTCGAGGTCCGATTGTAAACAACCGGTCGCTATACCGCGCCTTGAAAGAAGGCTGGATTGCGGCTGCTGGATTGGACGACACTGAGGAAGAACCGGCGAAGAAAAAAAACTGGCGTCCGGATAATCCATTATTTACCCTGGACAATGTCATTATCACTCCTCATGCCGCATATTATTCCGAAGAATCCATCGAAGAGGCTCGCAGAACAGCCTCGCAAGAAGTGGTCAGGGTATTGACGGGAAAAACACCAAAATATCCGGTGAACAAGGTGTGAAAGTGTTGTTTCGAAGAAACGTGTGCCTGGATAAGAGAGGGACATAGCCGAAAAGTATGCTTTTTCACAGGAATGATAATCCGTAACCAAAGCGACATCCGAAATGCGTTCATCTCTGTATCTGAAAGTCTGGTAGAGGCCTCCCTGGATGGCGAAATCATCGCGAGCGAAGTCGGTGTAATGAACAATTTTATCAAATGCCTTAAAGGAGGATTTTGCCAGGATGCGAAACAAGGAATAACATGAGAGACTGAAAAATAAATCAGACGCCGTTTGAGGAGGTGCACAATGAAAAAAATTATTAATGAAATGAAACGACCTGATGCAGAATTGATTGATGAAATAAAGAAAGTTGCTGAGTGTTATAGTGCATCATGTGTGTTTACCGACGCCCAGGAAAGGGCCGGAGTGATGAGAAGCGATATCAAACCGATAGAAAGGACGAAGATTGTCGGGCCCGCTTTGACGGTAAAGCTTCATAACAATGACCTGGTTGACTGTCTGGATGCCCTTAAGGTGGCCCAGGCGGGCGATGTTATTGTTGTCGATGCCAACGGCGAAACGGAAACCTCTATCTGGGGCGGTTTGATGGCCGGCCTGTGCAAGGTCAAGGGCGTGGCGGGCGCCATTGTGGATGGAGCCATCCGGGATATCGACGAAATCCGGGACATGGACTTTTCAATTTTTTCCAAAGCCATAGTGCCGCGGGCAACTCACACCTATTTGTCCGGAAGACAGGAGCCTATTGAGATCAACGTTGCCATTTCTTGTGGAGGAGTCATCGTAAATCCTGGAGACCTCATCGTGGCCGATGAAATCGGAGTGACGGTAATCCGGCAGGAAGACGCGCGCGATGTGTTGAATAAGGCCGCGAAGCTGGCCGAGAACGAAGAACTTGCCCGGCGGAAAATCAAAGAGGGGAAAACCCTTGACGAATTACTTGCTGAATTCGGTCGCTTATAGCCCGGCTTTGATGAGGCCCGGGCCCTTTAAAGTCCATCGGATTAGAGAGTGCTTCTAACCAGACGGTGTAAAGGCAGCAACCTGATTCTCAAGATGAATTACGGTTCAGATATGCTATGAGTTGGGACTAAAAGTGTCCCATTAGATTTTTGTTCTTTCTGACCTGAAGCTGCCCCATCATCTACGGTAAAATCGTCAAGCCATAAACTGCTTTTACTTGTTCCTCTTCTATGCCCGATGCGGTGGTTCTTATTTCAGATCGGAAAACAATATGAATTCTTTCTATCAGTTAAAGAAGAAGTACTAGGTTTTCCATATGAAATCACTTGAACCGTTTTGAGGTTCTGATCAGGATGAAGTCAATTTTGGGGACTTATAGAGGCTATTGACTTGCGCCCAAAGTTGTCCCTATTTCGAAATGAAAAACGATGATTTTCCTTGACTGGAAAGAGTCATGGATTTATGATAAAATTATTAATGTTGGGAATTTAACTGGAGTCTTCCCCTCACAACATGTGGAGAAGGATAATCGAGGGCGATTTCGGGGGCATATATGTACAATTACAGAATAAATTTATTCGCGATCGGAGAAAGCAATGAGTAAACAGGATTGTTACAAGTGCGGCAGGCAACTGGAACCCGGAAGCCTTAAGTACGTGATCAAGATTACCGCTGTGTCCGATTTCGATGGGGTCATCCAAGAGCCGGAGAACCAGGATATCGAGGGGGAGATTAACCATATCCTCCGAGAAATTGAGGAATGGCCAGCTTATGAACTTGAGAAGGATGTGTGTCAGGAGATAAGCTTTGTTTTGTGCAAGGCGTGCAAGGAACACTTCCTGCTGAATCCCTGCGGTATCCAGGATCGCCCGGTGTTGAACAACAAGTATTCCGGAATGATACATTGACCAAGCCCCTGCTTTCCGATACCTGAAAAATATACTTGAAAACGGCTCGAGGATCTGACAGCGGAATGCAGGGAGGGTATCCTGTGTGAAGGCAGCGAACCGGAGCACGCATATATTTGCTTAGAGGAAAAACTCACAGCATTGTAGGCGGGAACTGAATTCTTTCGATTCACTCGATCCCACACTCACAGAAACCTGCCTTTTTTTGTCTGATGACATTGATTCCCCGGTCTGAAATCGATAATGCAAATGGACGAGAGGGTCGGAAAAGAGCGCGGCGTAAAACTATCGGGTGATACAGATTCGATATCTTGTTGAATTATCCACGTTGATCGGCAACATATTGATCAACGATAGTACAGTCAAATTGCCGCCAATAATAGATGAAGGATGTTGTTGGGGCGGCCCGGACGACTTGTCGACCAGGGCGCGAAGCGACAAGAGGTTTTGCCCGGTGCGCCCGGGAACCATTAAACGAACCATGTATTGCCTCTTGCTGCTTCGCAGCCCAAACAATAAATTGTCTGGGCCGCCCCCTCATGGGACCTGAATATCATTAAGGTTTGGCCGATATTGAATCACAGCTTTCGGTCCAATGGTTAAGCAAAAAAATTAATAAAAATCAAACAATTAAAGTTTTATTTGCCGAGCTGATAGGATAATCCCAATATCTTTTTAAACGGGCAATGAGTCTATATTCTTGGAAAGACATTTACCAGCAAAAAAGAACTGAAGTCCAGAGTGCTTTGATGCAGGTCCGCAATGGAAACCGGATTTTCATCGGGAGCGCCTGCGGTGAGCCTCAATACCTTGTGAGGGAGTTGGCCAAAAGAGCCAATGAACTCATGGATACCGAAGTCATCCACCTGTTGACCATGGGAAAGGCCTCCTATACGAAGGAACGCTTTGACGGCCATTTACGGCTGAAGTCATTTTTCATTGGGGATAGCGTGCGAGAGGCCGTAGGGCAGGGACGGGCTGATTTAACGCCCACCCGTTTATCCGAGATTCCCAAACTTTTCACCTCCGGCCAAATTCTGCTTGATGAGGCCCTCATTCAGGTTTCTCCCCCAGACGAACATGGTTTCATGAGCTACGGAATCAGCGTGGATATCACCAAGCCTGCTGCTGAGAGTGCGCGTATCATCATAGCCCAGGTCAACCGCCATATGCCAAGAACGCTGGGAGACAGTTTCATCCACGTGAGCAGAGTAAACCACATTGTCGAATATGACGAGCCCCTTTTGGAAGCACCCCCAGCCGGTCGGGATGAGGTTTTCGACCGTATCGGGCATCACATTGCAAAGCTCATTGACGACGGAGCTACTATTCAAACAGGCATCGGCCGCATTCCGAACGCCGTTCTGGCCGCCCTGAAAGAGAAGCGTGATCTGGGTGTTCACACAGAGATGTTTACTGACAGCCTTATAGAGCTCGTAGAGTCCGGGGCTGTGACCAACCGACGCAAGACATTGCACCCGGGTAAGATCATCGCCAGCTTCTGCATGGGCAGTCCCAGACTCTACCAGTTCGTGAATAACAACCCCCTGGTGGAGTTTCATCCTTCGCAGTATACCAATAATCCATACATCATCAGCCGGAATCGTAACATGATATCCATCAATGGCGCCATTGAGATTGACCTCACGGGGCAGGTATGCGCTGATTCGCTTGGATATGTCCTGTATTCGGGCCTTGGCGGACACCAGGACTTCGTCCGGGGCGCCGCCCGATCTGAGGGTGGAAAACCCATAATCGCTTTTCCCTCTACGGCCCGGGAATGTCAGACCTCTCGAATCGTTCCCCACCTGGCGGAGGGCGCCGGGGTGGTGACCAGCCGTGGAGATGTACACTACGTGGTCACGGAATACGGGGTGGCATACCTTCACGGCAAGAGCATCCGTGAAAGGGCCATGGCCCTGATCAACATCGCACATCCCGACTTCCGCTCAGAGCTACTGGCAGCCGCTAAACATCGCCATTACGTTTATCCCGACCAGATGCTTCCCGCCGCGGACACCCAGTACCCTGAACAGTGGGAGACCACGCATTATTTTGATGGACAGCCCGTCTTTTTCCGCCCCATCAAGCCCACTGATGAACGGATGCTACAGGATCTGTTTTATTCTCTCTCCGATGAAACGATTTACAAGCGATTTCTCACCTTCATAAAGAGCCTTCCCCATAGCACCGTCCAAAAGCTTGTAAACATAGATTACAAGGAAATGATGGCGGTGGTGGGGCTGGTGGGGGAGCCTGAGAAGGAGCAGATTATTGCTGTTGGTCGCTATCGCCGGGATTCGCAGAGCACTATGGGTGAAGTCTCCCTGCTGGTGCACGAACAATGGCAGAATAAGGGGATAGGTAAGTACTTACTCACCTATCTTATAGACATCGCCCGATCCCAGGGAATCAAGGGATTCACCGCGGAGATTCTGGCGGAAAACGAACATATGCTTCACGTTCTCTACAAGATAGGATATACGGTGAAAAGCCGACTTGCTTTCGGCATTTATAGCATCGAGTTTCTGTTTGACGAGATAAAATAGCATGCCTCACCGCGCTCGACAGAGCGCCATTTGATATTTCGATAGGATAACGGGTAATTCTTAATCCGGTTCCATCCTGTTATTTCGTCGAAAATATTATGCTCATTCCGGAAATTTTATTTATGGAGCACGCGTCATGAGATACTCACAATTGTTTCTGCGCACTCTGCACGAACCACCCAGAGATGCTGAAGTGATCTCCCATAAACTCCTGTCGAGGGCCGGGTGCATCCAATCGTTTGCTGCCGGCGTCTATGCGCTCCTGCCGCTGGGTAACAGAGTGGCGGACAAAATCGTCGGGATTATTCGTCAGGAGATGGATCGCATCGGTGGTAATGAACTTACCATGCCTGTGATAAATCCTGCGGATTTATGGAAAGAAACCGGTCGTTACCAGGTTATAGGCCCGGAGCTTATCCGATTCAGGGATCGGAATAACCGGGAATTCGTGCTGGCGATGACCAACGAAGAGACGGTCACGGACATCGCCCGCAAGGCAATCCGCTCCTACCGGGACCTTCCCTTCATGCTCTACCAGATCCAGACCAAGGTTAGGGACGAACCCCGCCCCCGGGGGGGGATCATACGGCTCCGGGAGTTCTTAATGAAGGATGGCTATAGCTTCCACGCGGATTTTGAAGATCTCGACGCATACTACCCCTCCATCTACGAGGCGTATTTGCGCATCTTTCGCCGATGCGGCCTCAATGTCCATGACATCGAGGCCGACAGCGGCATTATGGGCGGGAGCGGTTCTCACGAGTTTATGCTGGAGTGCGCTAACGGCGAAGATCGATTCGTTTTCTGTCCTGTTTGCGGTTACAGGGCCAATACCGATAAAGCTGTGGCGATCAAACCGCGCATTGAGGTGGATACCGGCGATCAACATCCCATGGAAAAGGTTCCAACCCCTGGCGTCAAGACTATCTCCGCACTCATGGAGTTCTTCGGCACAAGCACGGAACACTTTCTCAAGACCGTGGCGTACATGGCCGATGGAGAGCTGGTTATGGCCATCGTCCGCGGAGACTTCGACGTATCGGAGACGAAGCTGACCAACTACCTTCGTTGCACCCGCCTGGAGCTGGCCCCGGAGGATGAGTTGATTCGCAGGGGACTCCACGCGGGATTCCTGTCTCCCATTGGCATCGAGGGTGTTCGCGTGGTCATGGATACATCCGTGGAGGATGCTGGATATTTAGTGGCCGGCGGCAACGAGGTGGATACCCACTACCAGAATGTCTTATATGGAAGAGACTTTTCGGCCGGAGACATACAGGACATTGCTGTGGTCCGAAACGGAGATCGGTGCCTTCAATGTTCCAACGGGCGCCTGGAACTCCGGCCGGGCATTGAACTGGGGCATACCTTCAAGCTTGGAACCAAGTATACGGACGAGTCCAGTATGGATGTGACGTACCTTGATCGGGAAGGGCGCCAAAAGCGGGTGGTCATGGGATGTTACGGTGTCGGGGTGGAAAGGCTTATGGCCGCGGTGGTGGAGCAATGGCATGATGAAAGCGGCATAATCTGGCCCGCCTCCATTGCTCCGTTTCAGGCCTACCTGATGGTGATCGGGAAGAGCGAGCATGAAGTGGCCGTTGGCGATGAACTGTACGAAGAGCTGTCGGGTCGTTTTGAGGTGCTCTATGATGACCGAGAAGAGTCGCCGGGCTTCAAGTTCAAGGACGCCGATCTCATCGGCATCCCCCTCCGCATCCTGGTGAGTGAAAGGCTTCTGAAACAAGGATGTATCGAAATAAAAGTCAGACAATCGGGCCAGGTATTCAACGTTTCCAGAACGGAAATTGAACCCCGGGTGAAAGCGCTGCTGGATGAGCTCACACCGCGCCCTTAATTGGGAGAAATTGATCACTAGGGGAAAGCAACAATTAGTCGCCATAAGAGGTGAGAATAAATTTTTGTAATTTCCGGATGAGCACTGGTTAGTAATTGAAGTCTTAAACTTTGAGAAACAAATGGGGAGAAAAAATTTGCAGATTGGCAGGTGCCGTTATTACAACCTTTCTCATCTCCACCGACGCGGCAACGGTAGAGCAGCATAAGGCAAGCCGCGGACTTCCAGGCGTCCGCCGACGTGTCGAATTAGCTGGAGTACCCGTGTTGTCGAAACCAATCCACAGCCTCGCGCAAGGCCTCCTCTACCGGGCGTGTAGTAAACCCCAACATGCGCCTCGCCTTGTCCGACGAAAAGAACATCCGTTTCTTGGCCAATCGCACGCCAACGATGGTGACCCGCGGTTCGCCACCGCCGGTCAGCCGGGCCCAGGCTTCCGCCATATAAGCAATGGGTAACACAAGATTGTATGGCAGACGGATCAACGGGGGCCGCCGATCAGTAATCGCCGCGAGTTCGGTGAGAATCTCTTTCAGGGTCATGTTGCACGCACCCAGCACGTAGCGTTCCCCAATCGTGCCGCGCTCTAAGGCCAGCAAATGCCCTATCGCCACATCATCTACATGGACCAGATTGAGACCGGTATCGACGTAGGCAGGCATACGCCCGGATACGGCATCGACTATCATTCGCCCGGTCGGTGTTGGCTTGATATCACGGGGGCCGATGGGCGTCGATGGGTTGACAATGACCACCGGCAGGGCATGCTCATCCGCCAGCCGCTTCACCTCGGCCTCGGCGATGAACTTTGAGCGCTTATAGTCGCCGATCATGTCGGCGAGGGAGACCGGAGTGTTCTCGTCGGCCGGACTTCCATCCGGGGTAAGACCCAGGGTCGCCACACTGCTGGTATACACAATGCGTGTCACTCCGGCATTGGCTGCGGAGAGCATTATGTTGCGTGTTCCGATGACATTGGTCTCATAGATTTCCCGCGGGTGAGGGGCCCATAAGCGATAGTCCGCAGCCACGTGAAACAGCGCGGAACACCCGGTCATGGCGCGATCCAGCGATGCCCGGTCGGTCAGGTCTCCGGTCATGAGTTCCGCGGGTAAACCGGCAAGATTACGACAGTCACTGTTCGGCCGGACCAGCGCACGCACGCTGTGGCTGGCCATAATAAGCCGCCGCAGTACCGCGGAGCCGACGAAACCAGAGGCGCCGGTGATCAAGGTCTTCATGACTTTTTACCTTTTACGTCTCCATGAGACAGCAAAGGATAATGCCTCCATGGCAAAAGCCAAAGTGCCGGGGCCGGGGATGGTGAAGAAGGGCAGAAGTAAGCCAAATCGAGTAATCGGGCCGGAAGAGATCGGATGAAAACCTGAGCAATGCGGGCATTCCATGGTTTTTCAGTCATGATGGAACAGTTATCTCTTGTGCGGACCGGTGAAGTTTGCCCGGACTTGATCAAAGCCGGCAACACGATAAACTCACAACACAGGGTAAGAGCCAAACCGACGGTGAGCAATTGTCCCATGCTTGCCAGGCCCAGGTGGTCGGAAAATGCAAGGTTGGCAAAACCGGCGAGTGTGGTTAATACGCTGAATACGACCACTCTTATCGTGCTGGTTTTCAGCATATGATCATCCGTCATCGCCTTGGTGCGGGTGCGCTGGATTATATGAATTCCGCTATCAACGCCGTAGCCCAAGAGAAGCGCCAGAGCGATCACGTAGTAGACCACCACGTGCGCAGGCAGATCCCTCCGGCGAATACTGCCTCTGCTAGTTGCGGCTAAAATGGCTTTCACCGTTGCCAGCGGAAAGGTCTTGGCAACAACTCCGAGACCGTGTAATCCGTAATTCTACTACCCTTTGGGAGTCTTGCAATCGTTCGTGCCATGTGTGGCCATGTGTGGTCCTCCTGCGTTGGTTTTACACAGGATACTAGAAATTTAAATTTAAGTTAACAGTATTAAGTTTACTCCTGGATTTTGCTTCGAAAAATCAAATAAATATATCGCACCATCCATCACCACAGCCAGACATTTCGCCCCGCCTATTAAGTTTTGCGGCCATTTTGAGTTTATTACCTTCTTTTTCTACTAATCCCGTATCATGCTTATTATGCATAATCTGGGATTACGGGTCTTCAGCCTGATAGGGGAAGAGCAGGTTGCTTCCTGCCAGACGAGCCACTGTCGCTAAAGTGGTCTTGGCGGCATGAAAATATCTCCCAAGGCGAACCAGTGGGAACAGTTCCAAAGGGTGCCTTGCTAATCCTTTGAGAAGCTTTGACGGGCGCAATCTTCCAAACTCGTCGATGGCGGTTATAGCGCTATGTGGAATTGCCATTTCCACCGGATCAGTGATGGCGCGAACGGCCATGAAAGGCACTCCAGCCTCTTGAGCCACAACGGCCACGGCGGCACTCTCCATATCCGCCGCTGTTGCGCCGGTTCGACGGAATAAGGTCGTTTTTTCCACGCAACCAGTCAAAATAATGGTGCTTTCAGCCAACGGCCCCTTATGAAAGTCAACATGGGCTTTCAGTCGGCTGGTCAGGAGTTCATGCCAGGTTGCATCAATGGGATAAACGGATTGATCGGCTGCAATGATGGTTTTTGGAAGGACCAGGCTGCCGGGAGAGAGCCCTGAGATGAGCCCGCCCGCGCTTCCCCAGCTAAGCAGAGCGGTTGCGCCCTTTTCCAATAAATTCCTGGCGGTCGAACACGCCCGCCTTGCGCCAATACCGGAAAGCTGCATCATTGCGCCTTCCGGAAGGTGGATCACTTCACCGGCTTTCATTGGCCGTTTTGCCAGGATCCGGGCTTCGGCGGTCATCGCCGCTACGATACCAGTGCACGTCAAACCGAGTTTTTACTCCGCAGGTTGCGATAGCGCGCCAGTGCCCATAACGGAAAATATTTGGTATAGCCGTGGTACTTCAAATAAAACACCCTTGGAAAGCCGGGCGCTGTAAACCACTCATCTTTCCAAAACCCATCGGCCTGTTGCTTGCGCATAAGGTACTGGGCACCCAGACGCACTTCAGGTGAATGGACCTCCCCCGCGGCCATCAGGCCGAGCATTGCCCAGGCTGTCTGGAAGGAAGTGCTGGCATAACCATTTCCCACCTGCTCTGGATTGAAGTAACTATCACAGTCTTCACCCCAGCCCCCATCCGGTCGCTGCATGTGTTTTAACCAGTTGACAGCGCGCTGAATGTACGGCTCTCTAGGGTGAATGCCAGCCTCCTCCAGGGCGACCAGCACCGACCATGTGCCGTAAATATGATTGGTGCCCCAGCGCCCGAACCAGGAACCGTCCTTCTCCTGTTCCTTGAACAGGAAATCAAGACATCTCGTCAGCTCAGGACCCCTGTGACCGAGCAGAGCAAGCAGAGTGGCGCAGCGAGCGCTGACATCGCTGGTCGGCGGGTCGAGGAGAGCTCCATGATCTGCAAAAGGGATTTCGTTGAGATAATAATGCGTGTTATCAACATCAAAAGAAGCGAAGCCGCCGTTTTTGGACTGCATACCACAAATCCAATCGGCCGCGCATTGAACTGATTCCCGGTAGCGTTCCTGCTGTGTTACATGCATTGCCCAAGCGACCGCTGCCGTATCGTCAAGATCTGGGTAGTGTGGGTTACTGAGCTGAAAGGGCCAACCGCCTCCCTTGAGATCTGGACGGTTTTCACGCCAATCACCGGGTTCTTCAAGTAACTGCCGGGCTTTGAGCCAGTCCAAGGCGCGCAGGATATGTTCCACTATCATGCCACTGGCTTCTTCTTGCAGGGCAAGGCAGGAAAGGGCAGTATCCCAGACATGCGATACACACGGTTGGCAGTAGGCTGAATCATCTCCTATAATCAGGAGGTCTTTCAGCGCCTGTTTGGTGGCTTTCCGGTAGGGGTGGTCTGAAGGATATCCCAGACAGTCCAGGGCCTCGTGGGCATTGACCATAGCCGGGAAGATGGCACCCAGACCGCCGGTGCCGTTAAGTCGTTCGACGAACCACTTCTCGGCCTTTTTCACAGCCCGACGGCGAATCCTCTCAGGAATAAGGGGTTCAAGAAGATGCCCTACCTTGTCGAGTAACAGGAACACGCGGTTAAGGTGCGAACGGACGGGAAAATAGTCTTTTTCTTCCTCCGGCGGGATGGTGAACAACTCGCGTATGTGGACCCGTTTAGGATTTTTGGCCTTTGGCTTTAAACTGCACAAAATACTCAGAGGAATCATTACGGTTCGCGACCAGTAAGATATTTTGCTTGGGTGGAATAAGAACCATCGAGGCAGCAACTTGATCTCAACAGGCGTAAACGGCACACCTCGCCACGGAAGTTGGCCGAAGAGCGCCAGGGTGATGCGGGTGAACACGTTGCAGCGAGCAGCGCCACCATGGGCCAGGATGGCATTGCGGGCTTTCACCATGTGGGGTGCGTCAGGACTATCCCCGGCCAACTTCAACGCATAGTAAGTTTTTACCGAACAGCTTATATCGAATTTACCGCCATAAAAGAGCGGCCAGCCGCCATGATCGCCTTGACGGGCACGGAGATAGACGGCGATCTTGGCCTCAATATCTTCATCGATCTCGTCCATGTAGTGCATCATCAGGATGTAATCGGCGCTAATAGTACAGTCGGCTTCCAACTCGAAGCACCAGTAACCATCCGGGTGCTGAAGAGCAAGCAGAGCGTCGCGGGCTCTCGTGATCGCCTGCTCCAACTTTTCATTAAAAAGCTTTTGATCAACTTGGTCTATCGATTGTGCTATGTATGCACTTTCGAACATTAATATTACCCCTTATTTATTTATTGCTTGGACATGATTGGTGCATGTTTGCAATTCTTCACTCAGTTTTGCAACACGCTATCATGTATTTTGCAACCATGCAACGGAAAAGTTGCCAGATCCGGAAGGCATTGCAATTATGCCACGATGAATGATATATAAGACCAGTTTAAGGCATCCGGCTCGGTGTATTCTCTCCGAAAAGGAACCTCGTTATTGGCTTAAGGACGATTCCGCCTGGTGTGTGGAGAATCCCGGCAACTGCAAACCTTTCTCTTTTGTTGCCAGGGGCGCTGGCCAATCATGCATTTTCTTTTTTCCCTTTTGCAATGGTTCTGCTTGATTCCTGCGATCGGAGGATCTGTTTACGCGATTCTGTGTCTTCTCGCTGTCTTTCGCTTTCGCACCCAACCAGCGTGTCCACCCCGATATTCTTTTTCTCAGTGGCCCCCGGTCACCGTTTTGAAGCCAGTGTGCGGTCTTGAAAAAAACCAGAAGATCAATCTGCAAAGCACCTGCCTGCAGGATTATCCGGAGTTCCAGGTCGTTTTTTCAGTTCAGAGCCCCGACGACCCGGCCATCCCGCTCCTGAAAGAAATCCAGCAAGAGTTCGGTCCCGAAAGGGTGTCCGTGGCCATCGAACATCGCCGAGCCGGTCTCAACGGCAAGATTAACAACCTTCTCGGCGCCTTATCCTATGCCCGCCATGATATTCTGGTGATAAGTGACAGCGACGTCCGCCTTGAACCAGATTATCTGAAAGCCATCATCGCCCCTCTGGCCGATCCCGGGGTAGGGTATGCCTGCACGCTCTACAAGGCTACCTGTGCGGATCGATGGTTCGAGAAAATGGAGTTGCTGACTTACAACGCCGATTTCATGCCCAACGTGGTCTTCGCCCATGTCAGCGGGGCATCAAAGTTCTGTCTGGGATCCTCTGTGGCCTTACGGCGCTGCATCCTGGAAGAAATGGGGGGGCTGGAAGCCCTGGCGAACTATCTGGTAGAAGACTATGAGATGGGCAGGCGCATCCGGGATTCCGGAAAAAAGGTGGTCATTGTACGCCACTTCATCGACATCGTGGTAGATCTCAAGAACCTTTCTCAGTGGTGGAATCATCAGGTCTGTTGGGATCAAAAGACTCGTGCGGCACAGCCCACGGGGTTTTTCGCCGGCATATTGACTCGTTCTGTTCCTTTCGCACTTTTCTTCGCAGCATCACGTCTGGGAGATGCGGTGGGGCTGGCCGTTTTAGGAGGAGCGCTTGGGCTTCGCCTGGCAACAGCGGCGGTGATTATGGGTTGGGGATTCCGGGACCATGAGGGGTTAAAGAGTCTTGCGCTTCTCCCTTTCAGAGATGTGATAGCCCTCGTCTTCTGGTTTCTTGCATTTACGAAGAGGACGGTCATCTGGCGCGGCTCAGAATTCATCTTGACCCGGGATGGACGCCTGGTAGACCGGGAGTCATAATCGTGAAAAAACTCATCGCCATAAGCGATGACGCCAGGCCCTCCTGTCCTCCGGTGTCCAGAGTGGTGTTTTCCGTGGCCTGTCCGATCTGACCGACTGAAGCAATTTCCTTCATTCCCTTGCTCAGATACACGTTTCCCGTCGCTTGAGCTAATACGGCAGGAATCAACATGGCAAAAGTCTTCATCGCGGCAGTTCCAGCTCGAATTTATTCACCATGGTCGTCAAGATCCTTCAGATGCTCGCTCACCTTCTTGCTCGAACGGTACATATTTTATTTCCATGGAAGTTGAACTCATTGCAAAAGATCCCCGCCGGTCATCTCCCCCGTTTAGAATTTACAAATCTTTTTCTCTTGGCGCGAAGCTGGAAAAATTCTTTCGCTTCTTTGTATAACCGTCTGCGTTCGCTGCTGACAAATAGAGCCCGACGGACTATCCGGAAGATTATCCTGGGTCGGAAATAATAACGGGCGTAGAAATCTTCGACTGCTTCCACAATCTCCTCCCTGCTCAGGCCCGGATATTGGATGTTAGGCAGTTGATGCCCCAGCTCATCTGTCATTGTAGCGGTCGTTAAGTACCCATTCTTTTCCAGGTAATCATAAAACTCGGTTCCCGGGTAAGGATGGGACATGGAGGCCTGAATCGTTTCGGGATCGAGCTGCATGGCAAACCTGATCGTCCTCTCGATGGTCTCACGGGTTTCGCCAGGATGCCCAATTTGGAAATCTCCATGAACAGTGATTCCCAGGCGTTTGCAATCTTTCATAAATGCCAGCGCTTGCTCGATTGTTGCGCCCTTTCTGATGCTTCTCAGAACCTCGGGATCTCCGGACTCAAAGCCAACGACTAAAAGACGGCATCCGGCCTCTTTCATCGCTTTGAGTGTCTCATAGTCGGTATTAACCCGCGAATTGCAGGACCAGGTGCACTTGAGGGGCTTCAACTTAGGGCACAGCTCAAGAACCCGGGATTTGTTCCAGGTAAAGGTGTCATCATCAAAGAATATTTCCTTGACATCGGGAAATAGCTCGAGTGCCAGTTTGACTTCGGCAACAACGTTGTCAGCGCTTCGTGTGCGCAGTCGATGGCCGCTCATGGTTTGCGGCCAGAGACAAAAAATGCAGTGCGCAGGGCAACCACGGGAGGTGTAAAAGGAAACATAAGGATAAAGCAAATAAGGGACATTGTATTTTGTGAAATCGAGGTCACGCTTAAAAACTTTTACAACGAAAGGAAGAGCATCGAGATCTTCGACAGCCGGACGATCGGGATTGCGAACAATACGGCCGTTTTTCCTGAAGCTGATGCCGGCGATTTCCTCTATCTTCTTACCCCAGGCGAATTCTGCTACCGAATAGTCAAATTCTTTTTTCGTGACGAAGTCGATGGCCGATGATGCTTTGAGACTCTCTACGGGCTGAACCGTAACGTGTGGTCCGACAAAAGCGATCTTTATGCCGGGTCTGGCATCCTTCATCATCTCAGCCAGTCGGATATCGCTCTTAAATCCTGGCGTACTGGTGAAGATTGCAACGAAATCGTAATCCTTAGCAATGTTAACAGTCTCCTCCGGGCCCACACCATGGGCAGGTGCGTCAAGAAGCCGACTGTCTTTTATCAAACCGGCAGGATAGGCGAGCCACACCGGATACCAGAATGAGGTTATTTCGCGCGTCGCCTGGTAGCGCGAACCTGCTCCTCCATCGAACTTTTCGAAAGAGGGAGGATTCAGAAGCAGTGTTTTCATTTCCATTTCCTTGTTCCGCGTGATACTCGCGTTTTACTTCTCAGGTAACATACAACCGTCTCTGCTGACCCTCGGGATATACCCCCTGGGGATTGATGCGACAAGAGGCGGTTCATATTCTCCCTCTCTGCCCGGTTGTGCCGCAAATCCACGGCTGTGGTTGATCATAGCATGGTGGAATCGCGTGGCGAAAAATCCCTTGAAAAAGGCCTAATCTGCATTTTCTTCTAAACTGGATATTTTCATAGTAACTATCTAATCTTTCCCATAATTGTCAACATCCTTTCCGCCCTTCGTCTATTATTTAAACCCGGATTATGAGTAGAACGCATTATTCGGGTTTATATTATCCTGATTCAAGTGAAGCCCCCATCAACAGGGCGCGGCATCTTAAGCGCAAGGGGAGAGACTGCATCCCGTTTCTCTCTCTTTCACCCTGTCTCAGGCGGCCTGCTGTAGTCTGATTATGCGTGAAACGTGACTTGATAAACTGCTGCAGACCACCTTGTACAGCCCTTTTGCAGGCTATCCTCTGATTGACAGGTGTTCAAGCCGTATAAAATAATGCGCTTCTTTTCCTGGTCTATGCGCAATCATTGTCTTAATGATGATGTACATATTATTTCAAAAGCAGCGGTGGGCAGATACTGGAGGATCTTCGATGATGAGCAGAAGTCAAAATTTGACAAGACTTTCAGCAAGTTAAGTATTGCCATTTACGCCGGACGCTTCGATAACGTCATCGCTGACGGGGTAAGCGATTTTGCCCTGAAGCGGTCGGATTATTCCGCTTATCTTAAGGAAAAGGAGTTTGATATATTTCTTGAAAAGCTAAACGAAAAGATCGTCCAATATTCTCGATAATCTTCAAATCAAAAACACGTTTTTGTCTTCGTGCCTCCGCCAACACGCTGATGATCGATCAATTCTCCCTCGCAACGATGAAGCGGGCGATCTCCCTGAGGGGACCGGCTTCCGTGCCGAATGTGCTCAGGGCGCCCACTGCCAATTCCGCCAATTCCTTTGCTCTCTTCTTCGATTCCGCAAGCCCTAATAATGAAGGATAGGTTGCTTTTCTTTTAGAGAGATCACTTCCGGTGTTTTTACCGAGCAATTCAGCCGTTCCTTCAACATCCAAAATATCGTCGGCGATTTGAAAGGCAAGTCCAACCCTTTCTCCATAATCGGTAAAAGCCTTGAGAGTATCCCCTTCTGCTCCTCCTAGCATCGCTCCTATCTGAATCGAAACCAAGATCATCGCTCCGGTTTTATGTGTATGAATATATAGGAGAGTAGGAAGATCCACATCTTTTCCCTCTGATTCAATGTCTATTACCTGTCCCCCAACCATTCCTGAGATACCCGCAGCCTGGGCTATCTTATGGATTATGTCGAGAACTACCCGTTCACTGCATAAGAGATGATCCCAGGCGGCCCGGCTCGTCATTAATCGGAAAGCTTCCGTAAGAAGGGCATCTCCGGCCAAAATAGCATTCGCCTCACCGAAGACTTTATGACAGGTTGGCTTCCCCCTGCGGTAGTCATCATTGTCGATTGCAGGAAGATCATCGTGGATGAGGGAATACGTGTGGATCATCTCCAGAGCACAGGCAAAAGGAAGAATCACTTCCCCCTTTCCCCCCACCGCCTCAAAGGCCGCCATGGATAAAATGGGACGAATCCGCTTCCCTCCAGCAAAGAGGCTATGACGGATAGCCTTGCAAAGGGCAATCGGAGCCTCCATCTCCTCCGGGAAATACCTCTCAAGGGACGAATCCACAACCTCTTTTTTCTCCTGAAGATATTTTTTAATGTCCATCATACCCTATTATTTCTGTTCTGAGGAGATTTCCGCTGTAATATAATAATTGAAGTGGTATATCCTGAATTTCCCCAGGTGGTGGCCCTGAGTTTACCGAAGGTGGAATGGCGCGGTTTCGAAATCCATTCCTTATCCTCGAGGAGGACCTTCACCATCTTCTCCCGCTGCAAAAACGTCAGAGTTTCATTGTCTGTCTAAAGAGTTTTCTCTTCCGGGAAAGGTATCCTCCTCCAATTCGAAACGATTTCCTTTCCCAGGCAGGGAGAGAGTCGTTTCAACCCCATTTCTAAAGCTTATTGTTAATATCCTGCAGTCTTCCCCCGTTTCCCACACAAAAGGCTTGACAGCATCTCAAGCAAATTTATAGTAGTACAAGCATGAGGTAGTGTCAACTCATGTATGGAAATTGATGACAGACACTGAATTTATGGATACCCTTGTTCATCCGTGGAAGCTCGATGGCTTCGATCTGCCCGCACACAGGAAAAAAATCTCTCGAGCAACGGCCGCTGCATTGAGCCAGGCATTTGCTGTTTCGTTTTTAGAGCACACCACCGATAAGGATGGAGAATATCTATGAGGAAAAATTGCAAGAAGCCATCAATTAAAAGAAAAGGAATCTGGTTTTTATTTTCTTAATGATGATCGGGCCATTTGCCTCTCACTCTCATGGGAATGAGGAGGATGAGGATGGAGGAGTAAAATATGGTTTCGCTATTTTAGGAGGATTTAGCGCAAGCAATGAGCCCGAACTTAGTCATTTTGCCATTCTTCCCAGAGTAGATATATCTCTTTACAGGTGTTTTGGCATGGAACTTGAGGGCAATTTTGCTTGCTTTGATATTGAGGAAGAAAAGGATTTCTTTCTTTTAGGCTTCAATGTCAATATCCTTGTAAAACCTTTCCAATGGGGATGGGGTTCTTTGTTTATCCTTGGAGGGGCAGGCCTTGGATATGATAACAGCGGTGGAGAAGTGAAGGAAATCGGAAATTCAGGTGTGGTTGGAATTCTACAGACGGGTACAGGCTTTGATTTTAACATATGGAAAGGATGGATATTACGGGGAGAATATCGTTACCAGCATATCTCTGATCCATTCAAGGGCGATGTAGGATTCAATACACACAATTTCATTTTCGGGGTCTTCTTTTAGGGACGGAATGAAATGGTAACAGGCGCGGAGGAGTCAACAAGGAATCAGCTCTGTTCTGTCTTTTGAAACATAGCCACCGCGATAAGGGAGTGATGAAGACGGCTCCACCGTCACAACATTTGGATGTCTTGTAATGGCTTATCTCATCATACAGCCTGGATTTTTCGCCAGGGAATCCATAATCACAAAGGAATGATTTCTCAGATCGTCAGGCAGGTGTTGGGCCGGAAGGCATCTCCCACTTTCCATCGAGGAAGTACAAGGTCGCATCCCTGACTTTCTGAAGATCGACTTTGGTGCTTATGCAGGGGCCATTGGGACGATCGTTCAGGATTCCGATCGCAGGGATCGGGTAAGTATCTCGGATGCCGCTGGTCAGGTCGAGTTCACAAGCCACTGCCACAATAGCCTCAGGTCTGTTTTCTACGACGATTTTTCTGGCCAATGTCCCGCCCGTGGCCACCGCAATCTTCACCCCATATTGATCAGAGAGCGCGATCAAATCTTTAACCTGGCACTTTCCGCAGCCTTTGCAGTTTCTGATATTTCCTGTAATCCTGATCTGGCAGTCAAAATCCTGGATACACTGGGGGAGGAGGATCAATAATTTATGAGGCGGAACACGATGGCTGTTGGATCGAACGAGCTTGTTGTTGAACTCTAAAAAGGACTGTTGAACACCTTCTTTCGATACCCCCAGCAACCGTCCCATCAGAATCATAACAGGGAAGAGCGCCTTCACCACTACCCCTCTAAATCTATGGGAAAAAAAGATATCCTTTCCGCTCAAAATGATGAAGACAAGGAGCAGACCGCCTGAACATACGAGAAAAACCACTACGGCAAGCGCCACGCCGAAGTAGAGAGGGAGGGATGGATAGATGTTCTTTAATGCCACTAAAGGAACATACCAAAGGATAAAGAACAGAAAGGAGAAGATCAGGCAGATGAAAAGCAAAAGTCCGATGAAAACTCTCTTCTTAGGCCTAATTTCCAAGACGATCTCCTTTATGAAAAGGCCGTTCCCGCGGAGATGGGATGACTGGGGAGAACATCCCTGACACTCAAATTCTTTTTCCCTTACCGTTGAGCATCTTTCAAGAGAAAGGATTCTTTTCCGGCCTCCGCGTCAGGGAAATCCGCTTCCACCAGGAAAAAAGGGTTTACTAGGGCCACCGAGGTCATATTCTGCCCTTCGGATCAATAGCATATAGCCTTATCATGGAACCATAACCTCGGTTGTCAATAAAATTTTTCACACTTTTTGCAGCCTACCACATGCTGGTCGAACATTCAAGAATTCTTGACGAGGGAAATGGGAAACGGAACAAACATGGGTTATACTCAGACCCGGGCTCCCTGTTTGAAGTAACGGTCCATGTAAGATTCATTTCTTAATCCGATTCTTATATATCTTCGAAAAATCGTCAGGGAGGACAAAAATCACCGGCATCAGCAGGTCCCAAGGCCAGTGCTCACGGTAGCGTCAACGGTGTTAGGAGGCGCGTAGACCGATCTCTCGGGCGACAGTTACCGGTTCTTGCCGTTGGAGGTGATGGTGCCCCGGCCTCTCAAAAGACATAAATTTCGATCTCCGTCTCGCGGGTATGGGCGGGTGAGCGTTACCCGGGTTTAATGCATTTTAGCCCGGGCCTTAATGGAAGATCAGGATCCTCGTCAGAATCGAACAGAAGGCGCGCGGTTCGTTTGCAAGGCTCGTATGCCCCCCATCTCGGGAACCTGCTCATAGAATCTTTTACAATTTATCCATGCTATCCTCATAATGGATAAAATAAGCCGAAGAGCATGCAGCCTCCCGACTTTATGAGCATGGCAGCAGTGGGCGGTACATGTTTTGAACCCGTGCTGCCGATAAAAATAAACAACAATACCATTCACTTATAAAAGCATTACCCTCGATCCAGATCGAGATTACTATGTCCCAACGCACATAACCCCTCACGGTTTCTCCGGATTCCCATTGAAATGAATGCCAACCTTCCTGAAGTCCATTATATAATAAACCCAGGAATTATCCCGCCCGGACCGCTTATGCGCGAACAAAATACGAACCGGCCGCTCTCCCGTGCAGCTTGCAGCCGAGACGAGAGTTGTTATGTATGCGACGCGGTGCCGAACTGGAGATCGCCGTCGCGTGCGATCTGCTCTAGGAGTGCTTCTTCCCAGCGCAGATAGGCACGCATCGCTTCCCGGGCCTCGACCTTGTCCTCTCGGTCATAAGGTTTTAGGCAAACATCGTCCGTCCTGCTGGCAAGGCGCTCAAATCCTTCATGAAGAGGGAGACCGGCCTCACGCCATGCTTTATTGCCGCCCGCGAGGATGCTGACAGGCTTGCCAGAGAGTGTAATTAGATCCGACGCGGCCAGGGCAGTCAAGGCCGGATCATCTCCAGTGACCACAAAGCCGGCGGAAACGGGTAAGTGTTTGAGGCTCTCTGCCAGGCGTGCCCGCACTGCAAACCAGGCACCGGGGATATGTCCCTTTCGGTAATTGAAGCTGGTTGCAAGGTCGATAACGGTTACTTTTCCTCCCTGGATGGATGCATTAAGGGCAGCCGGTTGGATGAGTGGTAGTTTGACCCTTTCGAGACCGGGGATGACCACAGGGCGCTCGCCGGTCTCGATCTTCACACCTGCAAAAGGATCAGCCAAGACGTAGACGTCGCGCCACCCTGCTTGAACCAGCCACGAAGCGGTCATTTGCGCTCGCACCTCCTGATCGTCGATGAGCACGATCCAGGCGTTGCGTGTAGCGACGTATTTGTCGAGTGCCTGGACGAGCTGACCTCCCGGGGCATGGATGGAGCCCGGCCTATGGCCGCGAAGATATTCCTCCTCAGTGCGAACGTCAAAAAGATAGAGCGTCCGCGTGTCACGCTTCTCCTCGCACTTCGCCAGTTTCTTGGCATCAATCGTTTTGACTCCATACCGATCTGCCACTTTCGCGGCCGCCTCTTTCGCTTGCTTGCGCGCTTCTTGTGATGGCTCCGGGGCCCGGCGATTAGCTCCATGCTCGCAGGTAAAACCCGCGAGCTCCCATGCCATGGTGCCGCCACGCAAAGAAACTACGCGGTTTTTCACGCCAGCGTTGATCAGGGACTGCGCCCCGAGAATGCTCCGAGTACGGCCTGCGCAGTTAACGACGACAAAAGTGTTGGGCCTGATCGGCAATTCTTGAAACCGATAAACGAGCTCCGCGCCGGGTACGTTGATCGCGCCGGGGATGGTCATGCGCTCGTATTCTTCACGCGGTCGGCTGTCAAGAACGACCATGTCTTCGTGAGCGGTGAGCTTGGTGTAAAGCTCTTCGGGTGAAATGGACGGAGTGCCGAAATGGTGTTCGACATACTCTCCAAAGGCTTTGGTCGGAACATTCACGCCGCTGAACACCTCGTGCCCTGTCGTACTCCACGCGGTTACACCACCGTCGAGGATCGCTATCATATGATAGCCGAGTTCGTTAAGCCGCGAGGCAGTGCGCTCGGCCAGCCCATCCCCTCCATCCGTTAGTACGATTCTTGTTGTTTTCCGGGGGACGAGGTCTTCGATCTGAAGCTCCAGCCTGCTGAATGGAACATTGACCGCCAGCAATAGATGATTCTCGCTGAAGGCGCCCTCTTCCCGCGGATCGATGATGGCTATCTCCTGCCCGTCGGAAATGATCTTTTTCAGAGATTCGGCACTGATACGAGTGTTCGTGATTGCAGCTCTATTCTTTCCCTCCACTGGCAATGTTTCACCTCCAGTGTTATGAATCAAATATCTTCCTTGTCTCGTTAAGATTCTTTCTATGGCGGATAAATGACAGCTGAAAGCTTTTACAGCCCTCCTCCATCGCCTTCTCCATCCCCAGCCCTTTGGCAGCCTCATACATCGCCCCCACCGCGAGGCCTTTTGTCAGTTCCACTTCCTAGAGCAATTTGAGGGTTGCCACACCCCCCTTGTTCTTGAGTGCATATTTGATGGCTGCGATTACCCTTGGTGGACAATGGGTCAGCTTGGCGATGTTCCGTTTTTGAACTTTCTCGCCCTCACGATACGATTCTCGCAGGCAGATCGACTGGTAAACTTTGCCGTTTTTCGACGGCCATTTCTCTCTCTCAATTCACAGGCACACATCATATTAAATCACCAATCGTCTTATCAAGTGTTTTTTAACAATATATCTCGATATATTCATTCCTACATTTTAATAGTTAAAACATGCTTAACTCATCGCTTTAATACAATTTTTCAAAAAACTCAAGTATGAATATCGGTTGCAGGCCCGGGGCATGCTCTGTCGTCAGGGGGATTCAGGGGCAGGGGGCTTTTCACCTTTGCAAAAAAACTGGAATCTCCATGCGGAAGTCTTTCGGGCTAGTGCATCAAGCGCGGTAAAAAAGTCATGATCTGCGGGTAAAATATGCTCAGGAATATGACGGCAAAGATCGGCAGGAGAAACGGCAACACAGCCTTTACCACTTCTTCGAACGATTGCTTCGTTATTGCGGCCAGTATAAACAGCACGTTACCGAAGGGGGGCGTACACACGCCCACCGACAGGCTGATCACCATCAGAACTCCGAAAAAGATGGGGTCCACACCCAAAGAGGTGATTATGGGGAAGAGGATAGGCGTCAAAATGTTTGTGGCGACCAAAACGGACATGAAGCAACCAACCACAATCAGGAAACCGGTGATAATGAAGACAATCACGATGGGGTTGGAGCTGATCTTGACCATCTCCTCGGCGATCATATGCGGAATCCTGAGGCTCACAAGGAGCCAGCCATAAACCGCGGCGAACGCCATGATGAGCATGAGGATGCCGGTGAATTCCACGGTTTCCCGAATAATTCGGATCATGTCCTTACAGGTGATCGCCTTGTAAATGAGTAGCCCCAGAACGATTGCATAGGCCGAGGCCACAGCGCCCGACTCGGTGGGGCTGAAAATACCGCTGTAAATGCCGCCGATGATGATCAACGGTGTGCACAGTGGGAGAATAGCCTTACGGAAAGAGGTAAGCATCACCTTGACGGGAGACCTGGGCTTCAATGGGATTTTGTGCTTCCAGGAGAAAAAGTAAATCTGGATCATCATGATCATCGCAATGCAAACGCCAGGGATGATCCCCGCGATGAACAGGTCACCTATGGAAACGCCAGCCAACCAGCCATAAATGATCATAGCGATGCTCGGCGGGATGATGGGACCGAGAATGGAGGAAGCTCCCGTAACTCCTATGGAAAACTTCAAGGGATAGCCCGAATCATTCATGGCCTTTATTTCTATGGTGCCCAGTCCCGCGGCATCCGCCGCAGCCGTGCCTGACATGCCGGCAAAAATCATGCTGGCGACCACGTTGACGTGCCCCAGGCCTCCTCGCAGGTGCCCCACCAGAGCGTTTGCAAAACTAAAGATCCGATCCGTGATGCCGGTGGCATTCATAACATTAGCGGCCAGCACAAAAAAGGCGGCGGACAGCAGCGGAAAATTATTCAGCCCTTCCATCATTCTCAGGGCAAACAGGTCGAAGGAGAGATCCTCCAGACCCGAGCCCGCAATGATGACCGCCAGAGACGTGTACCCAATGGCAAACGCCACGGGTATTCCCAGGCTGAACAATACAATAAGCACACCCAAAAATATGCCCAGCATCAGCCGCCTCCACTCACACCCAGCTTGCCCAATGTGAAATCAAGCACAAATATCGTGAGATACATGATCATCATGGCGAATCCGATGAAGAGGGGAAGGTAAAAGTATATCATAGAGAGTTCCATGGCCGGAGATCGCATGACAGTGGCCGCTTGCAACATCTGGTAAGTGCCGTATAGAACTCCGATGCAAAATATCAGGCAGAGCATATTCAATATTGCAATCAGCACTTCCTTCAATTGCTGCGGAATTCGGACAAGCAATATATCGATGCGAATGTGAACGTTACTCTTCAGGCCGATTGCGGCGGACAAAAAAACGGTCCAGATAAAAAGCAGGCACGCGCCCTCATCGGCCCACGGCGACGCTATATGTAACAGGCGCAGAAATACCGATATGACTACCACCAACACGGCGCCCATAAAGCAGACATTGGCGGTCAGCTCAATGGCATTACTCAGATAATCTATGGCTTTTCTGATGGTACGAAAGTCCATTGCCCGTTTTGAAATTCAGAAAGGATAACGGGACAATCAAGAATAATAAAATCCATTCCATCCTTTTATCCCGTCAAGATGCTCTTTTACCGGGTAAAGTAAGGCAGGCTGGAAAGCCTGCCTTACTTTACCTTTCGTTACCTTACTTGGGCACATACTTCATAACGGCCTTCTGCACATCAGGGTGCAGTCTTTTAACCTCCTCAAGGATGGCAGGTCGGGCCGCCTTTTTGAAAGAGTCGATATCCGGGGTAATGAAGATCATTCCTTTCTTCTTCAGTTCTTTCGCGTAAAATCCATCCTTTTCTCTCTCGACCTTCTCGCCGTAAAGTCTCGCGATCTCGACGGATTCCCTGATTATTTGCTGCTGCTCCGGTGTAAGCTTTTTGAGCCATACGTCGCTGGCGACCCACCACCAGGGCAGGTAAACGTGGGCGGTCAGGATGATATACTTCTGCACCTCCCAGAGGGATCGACTGTAAGGGGAGACCAGCGAATTTTCGTGAGCTTCCACCTGGCCCGTCTTCATTGCCAGATAAATCTCCGGGGCGGGGATTGCCACGGGCAGTGCCCCCAGTGTTTTCCATATCCGGAGCCACATAGGGATTTTAGGCAGCCGCATCTTGAGACCTTTCACATCCTCGGCCTTTTTGATGGGCCTGCTTGAGGTCATGTGGCGGGCCGCCCGATATTGAGGACCATAGTGCACCAGCCCTCCTTTCTTCAACGCCAGTTCATCGATCTTCTTACCGAACGGTCCGTCGATGTACTCCAACATCTGCGCCCAGGTGAACAGGTAGGGGATGTTAACGGCATTGTACTCCGGTGCATACTGGCTCAAGAACAGCCCGCCCGTCAGCGCCATTTCCGTTTTGCCGATCTTCAATAGGCTCAAGACAGGGATCTCCCCGCCGAGCTGTCCGCTCATGAAGGGGTTCACTACCATCTGACCGTTTGATTTCTGCTCCACCAGTTTTTTGAATTTCAAGATGGCTGCTTCCTCTGCCCCGCCCGGCTTCATCGTACAATTGACGCCGATCTTGATGGGGCCTGCAGCGGCTGCCGGCAGATAGAATGTCGTTGCAAATCCAATAACGATAAGAACCGTGATGAATCTCCAATGCCTTGATCTCATTTTTTGCTCCTTTCAGTGATAGATTCTTAATGGTTCAAACAACGCCCTTTGCCCTTAGCTCATTGATCTGTTCGGCAGAGTAGCCGAGACTCGCCAGTATTTCCCCGGCATGCTCTCCCAGTTGAGGTGCCGGGCGACGGATCTTCGCCAGCGTCTCGCTCATCTTGAGTGGAAATCCCAGAACCTTTACTTTCCCGGAAGGTTGCTCGACTTCAAGCACCATCTCCTGGTGCTTGACCTGCTGATCCTCGAAGGTCTGCGCCAGATTGTACAGAGGGCCGCAAGGTACCCCCTTCTTGTTCAGGTAGTCGATCCACTCCGACATCGTCCGCTTGCCGGTAATATCCTCGATGATTTTGTTTAACTCGCCGCGGTTTTTCATTCTAAGATCATTTGTGCGGAATCGCGGGTCATCCAGGAGGTTTTCCAGGCCGAGAGCTTGGGCCAGTCTCTTCCACATGAGATCCCCTGAGGGGGCGATGTTGATATACCCGTCCAGAGCTTTGAAAGTGCCGTACGGGGATGCGGCGGGGTGGTCGTTCCCCCTTCGCTCGGGCACCTCACCAAGACCGAAATACTTGTCCGACTGGAAGCTGAGAATGCTTATCATTCCGTCCACCAGGGCTATTTGAACCTCCTGGCCTCTTCCTATGCGCTGCCGGGCCATCAGGGCCGCCAGGATGCCATAAGCCGCGTAGATCCCCGCCACCGAGTCGGAGATGGGAATCCCGGTCCTCACGGGTTCACGATCCGGGAATCCGGTAATACTCATGAAACCGGAAACGCCTTGCGCAATAAAATCAAAGGCCGGCCGTTGATGATAGGGACCGTCTTTTCCAAACCCGGAGATTCCGCAGTAAACGATGGAAGGGTTGACCTCATATAAGGCTTCGTAGTCCAGACCGAACTTGCGCATCACCCCTGGGCGAAAATTCTCCACGACGACATCCGACTCCCGGGCCAGCTTTATAAATATCTCTTTGCCCTCCACACTTTTCAGGTCCAATGTCAGGCCCCTTTTGTTCCTGTTCATTCCCACGAAATACCAGCTTTCACCGTTGATGATGGTCCCCTGGTATCTGGCCTCGTCGCCGCGCGCCGGGGATTCGATCTTGATTACCTCTGCACCCATATCAGCAAGGAGCAAAGTGCAGGTGGGGCCGGCAGCAAATCGCGTCAAGTCGAGTACCTGGATATCAGAAAGTGGCATATTTCCTTATCCCCCTTTAATGATTACAGGATTATATTTGTATGATATAATTGAAACCCCTTGTCAAGACAATTGTAAAGCATGAACCTTGAACGGTTTAATTTGATTGGAAAGGACATGGAAAAGATGGAAAAATATTAATCGAAAATGACAGTTAATAAAAATACTATTTGATAATTATCTGAAAATATGCTATTATTGTCTACTGATCTTACTATTAGGAGGCACTTATCAGATGAAAAAGTACAGGACAGAATTTACAGCCAAAAAGCTTACCAGTAATGCCGGGCTCCTGAATCTAGGAAAATTCGCCGAGAAGATCGGGCTGAAAAGCATGCTGGAACAGCATATCACAATCAAGAGAAGGACCAACGCAAAATATTCTCCTGCGGATGCTGTCATGATGCTCATCATGGGAGTTCTCTCGGGTGCAAAACACATAAGCCATATGGCCATTTTACGGGGCGACAGCGTTATTCGCACGTTATTTGAATGGGATGAGTTTCCCACTGATCGCACATTTGGGCGATTGTTCAGGCTTTTTGGCCATAAAAACTGCCATGAATTATCAGAAGTAGAGGCTCTGGCTCGGAAAAAAGTGTGGTCCAAAAAATGGTTTGGCCGCGTCACACTCGACATGGATTCTACGGCTGAAGGTGTAACCGGAGTCCAGGAGGGGGCGGACAAAGGATACAACCCGAAGAAAAAGGGTCAAAAGAGCTACCGTTCCCTGCTTTGCTTTATTGCAGAGACCAGAGAATGTCTCCACAACTGGTTCCGAACGGATTCTGCCTATAGCGGCAACGGAGTCGTTGAGTTCATAAAAGAGTGCTTTCAGCGCCTTCCCAGGCAGGTCTGGAAGGTATTTGTGCGTGCCGATAGCTCCTTTTTTAACGGTGAGCTGCTGGATTTTTTAGAAGAGCAAGGAAGCCAATACCTCATAAAGGTCAAGATGGAAAACCTGACCGGGCTTTTGATGAACCTCTCGTGGCGCAAGGCGAGAAATAAACCCGGCATAGAGACGGCGCACTTCATGTATAAATTTCCGGGGTGGAAAAAAGAGCGCAAGTTTGTGGCTGTCCGGAAACTGATCAATGAACAAACCGAAAACGTGCTGTACCCCATACCTGAATACGAACTGTTTTGCTACGTGACCAACCTGGAGCTTACCCCATGGGAATGCTATACATGCTATGGTAAGAGAGCCACCAGCGAGAATTGGGTCGAATGGTGCAAAAACCAGATGGCCTCGGGGAGTATCCTCACCCAGGATTTTTGGGCCAGCTCCGCCATTTTTCAAACCTGCATCCTGGCCTACAACCTGATGGTCTGGATGATGTGGCTGAATGTGGAGGAAGGCTTCAAACAGGAGCCAAACACCATTCGAGAGTGGCTCGTGCATGTTCCGGCTTTCCTGATCCACACCGGCCGACAGTGGATAGTGAAGCTGCCCCGCGAGTATGTTTTCAAAGAGCAATGGGAGAACTTAGAGTGCTCCATATCTTCTCGCGGTTTTACTTGACGGTGAGTAAAATCCCGATGTAGCATCCATGTATACAAGAGCGTTCAAAGTATGCTCATAGTATTTTTGATCAAATGTCACTAATAAAATTCACTTTTAATTGAGCTTTTTAGGGGTTTTTCTTTACAAAATCGAGAGGGCAAAGTATTTTAGGGTTGCTTTGCCTATGCAAAGTATCCTTTATTTTTGTCATGAAAAAGTACTTGTCATTTTTAGGTTTCGATTTTACAGATTTTTGAGCATCACCCTGTTGGAAATGATAGATTTGTTTCAAGTGCTTACATATTCAAATTGCAAGACTCAGAACAGCGAAGATTCTAACAAATTAAAATTAATTGACTTTTAATTTGAGTACTTGTGATTGTTTTTAACTGATGAACAAATTAAGGAGGAGATCATGTCAAGTTTTCAGAATCGTATTATTGGCGCTGCTAGATTAGATGTTCGTGTGTATGAAGAAGTTGAGGCTGACACGGAGGCAATGGGCCAGGCTATGGGAGTTGTTGTTCTCTCCAGTCTAGCAGCGGGTATAGGAAGCATTTCAAAAGGTGGGGGTGTTGGGATTGTAATCGGGACGATATTAGCTCTTATAGGATGGTATCTGTGGGCCTATATCACTTATTTCATCGGCGCGAAAATGCTTCCAGAGCCACAGACCAAAACAACGCCCGGTGAGTTATTGCGTACTATCGGCTTCTCCAGTGCCCCCGGTTTGATTCGCGTATTAGGTATTATCCCGGGGCTGATGGGGGTGGTTTTTCTAGGGGCCTCGGTTTGGATGCTGGTGGCAATGGTGATTGCGGTCAGACAGGCTCTTGATTATCAAAGCACATTGCGCGCTGTGGGGGTTTGCGTGATCGGATGGATCATTCAAGGATTGATCTTTGCATTAATGTTCTCGATCTTGGGTGGTGGTGTAAAACCAACCTGATGGTTTTTTCTATACATTAAAACATCGGGCACGTACTTTCGAACGTTGGGCATTGGCCGGCTAGACCTTTATGGGCAGCTTAATTTCAATAAAAAAAGCTCGGGAATAGTTAAAGATTTTTAGGAGATTACTGTGAGTGGGTTCGTTGTTGCCCATGGCAAGTCGGATCGTAAAACGCTGGAACGCATGTTCGAAAAGATCGGCCATCGGGGCCCTTATGTCTCTGGAATCTCAGAAAATAAGCAGGCGATGATGGCCCGGAATTATTTGCTTAGGAAAGGGTTTAAACAGGATATGTCGGTCGGATAATCGACATTTTTATTACCTGTGAACGGTTGAAAGAGAGGTGAACCATGGTATCGCAGTTTAACGTTCCGTCTACGATCATTATTGGCGGGGGCGCCAGCAAGGAAGTTGCTGCACAAGCCAAGCGGTTGAAGGCAAGCCGCGCTTTTTTGGTCACGGATAGTTATTTGGAAAAAGCTGGATTAGCAGGCCAAATTATAAATTATTTGGAAAAAGAAGGGATTACCGCCTCGATTTTTTCAGATGTGCAACCGGACCCCACTGATAAAAATGTCCTCGATGGCCTGCGTCAATTCCAGGAAAGTAAGGCGGATATTATTGTAGGTCTTGGTGGCGGGAGCCCGATGGACACAGCTAAGGTTATTTCAATGTTGGCGAAAAATGCGCTGCCGATGACTCAATATGCGGGTTATCATAAAGTTCCCAACCCGGGTGTTCCATTGATAGTGATCCCTACGACATCAGGCACGGGCAGCGAGGTTACCAAAGTAGCTGTGATTTCGGACACCGAGCGAAATGTCAAAATGATGATGCTGGATGTCAATCTATTGCCAACCGTTGCTCTGGTCGATTATGAATTAACGTTGACCATGCCCGCTCAACTTACCGCTTACGTTGGTGTTGATACCCTTGTTCATGCCGTTGAGGCCTATGTTTCGAAAAAGGCCAATGCCATGACAGATCCTTTCGCTCTCTTCAGTATTCGTCTTGTTGCAGAAAATCTTTACACGGCGTTTAAAGAGCCCGATAACAAAAAGGCCCGTGAAGGCATGATGCTGGCTGCCTGCCAGGGCGGAATAGCATTCGCCAACAGCAGCGTGTGTCTGGTTCACGGAATGAGCCGGCCTATCGGTGCCCTCTATCATGTGCCCCATGGGCTTTCTAATGCTGTTTTGTTCCCTGCTGTAACGGTATATTCTATTCCGGGTGCTCTGGAACGATACGCGACCATCGCTCGGGTCATGGGGTACGCCTCAGAAAAAGATTCTGACGAGGCTGCTGGGTCGGCTTTGGTCAAAGGACTTCAAGAATTGAATGATAAGCTCGAAGTACCGCGCCTGGGTGAATGTGTAAAAGTGGAGCTCTCTGCCTTCGATGAAAGAGTAGAAAAAATGGCCAGTGATGCCCTGGCTTCCGGAAGTCCGGGTAATAATCCTGTTGTGCCCGACGTAGAGGAGATTGTTGAACTCTACCACAACGCCTGGTAAGGTTTGTGTGATGCAAACCGGGTCTCACGCGGAAAAGCATTATTTTTCAAGGAAGAGTTTTTGACAGGATGACGGGATAAAAAGAATTAAGAAAATCTCTTTTATCCCGTCAAAATTTCATTTTTGAATAGCAACAAAACGATGAAATAGCAGCCGGCTCCCATTAAAAGTGCTTCGGTAAATCCAAAGATTATGGCCACAGCGATGGTCAGTGCCGAGCCTAACACAGAGCTTATGCTGTTAATGCCCCACATCCACGGGATGTGGTTTTCCATGCCCTTCTCTTTCAGCGATCTTATGGCCAACGGAAAAGGGAATCCCATCACAAAACCCAGTAGGGTCAATATGACAAAGGAGGCTGACAACCGGATAATAATATCCAGCCCTAAAAGTTGATCGAAGATAAAGGGAAGGAAAAAAATATAAATAAGTAGCATACTCACGATAGCCGCGGCGGCTATGGTTATACCTTTGATTATCTCATCCGCGGCAAGACGACCGCTGCATATGCTGCCCATTCCGGCCCCCGCCAAGAGAGAAAATAATAAGACTGCCAGAGATAGCACCGGGTGGCCGAGGAAGAGCACAAATCTCTGGGCGAAGGAAATTTCAACCAACATAAACCCGATGCCCAGCATCGAAAATAACACCACATATCTAATCGGATTCTGACTCATATCCCCTTTGCTTTTCAAATACTTCTTGGTCAGGAAGCGTCTCTTCCTCCAATACAGGAGAGGCACAAATACTACAAGCAACGTCATAGTTATCGATGACCAGAAAACCATAGCCACAGGCCGTGGTATTCCCACCTCAAATTTGTAGAAGAACGGGCTGTTATCCGTCACCGGGCTGATATCGTGACCCAGTTCTTTGGCCATCTTCTCCACGTCGTTGAAGACTCTCTCTCCACCGCCCAGAGCCGTAAGCGCCGGATTGAGCATCCCCGGTTGTCTGATGTGAGGGAAGTAAGACGTAAGGGGGTCATAACCCAATTTATAGACGGCTTTGAACATTGCAAAGCTTTCCCGCTTCTCAAATCGGTTTTTCTTCAGTACAAATAGAGGGTACTGGTCCGAGCCTACGGTGTAAATTTGCTTCATCGCTTCAACAGGAGTGACACCCCTTTTGTTGAGGACAGCCAGTGAGATGGCAAACAGCCTCAATATGGAAAGATCGCCGTGCCCCACAACTATCAGGCACCCCTCATCAGTCAGATGATCTAAATAGTCGTCTATGGAATCCGTGGTGAGCAGAAAATTCTCTGTTATGGCATATCCCTCGGGGCTTCTGCTCGTGTTGGTAGCGGGAAGGCTGAGCATGATAATGTCATATTTTTCCTTCTGGCGTTTGAGGAAATTCCTTCCCTCGTCGACAATGATGGCCACATTATGTAATAAATAAATTCCGCCGTTATACCATGAATATTTACGTACTATATCTACAAGATCTTTATTTACCTCCACGGCCGTGATTTTATGAACTCCTCCCATTTTCGCCAGAAGTATGTCCCGCCCTCCACCGGGCCCTATGATGAGTGCATTATCCCTTTGCTCTTTTTTCAAGAACATGAAGGGGAAATATCCCGGAAAGTCGGTCTTCAGCCTGTCAATTGCGGCACCCGGATTGTTAAAATCACCGCTGAATTTGTACATGGGCGTGCCGGCCGTTCCGTCTATGTAGATGTCCATTTGCTCGGGATCATTGGAAAACTTCACTAAATCTGTCTGACCAAAGGCACTCCATCTCGTTTCGAGTATCTCCCCTTGCTGAGATCCAGAGAGTGCATTGTGAATTTCCTTCTCCGGATTTATTCCAATGGGAATATCGGGCAGGTAAGAACCCATCAGACTTGCCATAAAAAGGACAATAGCGATGGAGAAACTGGCAACAGATATTATTACGCCCCTAATGTTCTTCATCAGCAACAATATAAGTAAAAAGCTAACCCTGGATATTTGAAGTTTTGTGAAGAAAAAAGAACCATCATAAATAGCGAACTATTGCATCAACTCCGCCCCAAAAGCGAACAACAGCGCCGCCATTGAAGTAATGACGGCAAAAAGAAACATAGTACTTATGCCACCGATGATGTTCAGAGCAAGGATGACTCCGATACAGCCCGCAGCCGCGCCAACCAGGTCTGCGCCATAAAGCCTTGCACTAATTGCAGGATACATGCGGAAAACTTCCGCAAAAAACACACCGCCAAAGAAAAAGGGTGTACTTAAAACGAAACAATAGAACAGGATATTATTCCGTATGCTCTCTATATGACCGATCTTAACTACCAGTAGTGTGGAAAGGGCCATCGCCAGTGAACACAGACCGGCGAACAGGACTAAGGCACCGAATCTATTGTGCCCCCGAGGGATCTCCGGCCGAAAGAAGTGAACAAAGACGCCGCCGACACCCAGTCCCAGAAGAGCCAGAGAAACTACGGCGAATACGTAGTGGTAAGAAAGCATTACAGAAAGCAACCTGGTGAGGGCTATTTCGAATCCTAACAGGCTGAATGATGTGAGATATACACCGCACAACAAAATCCACAATACCCCCCTATTTATGTGGGACGATTCTTTCATCAGGAATGACGCTCTCTCTTTGTCCCTTCTCATGTTTGTAATTCTGCCGACTTCTCAGACAATGTCCCCTTACATTCCAAAGACATCATCCGCAAAGGGAAAATCAATAACTCGATGAGGGCAGGGCTCCGGAGAAATGAGTGAGAGATGTATTTTTTTCTGACGGGGTCAATAAGAAGCGCGACGCTGCCCGTTCGTATGCTGTTACTCCTCTTTCCTTTAGTTCCCAATTAAGCTTGGCAACCATGTTGCCAGCGGGGTGTAAGCAGCGACGATAATTAAGCCTATGATTTGTAGCAAAACGTAAGGAATAATACCTTTGTAGATATCCAGCAGTTTTATTGAACCCGGGACGGTGGCCTTCATATAAAATAAGGCATAGCCAAATGGCGGGGTTATGAAGGACATCTGTAAATTCACAGCGATGACGATAATGAACCACAAGGTATCGAATCCAAGTTTAGCAGCGAGAGGCATGAATATTGGAAACGTGATATAGATAATTCCGATCCAGTCGATTAAAAAACCCAGGACAAAGACGATGAGCATCATAATTGCGAACATGCCCCACTTTCCCAGGAAATCAAACGTCATGATAAGGTTTGTTACTACCTGCCCGCCGCCCAAGCCGATGAACACGCCGGTAAAACAGGTCGCTCCTATAATAACGGTCATTACCATGCAACTGCTTCTAAATGACGAATAGACTGTTTCTTTTAACGCCTTCCAGCTGAACTTGCCATAGAGAATCATCATAAGAAGGGCGGTGAAGGCCCCAACCCCGGCCGCCTCGCTCGGCGTGGCCACCCCGAACCAGATCGAGCCCAGAACCCCGAAGATAAGAATCAGGGGTGGGACAAGATTCACCAGGAGCATCCTAATCTTTTGCCCTAACGAAAAAGCCGCCCTTTCCTCGGCAGAAAGTGCGGGTCCTTTTCTCGGATTAAAATAGCATGCCATTGAGATGTAAATGAAATAGAGCAGTCCCAGAACGGCACCGGGGAGAAGGCCGCCAGCGAATAGCTTTCCCACAGATATCCCTGACCGGTCTGCCATCATCACCAGCATGATACTCGGTGGGATAATGATCCCAAGAGACCCCCCTGCCGCAACAGTTCCCGAAGCCAGGTACTTGTCATAGCCGTGTTTCATCATGATAGGCATGGACATAAGCGACATACTGACAACAGTCGCCCCCATGATTCCCGTACAGGCAGCAAAAATTACACACAGGACCACCACTGCCAATGCTATTCCCCCGTTTACCGGACCGAACATATACATCATGGCCTTAAATAATCCTTCGGCGATACCGGATTTCTCCAGGAATGTCGCCATGAGAATAAAAAGAGGAATGGCTATGAGAAGATAGTTAGTAACTGAATCGTAGGTCCGGCCGACAAGCAGATGCCAGGATCCGATACCCCATCCGAGAAAACCGAATATTACCGCCAGTCCACCCAAGACAAAGGCTATGGGGTGGCCTAAAATGAGACCCATGATGATACCGGAAAACATCAAAATTACCACGAGCTCGGGAGATATTTCAATCATAACCGTTCTCCTTTAGCCAGAAAGACTACGTCCTTGATGACGCCTGATACAGCCTGGATCAACAAGAGGAATGCCCCGACGGGAATCGCTATTTTCGAAGGGTAGAGAATGGCGTTGAAGGCGCTGGGAGTCCTTTCGCGTATAGACCAGGAGTCCAAGGCAAATATCCCTCCGAACACCAGAAGAATGATACTGAATATCCCCAGAAAAAGTGTAAAGCTGATAATATTACAAATCGCCTGCACCTTCGGGGGGAAATGAACGTATACTATATCAACATTCACATGACCCTTGTGCCGCTCAGTATAGCCAAGCGCAAGCATACAGACACCACAAAACAAAAAGGTTGACATCTCCAGCGACCATATGGTCGGCGCTCCCAGCATCCTCCTCGTGAATACCTCATAGCACGTCAAAAAGATAAGGCTCAAGATTAACCATGAGAAAGTCTTCCCGATCCATTCGGAAAAATTATCAATGCCATTCACGATCGATCTGATTACCTTCATACCCCCCCCAATTGAAAACTCTCAGAAGGCCGTAAGACCTTCTGAGAGTTTCTTAAACTTAACCCTGCAAATCAGTCAAAGCTCTCATGGACCAGTGCTTCACTTAGGAGTAGTGGGGTTTTCTACGTACTTTGTCCCGGGTTTCCAAAACTTTTGTGTTTCCATCCTCTTCCGAACGGCTCTTTCGAGAGCTATGACGGAATCATAATCCCCGTTTTTCTTCACCATGGCTTCCAGCTTCTTGTAAATTTCGTCCGTCTTTGGAGGGTTGCGCCCGAACATGAATGGAGATTGGGCTGCCCGCCACTGAGCGAAGTCTTTGAAGAATTTCACTTGAGAGAAAGCCACTTTTGCGTGGTCAGGGTTTTTCTCCGCATCTTCAAGGAGAAACTTATACGCAAGTTCTTGAATTTTATCCAGGGTCTTATTGTCAAGCCTGGTCAAAGTAATTCCCGCATCTATAAATTTCTGTGTATACTCAGCAGAGCTGTATTCAAAGTATGTCCAGGCCCACATCATGGTGGCCATGGCAGCTTCCTTAAACATGAACTTGATTCTATCGGGTAGCTTGTTCCAGGATTTCTTATTTATCATAACGCCGGACACCGGCCCCGGCTGATGCCATCCCGGGAGAACCCAGTATTTAGTAACCTCCTGGAAGCCCATGGACCAGTCACATTCCGGCACGGAAAACTCACCGGCGTCTATGGTTCCCCTCTGAAGTGCCATGTATATCTCCGCACCGGGCATGAAAATAGCCGCACCGCCGAGCTCCTTCAGGATTCTCGCCTGGTTGCGCCCACACTGCCTCATCTTTACGCCTTTATAGTCCTCACCCTTACGAATCGGCACATTCGAGCGCTGACCAGCCTCAGGACTGGTAACGGAGTGGGGAAACCAGACTATACCGTACTTGCCGTACAATTCCTGAGCCAGTTCCAACCCGCCACCCTGCCAATACCAGGCCAGATAATCAACAGGTGTAAAACCCATAGGAACGGAAGTCAAAAGGCTGAAGGCAGTATTCTTGCCCTCCCAGTAACTTGGCCAGTCTGTGCCCAGGTCAATCGTTCCGTGTCTCACGGCATCAAACATTTCCTTAGAGCTTGTTACCAGAGTCCCACCTTCATTGTATTTAATTTCAAGCTCCCCGGCGGCCAGCACATTTATCAAGTCAACAAAATATTTATCACCTCTCCAGAGGGTAATGGAAGGAACCCACATGGTTTGGGCCCTCCACTTGATTGGTTTCTTGGCTGCCTGGGCTTGCGGGGCCCACCCAGCAAGAACAATACTGCCCATAAGAATAACCGCCACTAAAGATAACAATATCTTCTTATTCATTGGTTTCCCCTCCTTAAAGTTGAAGAGCCGATCGTCTCTACTCTTGCCCTATTTTACCAATCACCTCCTTTCTCTGTAATTTTCCTCCCAGGGAAAGTCCCTTGTTTGGCTCGTTTGATAGGTAGCCTTCTGAAACTCCTATTGTTCTGATTGGCAACCGGATCCTTTTCTACCTCTCGAACATGTTTGATCATTTCTGCACGAGTTTTTGCAGCGCGCTTCCCCAAGAGAACTTTACAGGGACGATTATGGACGGTTAAAACCTGTTGGAAGATATCCTTGTTCGACTTTACGACTTAAACAGTAAGGATCCTTTTGTCATGTAAATCCGAAAGCATTTTTTTCCTATATCAAACAGGGATTTAACTTGTCAAGATAAATCTCTCCGGACTTTCCCCCAAATTTCCTGGAGAAAATGGAGTAATTGCGGCTCCGGGGTGGAGTAACGAAGCCCATGGGCGGCCCGCAGAAAAGTCTCTTTTTGATCAGGCATACAAGGTTTTCCAGCGATCGTTTCAGGCGGCGTATTTGCTCTTTGTTTGAATCGTACCCAGGATGTGAGCAGTCATAACGGCACCCAGGCCGCCCAGGCCGAGAATGCTGTATGCCCATCCCCAGCCATTGAATTGCATGCCCGAGCCTGTGGGATTTGTCCAGTCCAGGATGACCCCGAAAGCCAGCGGCGCAAGGGCGCCGGCCCCGAATCCTAAGAGAGACCTCAGCCCAAAGGCGGCGCCTATATAAGAGGTCTCGACCACTTCGGTAAGCGCTGCCGAAAAAACCGGTGAATCCCCGAGGGACGAAAACGCATAAATCATCCCTATGCCGATGACCAGTATGAGCGGCCATCCTATCGTCCACCCGAATATGAATGAACATACGGCGCTCAGCCCGGAAAGCATAAGGATGACGCGGGCGCGGCCAAGGCGATCCGATAACATGCCCATGGAAAAGGATGCGAGCAAACCCGTGACATGAAACAACGCATTGATGTAAGAGCCAAGCCCCGCGGCCTGTAATCCCTTCGCCCCGCCAAAGACCAGGCAACTGGCAAGAAATGCCGGGGTCCATGCCCGCATTCCCAGAAGCTCCCAACTGTGAAATGTATAGCTGCCGATCAGGAGCATGGCGGGCCGGTTGCCGAGCACTTCTTTTGCGAACCTCTGTTGTTTTTCTCGTCTTGTGGCGGATACCTGCGTCGTCATCAGGGTGATCCATGCCAGAATGGACCCGACCAGCGGGCCGAGGCAGGTCAGCAGGAACGAAAGTTTGTATCCCCCTACGGGCAATGCAATGCCGCTCAGGACTAAAGACAAGGCATAACCCAGTGAGGTGCTGGCGATAAAAAAGCCTATGGCCATTCCCCTGCGCTGAACAGGATAGTGATCGGCAAGGATCATGACCCCGGTGGTGTATGTGCCCCCCAGGGATACGGCCACAAGTGTGTAAAGGATGAGGGCCGAGAAGTAATCGCGTGCAAAAATGGCAAACGCCAGGGATAAAACCGCCCCTGCGGACATGGAAACTAAATAAAGGCGTTTTGGCCCGACAATGTCTGCCAGAATGGAAAATACCACCAGCGAAACGGCATACCCGATACTAAATCCGCTGGATATGGATCCTCCGGCAGTGGCTGACATCCCCCATTCCTTTTGGAGAATGGGCAGCGCGGCCGCATAGGTCATAAAGACAAACCCGGTAAAAGCCCTGGCAAAGCAGATTCCGGCAAGCCACCAGTCGAACGCGAACAGTTTCTTTATGCCGAGATTGTGCAGCAGGTGGCGATCCAATGGTCAAAATCTCCGCTTTGCGCCCTGCCATTCGGGATTACAGTGACCTCACACACGATAAACCCCAACCCAGGCCGAAATGATGTGCCAAAACAATATCTCAAAAGCGATATTCTGAGCGTTAAATCATAGCGAACCATCAACCCCAAACGCAACCATTTTTTATTTCTTCCAGCAGCCCAGCCGAGAATGGTCCGGTAATGACAGGCCAAGGGAAAAGCTGAGGCCGCATGACCGTTACGCCTCCTGGCGTAGTGGTATGGCCACCGTGTCCGGTGATGTCAATATTCAGGGATTTGATTCACGTAAACCAAGCAAAATGCCCCTTTTCCCATAAGGCTGAATGTTTTGACTTTACCGGGATATCTCATGTATTTATATCTTACTATCCGGAAGCACTGCCGCCCCTACCGCAGGACCCGGCGCGCAAACAGGATGAAGCCCCGCTTACCATGGAGTTGCGGATCAAAAGCGGGCCTTCCGAACGGGGAAGATACCTGGTGGGAAACATACACCGGCAGGTTCTTGTGTCATGGCTGAAATAATGGGGGGCGGGGCCGGGGGTAAATTGCGTATCCTTTTTTGCGTGATTTGCTGCATAAACCTTTACTTCGCCATTTACGTTGAATGAGTTGATAATCGATCGTTTCCCGGAAGTATATGAATGAAACCAAAAGTCGTTTCCGCGGTTTTTTTTCTCTTATCCGGCTATCTTTTGCTGGGAATCGCCCATATTGCCGCACTCCCTCCATGGGAAGGCTTTGACGAGACGGCGCATTATTCATACCTGCAACAAATTGCTGATACCTGGGGATTTCCTCGACTGGAAGCAGCCCGGATATCGAAAGACGTGGAACGATACGTCCGCTTTGCCCCGATACCATACAGCAGCGATCCTCCGTTCGAAAACAACGGCGGGTTTACGTATAAATCGTTCTTCGAGGCCCCTGAAGAGACGGTGGTCCGGGGAAAGGAGTATATCCATAACCGCCCCACGAAGGCAAGGCACTATGCTGAGGGAACCAGCCGTAATTGGCAAGCGCAGCATCCGCCTCTCTACTATCTTTTACTATCGCCGGTTTACGCGGCAACGCGACATTTGAGCTGGGGGGCGCACCTGTTTATTCTTCGCTTCGCATCATACCTCTTTGCCTGGTCAGCTTTAATGCTGGCCTTTTATTCTTTTTTTACCGCAGCATCGGGCGATTTAACACACCAAGAGATCACTCGATATCATTGGGGTATGTTGGGAGTTGGTATATGGCCTGTCCTGTTTCCCCAGTGGTTTCCCGAAATGGCGCGACTGGGCAACGACTCCCTCTGCGCACTCATCATGTCGATGGTGTGGCTTGTTACCATACGCGTCCTGAATACCGGGCAAGGGGCAAGATACTCAATAATCCTGGGTGTGCTCCTGGGTCTTGGCTGTTTAACCAAGGCTCTTTTTGTGCCCATAACTGTAGGAGTTGTGAGTTTTTGGGTTTTCCGCCGGCTGTGCTTGGAAGGAAGAAAAGCTCTGCAATCCGTCTTGTCTCACACATTCTTGACATGTGCACTGATCGCCTGTATTGCAGGTTGGTGGTACATGGGCAACTGGCTCAGACATGGCATTGCGCTTGGGACGTTTGACATGATTTCCCTGAACAACGCCGGCGGCATGGCTCATGGACTGGCAAAAAACCTCACGGTAACGGCATTGTTAAGGGGCCATGCGGCGTTCGTGGCGACGTTCGCCTGGTGTGGTACATGGTCTCTCGTTCGCCCCCCATACGTATACCTTGCACCCATGGTTTTTACGGTTGTCTTTGCGGCCGCAGCATATCTTTCAACATTGCGCCGCTCCCAATTATTATCGATGGAATGGCTGCCTGTCTGGCTGGTTGTGCCTGTATTAGCGGGTCTCAGTCATCATGTCCTCCTCCAGATCGCTCTTGCTGGTCAAGGAAGAGGAACCGGCGGTTGGTATCTGCACCTTCTTGTGGTTCCTCTGGGAGTGGCTGTGGGGCATGGTTTTGGCGCATGGTGGAACAAAAGCAGCTTTCGGACAATAACAGGCGTTCTCTCATTGTATGCAGTGCTTTTTTCTATCTGTATTTCCCGGTTACAACTTCTGCTGTTTTCCGGATTGGTCTTTAAGTCGGGGACAAATAAATTTTACCAGTTTCCGGACAGCCTTCCCTCTTTCCTTGGATTGCCCGATGCCATAAGCCGTCTCGGTGTAATTGCTTTTCCTGGCCTGGGATTCATTACGTGGATGTGCGGAGGAATCTTGGTGGCGATCGGCTTAATACTGACCTGGAGAAGTACACACGCGCTCAGGACAGGACCCCCATATCCCCCATGTCCTTATGGATAGATTCCGGTAAAATGATGTGCCGGAGTCTCATGGCCATGCGGTCCCTTCTCTTGTGCCGGATAATGCCCTGCGTTCTCTATCTTCCAAATTGCAAGCGCAGGCGCCAGAGGATGTTCTGTGACATCCCTGGACCTGCATACGATATTTCTGTCTGACACGACAATTTTTCCTGCGGACCTCCGGTAGAGGGGGGCATACACTTCGATCTCCTGCATACCATCTCCTCCTGTGGCATTCATCCAATGCTTTCGGTAGCTCGATCCTCGTGAAAGCACAGGACCAAGATAAAATCCAATTTTCTTGGACCTAAGATATTTATGTATCCCAAGCGCCAACAGTTCATCGTTGTATGTATAATCGCTCATGAGGCCGTCCATGGGGAGGATTTTCAAGTCTGAATAGTACGCGATCGCACCGGGACCATCAAAGATAAGAATTGCATCTTGAGTAAGGATGTTTCGTTTCATCCACACAGCGAACTCTTTTTCCCATCTCTCTTGGTAGAGCCTTTTTTGCAAAAAGAAAAAAGGAGTTCCGCTCGTAATGACTTCAGGATTGAAGGCCTTGTACCACCCTCTCGCAATGCCGGTAACGGTTAATAAAACAATACCTGCCGTCACCGAGTAATGAATTGTTGCGGGGTTTATGGTATTTTTTGCCTTGAATGCTATCCATTCGAGGACCAGGCATAGCAAAAAGACCATGTTGAGAACACCGGAAACATAATACCAGGAAAGTTGGGTTAAATGATCTGTGAAAAGGACAACGTATCCGGCAAGTACTATTACCCCGGTTCCCATTGCTCTCAAGAGAGTTTTTCGGAGCGCATGGGACTTAAATCCAAAAGAAAAAATAATTGACAACAGACCGAAAAAGGATACTATTTTCCCCAAATAATTCAAATTATCTATACGTGCAGTGATTTGGGGAAAGGTGCTTTTGATTGCTCCGCTGATTGGGACGCCATGGCCATAAGAGAAAAAATTATACAGTAAATAGGACATGATGAGGAGAAAGCAGGGGAGCGTTGCTGCAAAAAATACTCGTGTCCATGTTCTAAAATCCAGATCTCTTTGTTCCATAAGTCCGAAAAAAAGGAGCGCCCCGATGATAAAAACGTTATCCAGCCGCGCCAGGACAGCCAGTCCGAGGAAAATACTTGTCGCAATCCAATGAGAAATGCTCTTACTTGTAGATGCTATCAGTAAATAATAAATAGCCAGGGTCAACATTAACGCATTGATATGTGCTTCTGAACCATAAAGCCCGGTCAAGAAGTAGGCGGCAAGCACGGGGAGAGCCACGTACCAGAATCTCAGTGAGATGAGTTTGGCAATCTTGAAAAACCACCAAACAACGCCTAAAAACAATAAGGCCTGCATAGCGAGGATCACGTGTAAGGCTATGAGCTTATCGCCTCCGGAGACGAATAATCCCGCAATGCACAGCACCATCCAGAGAGGATGGTATCCATTCGTTCTGGTCACCTGATTAAAGGTGCTTCCATGTCCATTGACAATATTGTAGGCCACTTGCAGGTAATAATATGAGTCATCAGGAAGAAAATTCTCAGGGCGTATCTGGGCAGGCACAATAAAGAGTAGTATTAAAATTACCATTATGCTTGTTATGATACCGTTTTTTGATACTGCCATCTTGATATCCGTTGAATTTGCATATGCGGATGCAGCCACCGTCGGCCACCTCATCGTTGAGAGCCTCGATTTGGAAATCCCCCTTCACCATCAAATACTCACGTGCAAATAAGGTCATGCCTGCTATGTTGTAAAAGAAACAGGGCCGGCTGAACCCCGGATAATAACCGCGGGAAAGATTCATATTGCAAGAGACCACGCACATTAAGAGACCTTCTTCCTCGGCTCAATCCTCTCCATGCCCCCCATGTACGGCCTTAAAGCCTCAGGGATGGCGACGCCACCGTCTTTGTTCTGGTGCGTCTCAAGTAAGGCAATGAGGATGCGGGGTGATGCCACTGCGGTATTATTGAGGGTGTGGACGTAATGGACCTGTCCTGCCCGGTCCCGGTAGCGGATGTTGGAGCGTCGGGCCTGGAAGTCGTGAAGAGTGGAGCACGAGTGAGTCTCGGAGTATTTCCCGCGGCTGGGCATCCAAGTTTCAATTTCATGTTTGCGCACCTGTCCCAGGCCGGTCTCCTTGCCGCAGGCCAGCGCCACCCGGTAGTGAAGGCCCAGGGCACGGGCGATGGCCTCGGAGTTGGAGAGGATGAACTCGTGCTGGCGGCGCGACTCCTCAGCATCGTTTTTACAGATCACCACCTGCTCGATCTTGTGAAACTGGTGGACGCGGTACAAGCCGCGCGTGTCCCGGCCGTAAGTGCCGGCCTCCCGGCGAAAGCATGCGGAAAATCCCGCCAGATATCTCGGCAGGTCCGCCTCGTCCAGCAATTCATCCGCCTGGTAGGATACCAGGGAAACCTCCGAGGTGCCCACCAGGTAGAGTTCGTCCTTCTCCATCCTGTATACATCTTCCTCGGCCACGGGGAAGAAGCCCGTCCCCACCATGGCCTCACGGCGGACCATGACGGGCACGATCATGGGCACAAAGCCACGCCCCACCAGCATGTCCATGGCCATGTGCATGATGGCCATCTCCAGGCGCGCACCCTCGTTTTTCAGGATGTAGCTGCGGGTTCCCGCCATGCGGACTGCCCGGGGGATGTCGATGATGTCCAGCATCACTCCCAGATCCACATGATCCCGTGGCTCGAAGTCGAACCGGGGCGGCTGGCCCCACACGCGCACCACCTCGTTGTCCTCTTCGCTTTCCCCCTCGGGTACCTCTGGTGCGGGGATAGAGGGCACGTGAAGGAGAAGTTCCCGGAGTTCTTCTTCCAGACGTCTTAGGAGCGGCTCTCCCTCTGAAATGCGGGCTCTGACCTCCTTCCCCTCCACAATGGCCCGCTCCTTTTCAGAACCTGCCAGTCGGGGAATGTCTTTGGAGAGTTGGTTGCGGCGTGTCCGCAAGTCCTGGATCTCCTGCTGCAATTGCCTGAAGTCCCGGTCCAGCTCTACAATGCGGTCGATATCAACAATGTATCCTTTTTTCCTCGCCGCCTCCCGGTATGCTCCGGGCTGCTGGCGAATATCCGCCATATCGATCATTTTTCTCTCCGGAATCAAAAAGGCTGCGGGCTTTATGCGCGTAAAGAATAGTTCAGATTTTCAGGAAATATACTCTTTTCGCACGAAGAAATCAAGAGATGAATGCGGGCATATTCAACTTGACAGGAGTATTATATATATATTACGAACATGCTCTAGGGAACAGTAGAGGACCTGACGGCAGGGGGCTTGCTTTTTCATGCGACGCGAAAGCCCCTTTTGCTGATTTCTCCCGGTGAAGAGGTAACGGGACCTTCATGAAATCTCAACGCTCACTCCGCTGGTTCATTTTGCCGATGTTCATGGTTGCCCATGCCGTCAACGACGGGTTCGGCTGGATCATTCCGCCCCTGTTGCCCGCGGTCAGAGAACATTTCCACCTTTCCTACACCGAGATGGGAGCCTTTTTTACGGCGTTTCGTTTCTTCGGGAATATTTTCCAGGCGCCCGCGGCCTACCTGGTATATTTCGCGCCAGTATCCTCAATTTTGGTATGTGGGCTGTTGTGGTCGTCTGTGTGGATGTTTTTGGCCAGTTTGAGCCCCAGCTATGGAGTGCTGGTTTGGCTTTCCGCCATCAGCGGGCTCGGGCGATCCACGTATCATCCCTTGGCGGTAACGATGCTCTCGCGGGTTTTCGGGAGGGAAGGTCTTGGTCGCGCCATGGCGCTGCACCTGAGCGGCAGTTCCGCGGGCATGGTGATCGGCCCTTTCCTGGCGGGGTTGTTGCTCAGCCGTTATAGCTGGCGGCTTCCCATCCAAACGTGGTCCGCTCTTGGAGTACTGGCTGGATTGAGCCTGTTTTTTTTCCTCAAACACCAAAAACAAGAACTCCATGTGAAGGGTAAGACCCTGCGTTGGCCGTTTTTATCCCGTCCCCTGGGTATCTACTTGGTTGCCGTCAGCACATGGGGGCTCGCCCAGGGTGGGCTGATGGCGTTTCTTCCCCTTTTCCTGGTGGACTACCGGAATTTCAGCACAGGTAAGGCCGCCGCCGCCTTTGGTATCATGGCATTCTCGGGCGCCATCTGCCGACCGTTTCTCGGAGCTTTGATGGACCGGATGGGCAGGCGCAAGCCGGTGGTGATCGGAGGATTCATCCTCGCCGGCCTGTCGATACTGGCAGTGATCACGTTCGAGACCCCTTGGATCCTTTATCTGTCCATTATACTGCTGGGAATCTTCGGCTCCGGCCACTCCGGGCTGGCGGACACGTTCATGATCGAGATGATACCATCCCACCGCAGAGAGGAAACCCTGGGATTTATCTACACGGTGCGCATGGGCATAGCTTCCCTGTCTCCGTTGTTTATGGGCTTCGCGTCCGAGCGAATCAGCCTGTATAATTCATTTCTTATCCTTGTGCCCGTGGCGGGATTCGCTGCATTGCTTCTTTTGCTGGCCGAGGAGAGACCAATGGAATAGGAAAACCGCTCCTGGCGGATGGGATGGCCGGGTATCGAGCACCGGAGTTATTCAGAAAAATTTTTCTCAGATGACATGAAATTGATAACAAGTCGGGAGGTGCAGCAATGGAAATCAAGAAAGTGTTTGTTGTGGGATCGGGCCTTATGGGTGGAGGTATCACTCAGGTATGCGCCCAGGCGGGCTATAATGTTGTGATGCGGGACTTGACCGATGAGATCCTGCAAAAATCCCTGGGCGCCATCAAATGGTCCGTGGGCAAGCTGGTGGAAAAGGGCAGAGTTACGGGCGCGGTTGACGAAATCATGAGCCGCATTCGCCCCACTACCAGGATGGATGACGGATTTGAGGCCGACCTGGCGGTAGAGGCGGTGTTTGAAAACGTGGACATCAAGAGGGAGGTCTTCCAGGAGCTGGATCGCGTTTGCCCGAAGCATGCCATCTTGTCCAGCAATACCTCCGCCATCCCCATCAGTGAACTCAGCTCTGTAACGGATAGGCCGGATAAGGTTGTGGGAACCCATTTCTTCAGTCCGGTGCCCATGATGCGGCTGCTGGAAGTAATCCGGACCATAAGCACCTCGGACGATACTTTCGAAAGTGTAATCCGGTGGGGAGAATCACTGGGAAAAGAGGTGGTGCGGGTTAACCTGGACGTGGCGGGCTTTGCCATGAACCGCATCAACATTCCCTCCACCATCGAGGCCATCCGCCTTGTGGAGAAAGGGATAGTGAGCATTGAGGATATTGACAAGGGAATGCGCCTGGGGTTTGGAAGGCCCATGGGACCCCTGGAGACCGGAGACATGGCCGGCCTGGACGTAGGGCTGGGAGCCATGACAGCAGTGTATAACGAGACACGGGATCCAAAGTACGCCCCGCCGGAACTGCTTATGCGCAAGGTGCGTGCCGGACACCTTGGGCGGAAAACCCGCATCGGCTGGTACATTTATGACGAACAGGGCAACAAAACTGGTGTGGCACCACTACCGATTTGAGCTGAAAAAAGCGGATAATTGACGACACGAAATAGACCTGCAGGGCAGTCAGTGATCCCATACATAGCCCGGTAGGTTTATAACAGTCCGGGAAAACTCGGTGGGCCGCGCCCGCTAAAAACCCAGGCTGCCCCTTGGAGGGGCTTTTGTATACAGACAAAGACGTGCGATGTTCTTGTAGGGAATGAAGACGTGGGTGCTTTCCCGATCTTCGGTGAGGGCCTCCACCTGGATCCACCGTTCCTCGATCTTCAGGATTTTTAGCACCATGAAGGTCTGACCGCTGTAAAGGACGAACTCCATGAAGGGGTTTTCGCATTTCTTCTGGCTGGCGAAAGTCTTGACAGCGGCGGGGAATTCGTTCTCGAAAAATTTGCGATTGAGCATTGGTCCCTCCTTGGCCTTTAGATCCAAATATGGTAACAGGGCATAGATTTTAAGCGGGATTGTGTATTTCGAAACATCCACAAATCAATCGATAAACCTTCCGTCCTTAAAAATACAGCGTTCGTCAAGGAAGATCCTGCCGCCGGATCGCAGATCCTTGATCATGTCCCAGTGGATGGCCGAGCGGTTTTTTCCGCCTGCCTTTTTATACGATTGTCCCAGGGCGATGTGGATGGTGCCGCCCATTTTTTCGTCGAAAAGAATGTTGCGGGTGAACCTCTGGATGCTGTAGTTGAGGCCGATACCCAACTCGCCCACAAAGCGTGCGCCGGCATCGGTATCCAGCATGGCCAGAAGAAAATCTTCCCCCTTCTCTGCGGTGGCCTCCACCACCTGGCCGCGCCGGAAGACCAACCGTATACCGGAGACCTCCCTGTCGTTGTAAATGGCCGGAAATTCAAAACTGACATGGCCGTTGGCGCTTCGCTCCAGCGGCGAGAGGTAGACCTCCCCGTCGGGCATGTTTCTCTTTCCGGTGCATTTGACCGCCTGACGTCCGCGGATGGCGAAAGAGATGTCCGTATCCGGTCCCACAATCCGGATCTTCACCGCTGGATCCAGCTTTTTTTTGAGTCGCTCCTGGAGGCGATCCATGGCTTTCCAGTCTATGTTGGTGGCTCTGAACAGGAAGTCCTCGTATTCCTCCAAAGACATCTCCGCCTCCTGTGCCAGTGCCTGGGTGGGGAAGTCCACCAGCACCCAGCGTTTTTGCTGGACGATAATCTCGGAGACGGGACGCATGGCCACCCGACGCCGCGATATTTTCACCGGTGCCACCCTGGAAAGGAGACGTCGGTTGGTGGGGGCCGCTATGTGCAGAAAGGAATCGATGTTTCGTGCTTCCAGGAGTCGAATGGCCGGGAGGTAGTCGATCTGTTGCTCTGTACCGCGCTCCAGGTGCAACCTCTCGGCCTCCTCGAAATAAACGCCCAGTAGGGGGTGTGCTCCTGCTTCCAGAATTCTCTCATAAGCCGCCAGAGCCAGAGGCTTTCCCAGTTCCGATGTGCGAATAAGAACAACATCGTGGGGCTCGACTTCCAGAGAGTAATGAATCAGGATACGTGCCAGTTCTTCGACCCGCGGGTCTTTCATCGTGCAATCTCCTTACAATCGCCTGAATAATTGCTCCAGGCCGGATGACAGACGGGCGGCCTTTTCATTTATCCAGGCAACAAGCCGAATTTCCCGTTCTTGTGCTTTGGCTCTGAGCAGGTAGATAGCCAGCGCTCCAAAAAGGATATTGGGAATCCATATGCCCGGAAAAGGAGGAATTTTTTCGCCGTTGACCAACACTTCCCCAAGCAAGAGCAGTGCATAATACGCCGCGATCACCAAGGCACCCAGAACAAACCCCTGAAACCTGCCGGCGGTGCTCCACATGGTCCCCAGAGGGATCGTCAGTATTGCCATGACGAAGCAGGCAAGAGGGATGGCCATTTTCTCATGAAGAACGATGCGTGCCTTCAGTCGTTTGTGTTTTTTCAGCTCGGATGAATTCGCCTTTTGCCAAAGTTCCAGGGGATACATTTGCTTGAATTTTCTCTTATCGCGCTGCCGTTGCGAAAATTTGCCTTCCAGATCCAGTTTCAATTGATAACGCTCGAATTGGGCTGTTTCAGTAGCGCGGTGGTCAGCGCTCATCCTGTGGATGCTCCCGTTTTGTAGCATGATCCCAATGGTCAGCGATTCGGGATCGGAATATATGCGTCCCTGTTTTGCCACGAAGGTCGTCGGCGCTTGATGGTCCCTGGAGTCAGAGATAAGGATGCCTTCCAGCCTGCCGGTCTGCCGTTCCAGCCGATCCACGTAAAGGATCATCCCCTTGAACGAATCGTTGAAGACCTGTTCCCGGACAACCAAGTCAGCACGTTTTTTTGCGACTTCAAACAATAACTGGCGCGACCCCGTGGTCCCCCAGGGAAGGCCAAAAAGCATGAAATACAGGGAGAGAAAAAAGGCTAACGTTGAAAAGACAACGACGGGTCTCAGTAACTGGTAGAGACTGATTCCCGAGCTTTTCATGGCCGTCAACTCCCCATCGGCGTTCAATCGGCCAAATCCCACCAGCACTGCCAGAACGACAGCCATGGGGATGGCGAAACCGAGAAAGGTCGGGATAATATATAGGACAAACTGGCTGACTTCCAGCGGATTTACGCCCCAGGTCACCACCATCTCCACCAGGCGCATAACCTTCCCGGCCAGCAGGATAAAGGTGAAGACCATCATGCTGATGACGAAGGGAGGGATGAGTTCCCTTAACACGTATCCCTGAATGATTCGAGGCATGGAACCCCCGCCGCACAAGTGTCTCGCCCGCTGTAAATCATGGCCGGACGGCCGCGTTACTGATTCTCGGAAGACCGCCCCATTAAAAATGACCCCCATCCTCACGCGGAGCCGATGGGAAAGGGGCTGAAAATCGATGTAATGTCTTATTGTACCAACAAATGGATTATATCAAACAGTGTCCGAAAATGCCAATAGATTCGGGCACGGTGGTAACACACCCATACCTTTCGCCGTTGATAACATCGCCTAATCTACCAAATGTATATCATAAGGGGAGGGTGGGAATGAAAAGGTCTGCAAAGAGCAAAAAACATATTTTATTCTTATAGGATTATCCTATCAGGTCAGCAAAACTTTAATTGCTTGATTTTTTAATGAACCTCCCTGCAGCAAGCTACGGGGAATTCCAAGTTAAATTCTTATTGCTTACCCATTGGACCGAACGCTGTGATTCAATACCGGCCAAACCTTAATGGCATTCAGGTTCCATTAGAGGTGGCCTGGACAATGTATTGTCCGGGCTGCGCAGCAGCATGAGGCAGTACATAGTTCGTTTATTGGTTCCCGGGCGCGGGGCCCAACGGGCAAAAACTCTTGTCGCTTCGCGCCCCGGACGACAGGTCGTCCGGGGCGCCCCAACAGCATTCATCATCTATTATTGGCGGCAATTTGACTGTAATATCCTTTCGATATGAAATTGCGGTCAAACAAGTATGATACCATCGAGGAATTATGTAACGTGATGCAGGGGCGGGGCTTATACCGCCCCAAGTCGAAAAACGGCTGAAGAGAGGGTGGGTTTGTAGTCTAAAAGGGCCTTGATAGACGTGACCTGCTCCACGGAAATCGGAATTCACAAGCCGTCAGGCTTGGCGGCGCATCATATCCCTCCCTTTTGTTAACACGGCGTTAGACAATCTTATCCACTTCAACAAGGCGGGAACATGGCGCACCTTCGCATTAATTGACTAAAAGTCAAAAATTCTTACAGCATGCAATACGACAATCGCGCGCAGCGCGAAAGAAAATTTTTATTATTATCAGAATCCGCTGCTAGCGCTCAATCCGGAACGATACCTTGGCCCTCACCCTGTAAACATCCACATTGTCATCCGCCATGCGTACGTCGAACTCTTCAATGCCTATGCGCCGGATGCCCCGGAGGGTCTTCTTGGCCTCAATGATGACATTATTGATGGCATCATGCCAGCTTTCCTTGGATTCCCCGACCAGCTCAATGATTTTGACCACCGACATTTCCATATACCTCCTTTTCTTCGGTAGCTGCAATGGATACCGACTTCAGGGCCTCCGTCCATGTGGAAGATTTTTGCGAAGCGGATGATCAGCGGCGGTTTTAAAAAGAAGCACAGCTCGGAAAAACTGGTGTTTTCAGTAGGAACTTCGAGAAAAGAGGCTCAACGGGAAATTCGAAAAAGAATACGTAAAAGGGCGGCTAACGGCTAGCCCATGCTAACCCTGTTGATAAAAGTATGCTATCATAACTATCTTTGTGTCAAGCATAAAACAGGTGTCAGCGATTATCGCGATGGCAATCTGTGTTCAACCGATCGTATCGGAGAATTTGGGGTCAGGACTTGACTTCACGCAATCCCTTGTGGATACTGGTTTCACGGTAATATGAGCGTGGTGCAGGATTCTGCCGGAGGCTGGCGTGTAAACAAATGTAACGAACCGTCCCAATGGAGACCGCGAACATGAATGTACCAAGTATTCGCACCGAGGTTCCCGGGCCGCGGGCTCGGGAAATTCTGGATAAGGATAACAAGTATATTTCCCAGTCTTACACTCGCGTCTACCCCCTGGTTGTCAAAAGAGGAAAGGGCGTTGTCATAGAGGATGTTGACGGCAACCACTATCTGGACTTCACCTCCGGTATCGCAGTTTGCAACACGGGCCACTGCCACCCAGAGGTTGTCCGCGCCATCAAGCAGCAGGTGGATCGGTTTATCCACATGTCGGGCACCGATTTTTACTATGCGGCCCAGTCCTGCCTGGCTGCAAAACTCAGCCGGCTCTATCCCGGCGGGGGAGACCACCGGGTCTTCTTCGGCAACTCCGGCGCGGAGGCCGTGGAGGCGGCCATGAAACTGGCCCGTTACCACACCAAGCGCCCGCGCTTTATGGCGTTCCTGGGCTCATTTCACGGCCGTACCATGGGCGCTCTATCGCTGACGGCCAGCAAAACCGTACACGAGAGAGGCTTCTCACCCCTGGTGCCGGGAGTTACCCATATCCCATATCCGTATTGCTACCGATGCCCGTATCACATGGAGCCCGCCGCGTGCAACCTGCACTGCGTGGACTGGATCGAGGAGGACCTGTTCCGGCGCAGCCTGCCGCCGGAGGAGGTGGCCGCCGTCTTCGTGGAGCCGATCCAGGGTGAGGGGGGATACGTGGTGCCTCCGGAGGGGTTTCATACCAAGCTTTTCCAGTTGACGCGGAAGTTCGGAATCCTGTACGTGGCCGACGAGGTCCAGACCGGGATGGGCCGCACAGGCCGAATGTTCGCCTCCGAACATTTCGGAGTCGTGCCGGATATCATGGCCCTGGCCAAGGGGCTGGCCTCGGGACTCCCGCTTGGGGCCATGGTGGCCGAGGCAGGCATTATGGACTGGGTCCCCGGCTCCCACGCCAGCACCTTTGGAGGCAATCCCATCAGTTGCGAGGCCTCCCTGGCCACCATCGCTCTGCTGGAGGGGGGTATGATGCAGAAGGCCGACCGCATGGGGGCTTACCTCAAAGAAAATCTCCGGAAGCTGATGGATCGATATGTCCTGATCGGGGATGTACGCGGCCTTGGGCTGATGGTGGGCGCTGAGATAGTGAAAGATCGCGTTCGTCGCACAAAAGATCCCCTGCGGCGCGATGAAATCATTCAGCGTTGTTTTCGGAAGGGTCTTTTATTGCTGGGATGCGGTGAGAATTCCATCCGTTTCATTCCACCACTTATCGTCAACAGGTCCCACATCGATACCGCACTGACAATTCTGGAGGAGGTGCTGCGCGAGCTGACACCCATGGGGGAGTGAGAAATTTCCCTTATTGGCAGAAAAATTCGAAATTCAAGTTTTGATAGTCAGAAAATGTTTTAGAGTTTGAAATGACACAAGAAATTCGGGCAGGGATAAATCACGCCCATACCGCATAATACACGAATATATTCTTGCTCCGCGGGTGCGGCCACTGAATGACAATTAGTTTCACTCGCCTGGAGTGATGTCCTCAGTGTGGTAATGGCAGGATTCGTCTTCAAAAGGCGCTTGTTTGCACCCGGCGTTCCCGTTTTTCCTGCATCGGTACTCGTTGATGGCGGCCTTGAGGGCGTCGGCTGCCAGGTTGGAGCAGTGCATCTTTATGGGCGGTAAGCCGTCCAGTGCTTCCGCCACTGTCTTTTTGGATATTTGAAGGGCTTCATCAATCGTCTTGCCTTTGACGAGCTCGGTGATCATCGAGCTTGTGGCGATGGCGGCACCGCATCCAAACGTCTGAAACTTGGCTTCTGTGATGCGGTCCTCGTCGTCGTCCACCTTGATATAAATCTTCATAATGTCTCCGCACGTGGCGTTGCCGATCTCTCCCACTCCATCCGCGTCGGGAATCTCGCCCACATTGCGCGGATTTTTGAAATGATCCATCACTTTTTCAGAATACTTTGACATGTCCGTTCACTCCTTGGCTGCCGCGATTTTGGTTTCCATCCGGGCGTGTTTTTCATACAGCGGCGATAATTCACGCAGCCTTTTCACAATGGGCGGCATTTTTTCGATCACGTAATCGATATCCTCTTCTGTAGTCTCCCTCCCAAAGCTGAAGAGAAGAGACCCCTGCGCAAGCTCAGGGGACACTTGCATGGCGGTGAGGATGTGCGAAGCTTTGAGAGACACCGACGTGCATGCGGAGCCGCTGGCGACCGCTATTCCTTCCCCGTCCAGGAAGAGCAACATGCTCTCCCCCTCCACGTATCCCGCAGAGAGGTTCACGATGTTTGGCAAGCACTTTTCCGGGTGTCCGTTGATATAAATCTGGTCGATTCGTTCCGTTAACCCCTCGATCAATCGAAGTCGTAACGAACGGTAGCGCGCCGCGTCCGACTCCATGCGCTCCATGGCCAACTCCGCCGCCCTGCCCATGCCCACGATGGCCGGTACGTTCTCGGTGCCTGAGCGCTTCCCATCTTCTTGCGCCCCGCCGTCCATCAACGGGACAACCGGGGTTTTGTGCCGGACGTAGAGGGCCCCCGCACCCTTCGGACCATAGAATTGGTTGGCGGCCAGCGCCAGAAAGTCCACGCCCAGTTCCTTGACATCCACGGGAATGATCCCCACAGCGGCCACAGCATCAGTGTGGAAGGGAATCTTTTTCTCCTTGACAATCCGGGCGATCTCTTTCAAGGGCTGAATAGTCCCCACCTCGTTGCTAGCTAGTTGAATGGATACCAGAATGGTGTCATCTGAGAGTGCCCCTGCCACATCATCGGGATCAACCATCCCGTCTCGATCCACCGGGAGGTACGTCACGCGGTATCCCCACTTCTGGAGCCGCCGCACCACATACCACACGGAAAAATGCTCGATGGCGGAGACGATAATATGGCCCTTTTTTTCGAGGTGCTGAAACGCAACCCCCTTGATTGCATGGTTGTTGGCCTCTGTTCCGCAGGAGGTGAAAATGATTTCCTGGGGGGCGGCGCCGATGAGTCGGGCGACTTTTTCCCGCGCTTCCCCTATCGCCTCCAGGGGATCCTCACCAAAACTGTGTATGCTGGAGGGATTTCCGAACCTTTCCACAAAATACGGATTCATCGCCTCAAGCACCTCAGGTGCTACGGGTGTTGTGGCGGTATAATCCAGATAAACTGTTTTCATTGTCAACCCTCTGTCATTCATCGCGTCGAATCATAACCATATCCGTGAATCCGTGAGAAGCATCCAGAGGAATTCACTTGCCATTCATGGCGGCCGATTTACGAGCTTCAAGTTTCACGTATTTTTAAGTATAGTCATTTAGTCAAGTACCGTCAAGCCCGTCTTACAACAATTTTTGGGAAACGGAACGAACATGGTATCCCCCTGGTCAGGATAAAAGTTATGGGTAAGGAAGGATGGAAGGAAATACAGCAATGGGTGCAGAGGCAACAATAAGAGAGGATTT
>JAFDED010000151.1 GCA_019310535.1 Deltaproteobacteria bacterium
CCCTGGTAATCATCGGCCGCGTTCACCGGATCGTGAGAGATGAGCACCTGGAAAACTGAGGCCAGTTTGGAACCCGAACCGGCACTGTTGACTTTTTGCGCCGCCATTGAAAGCACGACGTAGTCATGTCGAAGTGACTCTCTGTTTCCCAGTCTATGATGGGTGTGAGTCATCTATTCTCCCCCTCCAGAGTCATATCATCGGACTCCATTTTGGTTACTAAATTATTATCTTGGCCACTCACAGTCAAGGGAAAAATCATCCTGAAAAGGGATTCTAAAAAAATTCATGCAAAATTTTTTCACGATAATCAACCCTTATTGCTATCATCATAATTGTATTCGGGGCTGCACTCCCGGAGCCGCAATTACTCCTTTTCCCCTGGAAATTTGGAGAGAGTCCTGGAACATTCTAAGCATTGCGCCGAGGGCTATCGTGGTGTTATGAAGGAAGCAATGGTGTCATGATCGGGATGCTGATCGGCGCATAAAACCCGAAAGGGCGCCGAATGGTACGCTGCTTGCTCAATTTTGCGCGAACTGGCAATACCTGTTTTTTGCTACAACGGTTCTCCGACAGACTCCTAGGAAGGCTTGAGGACATCTTGATTTAAGTAACTGTTTTTTTGGGGACTAAATATGGTCCCTGCTATAAAGTCCCAGCAAATAAGGTCTCTGTGACGCGAAGGCCAAGGCTTGCTCTCTGACGCATTCTTCACTGTATGCAAAGTCGTGCCGCCAGGTCTGATAATCAAAGGTGAGAGCTCGGGAATAATAAAGGGGTTTCATTATCTCGATGATCTCTTTGCGCCCCTGTTCGGATTCTCGCTCGAACCTGTGCAGCAGCATGTAGAGGACCTGGGTCCAGAACATGGTGTCAACCTCAAAATAATCCATGTAAATCATCCGGTCGATCTTGTTGAAGGCGTGATCGTTGAGATAAGCGCGTAGCAGGTCCCGGTATTTGAAATATTCGGCGCGGGTCTTGGACTTCAGGTCTCTCAGGTCAACCTGCGGTTCGTGAGGCATGCACGGTTCCTCCTGGCCGAACTTGAAAGGGGTCGTCAGGTCGCCGGTGCTCCGGTGGACCCATTGTTCCCTGGTTTCCACGAGGATGGAGAAAAGGGTGTGGATGGCCTGTTCGAAGGTGATCCCCAGATTGGGTATGCGGGCCCGGTGGACCTTTGTGCCCAGGCCCGCCTGGGCTATGCGGAAGCCTCCTAATATGGCGTGCAGCGTCATGAAAATATCGATGCCGTGCTGCCGGGTTGATTCCTCCCATCGCCGGTCCAGCCAATAGGAGCACATCTCCCGCGAGAAAGCAAAGTCACCACCATTGGGGTGCCGGATATCCACACCGAGCAACCCGAAGATTAGGGGATAGCACATATGATTGGTGATCGCGGCGTCGAATGGATGCCGGGTATAAAGGGGGCAGATATATTGATAGCCCTGCTCGATGGGCCTGACCAGCCTTTCCACCCATTCCGGTGTAACGGATTTCAGGTCGGCATCCAGCACAAGCACAATACGGGCCCCTGACTCCATGACAAAATTGAAGAGATTCCAGAAGTTATTGCCTTTTCCCCTAACGCCATCGGGCGTGGTGATGCAGTGCTTCTCCACGGAAGTTTCAACACGTAAAAAAGCATCCCGGGTATTGTCCTGACTGTTGTTGTCAACGTTGACGATGATGCTCCGGTATTGGGAAAAATATTTCTGTATGCCCAGGCTCGCCATTCTGGTAACATACGCGATGGTATCCGCCTCGTTATAAGATGGGATACCAACCATCACGTCATACTCGCCCATCAATCCCTCCTCCATGAACCGAAAAAATTCGAAATACGATACAATTATATGCCACTACCCATCTGGTAATATTGGAGACAATAATTTACGGCCAGGGACACTCTCACAGGATACCTCCTGATTTTGGAATTTACAAACACTCGATATCAGTTCCAACATAATTTTATGGTTTCAGGGACAAATCTTCAACAAAATTCTGAAGCTCGCGACTTTCGTAGGGTTGGCGCGCTTCTGACCCTGTGCTGCGGTTTCACCATTTCCTGCCTGATTCAAACCACCCAAGAGTTGAACGTCCCCACCGAAACTTTATGGAATCCACAGAACCCTGAGCGACAAGGCCTGATGCTATCTGATCTGCATAAGTATCAATAACATCCGGAACGCCTTGGGTATGAGTCTTGACCATGCCCGAATCTCACATGGTTTTTGTTTTTGCCTTTGGTTGATAGATAAAAAGCATTCTGTGAAAGCAATTTGATGAAGGCCGAATAATCGGGCTCTGACGTTTTTTCTTGACAAAAATGGTGAAACATGAAATTATCGACTAACTTAATCAATAATGGGAGGCACCTATGCTAAGATTAACGACCAAGTCCCGATTTGGTTTGAGGGCCATATTCGATATAGCCTATCACTCCATTGGCAAGCCCATCCAGATCCAAGATATTTCTCGCCGGCAGGGAATTCCTCCACGATACCTTGAGCAGATTTTTCGAAACCTGACAAAAGTCAGGATTGTGGGAAGCAAACGGGGTCCCCAGGGGGGATACTTCCTGCTTAAAAACTGTGATGAGATCACCATTAAAGACATCATCAATGCCGGGGAAGGTCCCATTGAGATAGTTCCCTGCACTTCCTCGCGGGGCATATGTCACCGTGACCCTAACTGTACGGCGCGATTCGTCTGGTGTGAAACGAGGGATATTCTCTCAGAGTTTCTGGAGTCCATGACTATTGCAGATTTGTGCGCTAGAGCGAAGGCCTTGGAAGATGACAACCCCCTTTAAATTCCTCTTGGCGCGTTTGGTAAGGGATAAAAAAAGGGAGGTTAGAAGAGCCCTACCTGTAGACTTTCATTGATTTTTATTGTGGAAAAAGAATTTCTTCATACAATCCAGGCACTCGCATGGCTATCCGCTGCAACGGAAAGCCGCGCTACTTTCTCGAAGTGAAGATTCATTTGAAGAAATTCAAGGTGTAATGCTCCCTCTTTGTCAAGACAAATTATGCAGCCTGAGAACGTAATACTTCGGGCTGAGAGAGAGTGAACTTTTTACGATATTCTGCTGGGGTTAAATAGCCCAGCGATTGATGACGCCTCCGTGTATTATACCGGGGGATCCACGCGGAGAGGGCCCGTTCCACATCCTCCAGGGTGTTCAAATGGTGCTGCCAGAGGCACTCTTCCTTCAAGGTGCGCATAAACCGCTCAACAACGCTGTTTCCTTCAGGGCAGTGAAAGGGAGTTTTTTGGTGATGGACTCCCCAGCGCCTCAGGTTGTCCTGCACCGCGTGGGCTGTAAACTGGGGTCCGTTGTCCGAGCGGACCACCAGGGCTTCGGGCACCCCTTCGGGCGTTCCAAAGCGGCTGATAATGGCTTCATCGATCACGTCATTGACCACGGCGGCCGTGGTTATTTTGGATACCCGCCATGCCAGGCAGTCGCGGGCGCCATAATCCAGAAGAGGAACAACTCCCACCCATCCGTCCACTTCAGTCCATGTCTTCGTCAAATCGGTGCCCCAAAGCCTGTCCGGCTCGCTGACCGCTACCTTGCCCGTATGCTTTCGGCGAACAGCAGCGCGGGAAGCGGGCTTTTGAAGAAGGCCATAGGCCTGCATTACCCTACGGACTCTCTTGATATTGATCACCAGGCCACGGTCAAAGCGCAGCACTGCCCACACCCGTCTAACCCCGTAGCCTGGCCACTCACGCTGAATCTCTCGGATGGTGTCAGCCAGAGCCTCGTCAGCCTCAGGAGCGCTCTTCGCCTCTTTGCGTGCATCTTCTTTCCGCTGACCCTCACGATAATAAGATGCCCGGGATATGCCCATCACCCGGCAGATGCCCTGGACCGAAACGCCCTTTTGCTCAAGGTTCATCTGCCGAACCTGCTGCGCCGTTGGGGGGCGGTCCAAGGAGTTTTTTTTTCCAGCAAGTCTCGCTCAACGGTGAGGTCCGCCACCGCATGCCGCAACTGTTCGTTCTCCATGCGCAGACGATCTTCCTCGGCGCTAAGCCCTCGCCCAAGCAGAGCTCTCTCCCCTCCTGCCCTAAACCGATCCCTCCACTGGTACAGCATGGAGGGCGAGATTCCTTCTCGGCGGCAAATCTCTGTGGCCGGGGTGGATCGACTCAAAAGCTCCATGACCAACATGGCCTTGCGCTGCGCCGTCCAATATCGCCTCTTGCCACGGGGGGCCACTTGCTCCCCCTTCGCTTCGCCTACGGCTCCGCTTCGGGGGAGCATTCCTGGTTCACGTGCTTCTGGTTGCAGTCTCTTTTCCATCGTCTGTTCCTCCTTGGTCTTGCCCAAGGAATATTACGTTACTCAAGTGTCTCAGTCAACTGGGGAGTATTATAAAGGGGGAAATATCAAATGAAAAGATTATCGGTTCTGGTGGTCCAGGCGACCATTATCCTTCTTTTTACTCAACCCGGCTTTTCACAGTCCAGTGAAGAGCTAAAGTACCTTAAAGAAGAAATAAAGGCGCTCAAAGAAGGCCAGAGGGCAATCCGGAATGATCTTCGGGAGATTAAATCCCTCCTGCGCGCAAGACGGACGCCACCTGTATTCAAAGAGGCAGTCATCAGCATTGATGGTGACCCGTTTAAAGGGGATAAGGACGCCAGGCTGGCACTCATTGAGTTTTCTGATTACCAGTGACCCTTCTGTGGCAAGCACGTCCGTGAGACGCTGCCACAGATTGAGAAGGATTACATCCTGACAGGGAAGGTGAAATATATCTTCGTGGATTTTCCCCTGAGGTCAATCCACAAATCGGCATCCAAACTGGCTGAGGCTGCCCATTGCGCGGGCGAGCAGGGGAAGTACTGGGAGATGAACGGCCGTCTCTTTGCCCATCAAAAAGGTCTGAAGCTTGAGGATTTACCGTCCCATGCCCGGGCGGTCGGCCTCGATACAAAAACCTTCCAGCTATGCCTTGACAGCGGAAAATACGCTTCTGAAATCCGCAGAGACATGGCGAAAGCTCGAAGGGCAGGGGTGAGATCCACACCCACCTTTCTCCTGGGATTTACCCAGCCAGACGGCAAAGTAAAAGCAGTAAAGATGATACGAGGAGCTCAGCCTTATGCCGTTTTTAAGCAAGCCATAGAGAGCCTTTTTACTTCAAAAAAACGATAACACATAGTTGCGTGATGCCTTGCTCCCATCATGGAAAGCAAGTTTGCATTCCCTGTCATTGAGTTCAAAAGTCATGCACAATGCTGAACGTTCTGTGATATATTCAAAGGGCGCGTGGGTCTGTTACATCTTTGACCTCTGGCGGTTCGTTTTTGATTGCTTCATGTTTACTTTTGTCATGAAAAAGTACTTGTCATTTTTAGGTGTTAATTTTAGTTATTCTCGTCGTCGTGATTACTCGCAACCGATCGCCTGTGGAGCCCAAACTGCCTAAGTGTACTCCAACGTTTGCGGATGCTGTGAGGAGTCCGTAGCAGCAAACCGGCCAGTTGCTTTTTCGACATGTTGAGGGTTAGGATTGTTAGATCTTCGGAAATGGACCAGTTCTTCCCCATATGAATGTTCCGATTGAACCTTGGGACTTGCCGGAGAATGCGGAGCTCTTCTGGCGTCAGTTGAATAGCTTTGGCAAATGTTTCGCGCATAATCCTGATGCGCCCGTTTTCAGCCTTGTGCTTGGCACGACGTAGATCTTCTTTACAACGGAGTTCCCAATCAAGGGAATCGTAATCATTGTACTGGAACTTCTCCATCTCGTCGAAATCATATGTGATTCGAACCCCACCTATTTCATTGAATTCTTCCATGGATTCGCACTCCCTCATTGCTCAGCCCGTAGCTTTATGGGGTTAGCCTCTTAAATCAGCAGACATTTCAGTAATTCTTTAAGATGGTTACGAAACGATCATGCCTGTCTAACTGAATCCCGCACATTGCTGCAATGCCAACAATGTCGGCATCAAGCTTTTATATCGTCCTTTTGATAATAAGCAATGCGCGTGCCAAAACGTTATGTGCCTGAAATTATTGAACTCGGCATCGACAGAAGCGACCATAAATTGTCACCCATGATCATTTTTTCGAACAAACAAGGGTGGTATGTGCATGAGCGACGGGGGAGGGCTCCAAGAGGCCACGCCATGACATGGCGGTACTATCATGTTCATGACCATTTATCACCCATCTTCAACAGTTAGGGGCCTTTTTTAGCGTCTGTTTTCTGAAAAATGTAATGATTTCAATGGGTGGTTATGGAAAAAAGCAAAAAACGTGGTGACAATAAAATAGAATTATTATGATGA
>JAFDED010000152.1 GCA_019310535.1 Deltaproteobacteria bacterium
ACATGCTGACCATCCCCTCTCTTCTCCTCCCAATTTTTTGGAAGGAGATTGTGCCATATCAGGGGGTCAATTTTAAATGACGATCAGGGGTCAATTCTATTTTACGATCTACAGAGGAAAATAGGTTGGTTTCTTCTTCTTGATAATGGCTTCTTGTCATCCACCCTCTCATTCTTCTACTTTGAATGTGAGGCCTAATTGACGTGCTGCCTCTCTCATTGCCTTGAGAGTCGGGTCCTCTGGATCAAGCTCATGCCCTTCGAACTTCTCCATCTCAAATTGAACACCAAGGCGGAGCTTCTTCAGATTCATACGAACAGCCGGTCCAACGAAACAGCGGAACAACTCTCCATAACAACTCTCCATAGTTTTCCACAGAAACAGCGCCATGGACCACAAAACGCCGTATGGTGCGTCTGAAAGTTTCTTTTGTTTCTTGACCAATCTGGCCAATGCTAACAGCTCCAGGTTCAGAGATCTGTATGGTTATTTTTCCACCTGCCTCAGGACCAGCTTCCGTAATCGGCTTTTTTTCGGGTGCGGGGGAAAAGGGTGGAATGATCCAAACCCCATCCTCACTGGGATCAAGGGCAACCACCTGTTTGCAGGAGCAGGATTGCAGTGTAGATGGACTACTTCCACGACCAATGCCAATGATACCATCGGCACATGCCTGTGCGAGCCCGGAAGTTACAGCTTCTTTTGATGAAATCATGGGTTTATCGGTGAACCGGAGGAAAGCTTCGACCGCCTCTTTGAGACGAATGCTTCCTTCTTTCGGGATCAGTCCCGTCTTTTCAAGAGTAACCAAGCCTATCCGCCGCAAGATCCACTCTTCATCTTCCACAAGGGTTTTCCAAACGTATGCGAGATGCTCCTGTAAGTTTCGCCTGGCATCAGTGAGCACACATGCTTCAATTTCCTGCCCATGAATACGCAGGATCACTGTATAGACAGTCCCCAGAGTTTCAAGGGCAGTACGTCGAGCAGCCTCGATACGCTTTTTCAGATCCTCTTTCTGCTCTTCATCGAGCTGATCCCCGTAATCTACTCGAACTCCCTCCAGTGCAGCTTGCTCCAGATGAGCCTGACGGAGCTTGGTCAATCCACGAGATGTCCCTGCCAGGAACAAAAGCGTGTTCCTGTAAAGGCGATCCTTGCCCCCACAACGCTCACTGATTTCCCGTACTCTCTCACAGATCGCTTCATTCTCTCGGCCACTGTTATCCCATGCCAGGCGCGGAGGCAGGAGTAAAAGTGCAAGGGCCTTCTGTTCTGGAAGGTCTTCGGCAGGGTCGATGATCACCCGCCATGTCTCTCCTGCAAGTGTCCCCTTCTGGGACTCACGGCGAAGATCCTCCAGAATTTCTTCTTCAAAGTTCTCACCCGCGTTTTGCTGGCGATACTGAATAACGAGTTTGTTCAGTGTCGGCTTGGTGCCGAACCAATAGCGCTTGCCAAGGCTCCCTGCCATGGCGGTATGCAAGTAGAAACAACGGTTTTCCAACTCCAGCAGTGCTCCGTCTGTATAGTTCCAGTTAAGACCATGGCGTGAGCATGCGAGTTTCAAGTCCTTGACACTGAACCCCGAGCGGTAACCCTGCCCTCCAAAAGACCCCAGCAGAATCGCAGTGGCCAGGCCTCGACCGATGCACTCAAGACGATAGTCTCCACCGCGCTCTTCATCAAAAGCACCTGCATTGGATTTTTCACCAAGGACATCCGCAGCGGCAACCGATTGATAGGCAGGTCCCCACAGGCGAGTGAGCGCCGCCTGCATTGCATCAATAGACCATCGAATGTGGCAGGGTTGGATCAGGTGCTGGGTCTGGGTATTCCCCTCCCGCCGCTGCCAGAGATCACCCACAATGCCCGCCAAGAGCCTGAGAACACCTCGCGTCCGCTGAAAATCCGGGTGGCTCCCCCACCGAGTGTAGAAGGAGTCAATCAAAAGGGGGTGGAACGGGTAGGCGCGTTCGATCTGATCCCGGTAAGTATTCTTGGACGCTTCACCGGGCACTTCCCCGGCATGAGCCGCATACATCTCCTGATACACCCGAGCCACTTTTCTGAGATAGTCGGATTCGCCCGGCGGTGAAATGGATTCAAAAAGTCTCGCACGAACGACATCATAGATCTCTTCATCCGCCACAGGTTTGATATCCGCCCCCAGTCGCTGGAATCTTTTTTCGAGGGTGATAAAGGCCTCCTGGCCTTTCTCGCTCTGCGCCACCTCGTATTTGCTGGCAGGAAGGGTGGCAATCACCACAGCGCCGGGTACCTGCTGAACCGCCTCTGTGAGCTGCTGGACAAAGGAGATGGTCTGATCGGCCAGCGTCGTGCCACCGACGGGAACGGCTGCCGCGCCAACGCAATAGTCGGCCAGCTCATCGAGCAGGATAAGGCAGGGCGCTGCATGGCGCAAAACGTCCAGAAAGATCCCCTGGGGAACCCGCTGCGTCTCGTCGTTAGCACGTATTCTCTCGTAAAGCGCCGGCCCTCCCAGTTGAACGGCCAGTTCCCCCCAGAGGGTGCGGGTGTGAATTCCTTCGGGTGTTTTCCGACCCTGGGTGACATCGCAGGTGGCGTTGGTAAATACCGCCACAGATCGAACGTTTTCAGGGAAGCGGTCCGCCAAAACGCGTCGGAGTTCCGCTGCGTGGGGTGAATCCTTGAGTTTTGTGCCGTGCTTTGCCAGGTGCCGGAGGGCCACCAGCGTGTGCGTTTTGCCGCCGCCGAATGCGGTTTGCATGCTGATGATCCTGTCTCCGCTTACGCCGCGGCCCTGAAGTGCATCAGCGACGCGTCTCAGAACTGTGGCCAGGCCCGCAGTCATATATGTTTTGCGGAAGAACTCTTCAGGGTCCAGGTAAACCTCCGGCGCCGTCTCCTGGACAACAGCCCATATATTGGCGGCAAAGACCGCTTCATCAAGCCGTCCTTTTCGGATGTCTTCATGAGGCGTGGCGACGGCATACCAGGGTTTCAGGCTTTCTTTCATGACAAATCTCCAGTCTCCCTGATGGGAAATCGGCGCAAACGATACCGCGCATCCTCCACAATCACCACAATTCCTTGGGCAAGCGCTCTTTCACATTCCGATAAAATCTGCAGCAGTCGTGAGTTGAGCGATGCAGGAGTCTGGTTGCGCATCCTGAAAATCACGACACTGGCAAGGCACGCTGTGCAGGCAGCAAGAAGGTCGCCGAAATCCAGATCAAACGTTAAGACAATTCTCCCCTCCTTGGTCGCTTTTTCAAGAACGGCTGAATCGGGCAGACGCCCCAGACCCTCTTCGCCCAGGTGAACAACATCGTGTCCCTGTTCGCGAAGCATTCTCACAGTGCTTTTGGAAACGCCCATGTCCGCCAGGAACTTCACGGATTGCTCCCGGTTAACTGATGAATCTCTTCGCTGGCCAGGGATGCCGCATACTGAAGCGCCTGGCGAACATCCTCAGCCTCCAGATCCGGGTATTCTTTCAGGATTCCCTCTGCGGTCATTCCGTTTGCAACCAGATTCACGATGAGGGATACCGTTATCCGCATTCCGCGTATGCAGGCCCGTCCTCCCATGATCTGCGAATCAAAAGTGATTCGGTCGAACATCTGTTTTACCTCCTGTCCTGGGAATCAAATAGGGTCCTTTTGGTTGCCGCCGCTCGTTTGGCTTCCATGCGCAGGGTTTCCCGCTCCCCCAGGATGGTGCTGGTAATTTTCCAGTCTTCTGTGTCTCTGGGCAGAACCTCAAAGAGCGCCTGGGCCAGCTTCCAGAAGGGACCGTCCTCAATGAGGCCGCGCTGGGATAAATACGCGACCAGATCAGCCCGCTTCTCCTCCTTCCACAGCAGCATGGAGCGGTGGAGAGCATCGATGTGAGCCGGGTTCGGGTCCATTCCCAGACCGCGGCGGTCGGTCCTGTCCCCCAGCAAGGCCAGCCGGCATTTGGAGCCGTCCACCACAAAGATACCATTTCCGCGTGCCACCTCCATGGCATTTTCCGCATCCCCGCTGATCTGCACTACGAGCCGGGCATCATCCCAGGCCTGTTCGGAAGCGCCGTAGAGGTTGGCCCAGACATAGTAAAGCGTGGAGAGATTGTCGCCCCGGAACTCACCGGCGATGGCGTCGCGTGCGGCCTTGCGGGCCAGTTCCAGAAGCTCGGGGATGCCCACCGGAGTCCCATCCGCTTTCTCCACCCGCTCGTACTTGCCGAAGATGCCCACCGCCGGGCCGTAACAGGCAACGATCAGGTCAGCCCCGCGAAAGCCATAGCCCCAGAACCGTTTCACCGAGTCCTGGACAACGTTTTCGATCTCCTTGCGGACTTCTTTAAAAGAGGCGGCGCTGCCGACAATACGGGGCGACAGGCAACGGTTACTGACGATGAAAGTGCAGACATACTCGCCTTAAGTACTGTTGTCAATTCGGTGTTAATAGGCCAAGTCGCGTCGATCGTATGACCCGCTGCAAAAATAGCGTTCACTAGAGCATTCCATGCCTTAGTAGATTGATGCGCGAAGATTATTGAAATTACATCATCTTTCCTCATCTTCCTGTATGACTCAACAAGGGTTTGAGTCAGCTTGGATTTAAAATGCCTGTCCGATTTCTCTTCATCGCCCCCATGCCGATGTTTGAGGGCGGTCGCCTCTTCAGTTTTCGGCGTTAAAGGGGTTGCAAGAATCTCTGGAATAATGTGCCCGATAGCTCGTTTAAGCCAGATATAAAAGTAATCCGATAGATCTGCATAAGCAATTGAGTCAAAGTAAGGAGGGTCAGTCACCACAACATTTATGAATGACCCACCAATTGGAATGGAGGCGCCATCTCCAAAATGAGAACTTGCAAAATTATTGGACATAGATTCCCTGGCTATAACCTGTATCATCCACTCAATTCCACCTGCAGCCCCTCCTGTAGACTCTGAAAATGGATTGGCCTCTGGATAATCCCAGGTCATTGGGATTGCTTGACGACCAAAAGGATGTTCCAGTGTCTCTCTTGATGTATGCCAAATCCCTACATTAGACCCACGCTGTGCAATACGGCTTATCCAAAGTCCCAAATAAATCCCCACGGCTTTGCGATATTCTTCATCTGCGATTTCGCTCTTCATTTTTTCCAGCGCTTCGTGGAGGCACTGAACAAAGGTCTGCATGGCCACAAGCTGGCGGGGATTGAAAAGCGAACCCCAGGTTTTCATGCCGTAAAGATGCACCCGAATGCCCGTGGAGTTGGACACATCGTCTTCTGAGTCTTCAGCATTAATTTCAGGCAAGATGAGCTCACTCGGCTGCTCGACTTCTATCTTCTCGGCCGCGCTGAATGCGTTAAAATCTGCATCTTCGACTGGCCGGTAATCCTTCCCGTATTTTCCCTCTATAACGACCGCGACCATTCTCTCACCCATGCTCCCATTGATACCCGCTGTTCGCAGATCGGCCACGGGTGTGATCTGCTCGCAATAGGGGCAAAGAACGTTCCCGCGGTTCTGCATTGTCCCTTCTGTATTCTCGATATCCTTCTCTTTAGCGATACCGAATCTGATGTTCTTTTGCTCCTTGTCCACAATCATTGTTACCGCAACTTTTTTATTCTTTTTATTGCAGACCAGCAGGCTTCGCAGCAGAGGGATCTCTCCGCGGCACGACGGGTTGGAGCAAGGGGCAGTACGCGCCCAGAGGTAGGCCACAACGGGTTTCCCATCCCTGCCGGGGGGATAGAGACGGCCGATTTTTTCTCGCGCGCGCCCCAGAATCCAAGTGGCCCATTTCTCCACATCGAAAACAAGGACATTGGGGACTTCCACCTCGCGCTGGAGCGTTCTTCCGCAGTTCGCGAATGCAACGGTTCGCCTTCCCGGCTTGCCGTATTTTTGAGGAAACTCGCAGGTGGCCCGCAGGATCAGGTAGGCCACAGGGTTGTAGTCGTTGGCGATGGGTTTGCAACCGAGACGTCCCGCCTCCAGCGGTATCGAGCCGCCCCCGGCAAAAGGATCGATAACAGTGGGTGCTTTTCCATGGTGCGCCGCACCGATCAGCTCTCGCGCAATCCTCAGAACTTCCCTGCCCTGGGGATTTTCTGGGTCCGACGTCTCCCACTTTACTAATGATCTGTCATCCAGGATTTCACGAGGTTTCGGTGCTTCTGCGCGCTTTCCTTTCTCAAAGGCAAGGGCCTCTGGCGACCATTTGGCGATGAAGGTAAGAAGACGATTCCGCAATGTATCGGGGAACTCCTGGTAAGGCCGATAGGGATCTTTATCAATGACAACTTTTCGCCCCCGACGATAATGGGTAAGGTCGGAGGGTACGTGGGCCTTGAGGAGCCGTTCCACCGCGTGACGAAACTCTTCCGGGCACCGGGGATCATCGGGGTCGGGGACCAAGGATGCAAAGACCACGGCCCTGGACGCGGCCAGCGGCCGCCTTGCCCACCACAGGTGAAGCGTTGAAATATGGCCATGCCTCAGGGATTTATCCCTCACGCTCTCCGCGGATATCTCGCGGATGGGCAGGGCAACCTCGATGAGGCGGGGGCACAT
>JAFDED010000070.1 GCA_019310535.1 Deltaproteobacteria bacterium
AATGGCGGCCGGTCATTGTCGATACCCTGGTGCTCAGTGTGTTCAACTTGAAGGTCATCGGGCTTGAAGAATTTGTTTCCGGCGAAATTTCCACCGAAGACCTGGAAGATGAAGATGGGAAAGACCCTCTGGAAAATGGAAAAGACCAGAGGGAGGCGATGCAGGATTCCCCACCCGTGTTGCCCGTTAAACTGACAGAGGATGGATTCCGCAAGTTCATCACCCAGTTCGAGAGAAAGATGAACCAGAAAGTCGCATTTCATCTCACCGGGCAGCAGTCCACGTATCGGGATTGTATCAGGGAGCAAATCCGGCACTTCGCCCGATACGTGCGCGGCGAGGAGGATTCATATAAACCCACACCTGTGAGGTAGCCTGATGTATGTGATGGTCTCGTACGATATTGTAGATAACCGTGTCAGAAACAGAGTGCTGAGGTTTCTGAAAAACTACGGAGAACGCGTCCAGCTCAGTGTCTTCGAGTGCGACCTGGACGACAAGATGTATCAGAAGATGAAAAAAGGGCTGGAAAAGCTCATCGACAGGAGAGAAGACCGGGTGCGATACTACCGGCTCTGCCGGAGTTGCCTGGACAGAGTGGTTATCTCCGGGTGGGGTGAGATTCGGGAAAATGAAGGCTTTGAGGTGATTTAGAGAATGACAAAGAAGATACAACACATTGTGGCGAGTTATGACATTCATGACCCCAAGCGGCTGCAAAAGGTTGCAAAAGCCATGAAGGATTACGGTGAGCGCGTGTTGAAGAGCGTGTTCGAGTGTAATCTTACAGATGATCAGTTTCTCAAGATGAAGAACCGGGTTGACGCCATCATCGAGCATACGGAAGACAGCGTGCGTTACTATTTTGTCTGTGATAAATGCGTGGCAAATGTCGATTTTTCAGGCTCTGGCAGTGCTTTTATCGAAGAACAGGAACTTGTCATCACCTGAATGCGCGAACCTGGCCAGCCTGATGGACTTTTTACAACGCATTGATTTTATTGAATATTATTATTCTCACGGATCGGGGTGTGCGCAAATTGGAAAAGATCAATATATTTAATATGTTAACGAAAGGAGAACCATCCAGGAAAGGGGGTGCTGATCAGTGAACAACTTGAACGCAAAAGGGTCTGCGCAAATATACGTACAAACTCTTGACATTACAGTGTTAATATAAATACGGTAGGAACGAATGACCTGATGAATAAGGGATTGCGACGCTATAAAAAAAAGAGCACTCTAAAAGCGCTCTTTTATCAGTAGGAACGAATGACCTGATGAATAAGGGATTGCGACCATATACACATACTGCTGTATTTTGCAGTAATGCGTATTGTAGGAACGAATGACCTGATGAATAAGGGATTGCGACGAGGGCGGCTCCCTCTCTATCTACGCCCTGGAGAATCGGTAGGAACGAATGACCTGATGAATAAGGGATTGCGACCGGGTGTCTGGCGAGTTTTATACGCCGGGCGACTCGTAGGAACGAATGACCTGATGAATAAGGGATTGCGACATCTATTTCGCCGGCATCAGGATGCCGACGGCTATATAAGGTAGGAACGAATGACCTGATGAATAAGGGATTGCGACGGGGCCTTTTTTGTCAACTATGAACCCCGCCGCCCTTGTAGGAACGAATGACCTGATGAATAAGGGATTGCGACATGAGGGCCGAAGTTATTATCACTGATTCCGGCGGCCTTGTAGGAACGAATGACCTGATGAATAAGGGATTGCGACAATTTGCGGCTTTGCGGTGGGTCATGAAAGCGGGTGTCAGTAGGAACGAATGACCTGATGAATAAGGGATTGCGACTTCATTTTTTCCTCCTTGAACAAAAAACCACGGCCCGGTAGGAACGAATGACCTGATGAATAAGGGATTGCGACGAGAAGCTTACCGCGTCGCGGACAAGGTTTTTTCATCGTAGGAACGAATGACCTGATGAATAAGGGATTGCGACCCCCGTAACCAACCACCGTTTCTTTGGGGAGCCGCCAGGTAGGAACGAATGACCTGATGAATAAGGGATTGCGACGGTTGACCCTAGAGAATTCAATGTAGTCTTGGACTAAAAGGTAGGAACGAATGACCTGATGAATAAGGGATTGCGACCTTTGAGTCAGATTTTTTGTATTACACTAATGTCAATATGTAGGAACGAATGACCTGATGAATAAGGGATTGCGACGTGATTTTGCCGTTTTTCATTGTGACTTGAGCATACCATGTAGGAACGAATGACCTGATGAATAAGGGATTGCGACCATGTCCACTGGATGACGAAGGATATAATACCCTGGAGTAGGAACGAATGACCTGATGAATAAGGGATTGCGACTTATATACTCACTTGTTTTTCAAATCTCCTTTCTGTGTAGGAACGAATGACCTGATTAATAAGGGATTGCGACTTCCTATAATCTCTCTTTGTAAGAGTGTAGAGATACCGTAGGAACGAATGACCTGATGAATAAGGGATTGCGACGAGACGCCCGAACTGTTTGTTTGAAGGACAACTGTGTCAGTAGGAACGAATGACCTGATGAATAAGGGATTGCGACTCAATTATTATTTTTTGGAACTTTTACCGGCACTCTTGTAGGAACGAATGACCTGATTAATAAGGGATTGCGACCATATGTTTTTTAGACTAGATGGTTTCTCCCACCTCTGGGTAGGAACGAATGACCTGATTAATAAGGGATTGCGACGAGACATTTAATCCCAAATTTTTCAGTTGAAAGTCCTCTGTCTCTACGACCTTGATTTTTCGAGGTGATGAGGCCTTTGTCTTTTGTATGATTAGGAGGGATGGGGGATGGTTTGAGGTGTGCCCCTTTGTCAAGACAAAAATTAGATTTTTAAGGTGGGCTCCCTCCCGGGTTGAGCACCTGGACGGGGTGGGCCGGTTTCAGGCGCTACCTGTGGAGTGCCATTGTCTCGTATAACCTGCTCGTGCTGGCAAGGCTAAAGCTGAAAACAGCATAAACCAGGAGCAGATGAAAAACCGCGCCAATAAAGGCAGTGGTGTGCCCAAAAACATGAGCATTGTGTCAATAATATTCTGAACTGAAAATCACGCCCAATCAAACTTAAAAACCCTTTTTTTGATCGTATCAGAGGTATAGCGATCACAACTCGTATTAAAAAATCCGGGGTTTCCGGATGGACACTAACTTGGAATTCCCCGCAGCTTGCTGCGGGGATGGATGGGAGAGAGGCAATTACTTTTCAGATATTGCAGCTTGCTGCAGGGAGGTTCATTGAGAAAACCTTTTTCTGGCCTGGATAAGGCCGCTCAGCATTGATGATATTTCATTTGCCTCTTTAAGCCACTCGTTCCCGACTTCTGTGTTAATATAGCCAATGTCAATTCCGATATAAATTTGAGTTCGCAACTCACCACAGGAACCTTTAGCATAAGATAAAAAAGTCAAACACTCTTTTAAAGATTCTCTTTCAAATCCTTCTGCAATAGTGCTGGGTACAGATAACCCGGATCTCGTAATCTGATCTTTGAATCCATAATCCTTCAGTTCTTTAAATTGCTTATATATGTTCGCGCTTAACCGTGCGGACCTCTTCCACACTTCAAGATCCTCAAATCTCATTCCAACCATCCCTGCACCTGGGTTTTATGAGCCTTGAATCATCCTTTCACCTTGAACCTTGTTCCTTGAACCTTTCACCTTTCACCTTCTTCAAAGGGACGGCTCGAGCAGTTCGATGATGTCGCGCGCTTTCATGGATTCTTCTTCTCCAAGTTCCTTTATACCGTCCTCGAGCATGGTCAGGCAGAATGGGCAGGCTGTGGAGACAGTGCTTGCCCCCGTTTCCATGGCCTCCTGCGTACGGATATGATTGATGCGCCGCCCGATGGACTCCTCCATCCACATCCGTCCGCCGCCGGCGCCGCAGCAGAAGCTTTTACCGCGACTGCGGGGCATTTCCCGCAGCCCCACGCCGGAGATGGCTTGCAGCACAGCTCTCGGCTCGTTGTAAATCTCGTTGTAGCGCCCAAGATAGCATGAATCGTGATACACAATGCGCTCTCCGTCGAGCTGCCGGGTGGGGCGGATCTTTCCCTCCGCCAGGAGCCGGGACAAAAGCTGCGTGTGGTGGATGACCTCGTAGTGCCCGCCATAGCGGGGGTATTCGTGTGTAAATGTGTTGAAGCCATGAGGACACATGGTTATGATCTTTCGGATGTTGTATGACGTAAAAACTTCCACGTTCATCTGAACGAGGGTAGCGTAAAGGTAATCGTTGCCTATTCGGCGGGCCGAGTCGCCGCAGCAGGTTTCTTCCGGCCCGAGGATGGCAAAATCAACGCCCGCGTTATTCATCAAGCGCGCCAGGGCGCGTGCAACCTTCTTATTGCGGTCGTCGTAAGCCCCTGCGCAGCCCGGAAAAAATAGATATTCCGCATCCGGCTTCTCTGAAAAAGTTGATATTTCAAGCCCTTTGGCCCATTCCGCCCGCTGAGACAGGCCGATGCCCCAGGGGTTCCCGTTGTTTTCCATGTTGCGGAAAACATTGACCACTTCCTGGGGGAATCGGCTCTCAACAAGGACCATGTACTGGCGCATGGGCAAAAGCTTGGTCATGGGCTCAATGCAAACCGGGCAGGCCTCTATGCACGCGCGGCATGTGGTGCATGCCCATATCACCTCATCCTCTATGGTGCCGCCGATCAGATCCGGCCCCTCATAATCCGTCGATTCCCTGGGATTTCCTTTCTCATCCAGCATCAAGGCGGCTTTCTGGTGGATATGTTCCTTCAGGTCCAGGATGACCTTCTTGGGGGAGAGCGGCTTCTGGCTGAGGTGCGCGGGGCAGTTGTCCTGGCAACGGCCGCAGCGGGTGCACGCCTCTGTGTCGAACATCTGTTTCCAGGTGAACTCCTCCACTTTTTGCACGCCGAAGGTCTCCGCGGTCTCGAATAGCTCCGTGGGGATACCGGGTGCTTCACCGCGCGGTGCCGTATTATGGAGAAACACGTTCGCTGTGGAGGTAATAATGTGCAACAGCCGGGAATGGGGGATGTAAGCGATGAAGCCGAGGGCCAGCAGCGCATGAACCCACCATCCGAATCGATGCAGCCCAAGCAGAGCATCCTGCCCGAGCAAGCCCGTAAACATGACGGCCACAGCATAGCCTACCGGAGACCAGCGGGCCAGTCCCGGATTCTGCTGCAGCTCCGTGGCCGCTATGCGAAGGCCCTCCACGCCGAATCCGGTGACCAGAATGGCAAAGAGCAGGCCCAGGGTTACAGCGTCGTCGGGGAGGACATCGTTCACGCGCTCGGGCTTCTGGATGTAGCGCCGATAAACCGCCATGAGCACGCCCGCCAGGAACAACAGGCCCATTATGTCAAGAGAAAGCGAGAAAAGTTTATAAAACGGGCCTTTGAGAAAGACCACGTCAAACAGAAGTATTGTGACATCCTCCTGGATGGCGATCAAAGTCGTCCCCAAAAAGAGGATGGCAAAACCCCAGAACATGAAAAAATGCATCCAGCCTGCATACGTTTCACGCAGTATACGCGTGTGCCCGAACACATTAACCACGAGGAACACCAGGCGTTGCCAGGGGTTGTCGGTGCGGTTCTCGTCGGGGCCCATCCTCCAGAATCGATAAAGACGATACTGCTTTCTGTAAAGGCCGTAAACAAAGAGAAACAGCGCAATGACGGCCAATATATATATGGATATCCTCCCATAAGGGATATTCCAGAGGATTTCCCTCGTTGTCATCAGTATTCTCCTATTGATGTAGAGAGCGGAGATAAACCCCGCCCCTATCGGCTTGTGCCGTTAATCCAGAGTTTGTATCAGGATAACAGGATAAACTGGATTTTTTCGGAAAGCTTTTTTTACTCTTTGAGCACTTCTTTGAGGGCCTTAGTAAGTTCAGGCACAATTTTGAACAGGTCGTCCACGATCCCATAATCAGCTTTCTGGAATATGGGGGCGTCCGGGTCTTTGTTGATGGCCACGATGTATTTGGATGATGCCATTCCGGCCAGATGCTGGATAGACCCGGAGATTCCGCAGGCGATATACAGGTTGGGGGTGACGGTTTTACCGGTTTGCCCCACCTGATCGGATTGGGGCCTCCAGCCGGCATCAACGGCAGATCGGGAAGCACCCACGGTGGCGCCCAGAACGTCGGCAAGTTCCTCTATGATGGCGAAATTTTCCGCAGATTTTACCCCGCGCCCTCCGGATACGATGATTTCCGCCTCCGTCAGGTCCGGCCGATCGGTGGCCGCAGCTTGCAATTCGATCCGTCGGACGCCCGCATCGGTCTGCGGCTGAACCGAAACCGAGATCACCTCCGGCTCCCGTGGGTTCTCTATGATTTCCAATACATTGGGCCGAGCCTGGACGATCTGGGGGTCGGAGTTCTGGAAGCCGACATCCGCGAAGGCCTTGCCGGCGTATACCGGGCGGCGGGCTGTGAGAGAGCCATCCTCAATGAATATGTGGGTACAGTCCGATACAATGCCCGTTTCCAGCTTGGCGGCCACCAACGGGCTCAAATCCCTCCCTTGGGCGGTGGCGCCGAAAAGCACTATGGCGGGCTGATATTGGCCGACAATTTCGCCGATGATCTGAGCGTAAACCTGACCGTTGTAAATCTCCAGATCAGGATGTTCCGCCAGGTAAACCTTGTCCGGACCGTATCTTCCCAGGTCAGGGACCAGTCCCCCCACGTTGTTGCCGACAAGCACCGCAGCCAGATCGCCGCCGCATGCATCGGCAAGCTTTCGGCCCTCGCTGAGCAGTTCGAATGCGTTCTTTTTCAGCTTTCCCTCTTTAACTTCGGCGTATACCCAGACATCTTTTCCCATTTTGATATCCTTTCCTCGTTCATCCTGAATTTTTGACGGAATAACGGGATATTTATCCAGCCTATGCTACTATCCTGCGAGTGCAGCCCCTGAATGACAATTAGAGGAAATCAACACCATCGGTTGATTCAAATAACTTTGGCCTCTTCCCGAAGGGCCTTGGCCAGCTTTTGGGCCGCTTCTGCGGGCTCGCCTTCCAGGATTTTCCCTCCGGAGCGCTCCGGAGGAGGAGTCATACAAACAACGAGTGTTTTGGACCCTGCCCGGCCGACAGTATCGGTTTCCAGTCCCAGATCCGCGGCGCTCTTGACAACCACAGGTTTTTTGCGAGCCTTCATAATTCCCGGCAGTGATGCATAACGCGGCTCATTGAGCCCCTTCTGGGCGGTGATGATGGCCGGCAGCCGCACTTCCACTACCTCATTGCCCCCTTCGATTTGCCGTGTCGCCAGTGCCGACCTCTTGTCTTCGGCTACCTCCAGCTTGGTGACGACCTGCACGATGGGCAGGTTTAGCATCCCGGACAGGTAGCCGGCCACTTGCATGGATTGATCATCGATGGCTATGCGGCCCATAAGGATGATATCATAAGAAAGCGTCCGTATGGCTGCCGCCAGCGCACGGGCGGTGGCATAACAGTCGGCCTCCATGAATGCATCGTCCTTCAGGTGAATGCCTTCATCGGCGCCCATGGCCAGAAAGGTGCGCATTGATTCCATGACACGGTCCGGGCCCATGGTGATCACCGTCACCTTCCCATCACCAAACCTTTCCTTGAGCTTCAGCGCCTCTTCTACGGCGTACTCGTCATAGGGGTTGGCCACGAATTTAACGCCCTCCGCGACGATTCCGGTTTTTTCGGGATTGATCTTTATGACCGTTTCCGTATCCGGAACCTGTTTCAAACACACCACACTGTTCACGTTCTACCTCCTTGCAACATAAGGTTTAGCGCTTCTTTTTAAGATTGAGAATGTTGGCGGCGATGACCAGCCGCTGAATCTCCGAAGTTCCCTCATAGATCTCCGTGATCTTGGCGTCTCGGAAGAACCTTTCCACCGGATAATCGGTGGTGTAGCCATACCCGCCGTGAATCTGGATGGCCTGGGTAGTTATCTTCATGGCGACCTCCGAGGCGAAAAGCTTGGCCATGGACGCCTCCTTGGTGTATCGTCCTTCACCCTTGTTTTTCAGGCATGCCGCCCGGTACGTCAGCAACCGCGCGGCATCGATGGTGGTGGCCATGTCGGCTATCATCCACTGGATTGCCTGAAAATGGGCAATGGGCTGATCGAATTGGACTCGCTGCTCGGCATAGGGGATCGAGGCATCCAGGGCGCCCTGTGCAATGCCCACAGCCTGGGCGGCAATGCCTATGCGGCCGCCGTCGAGTGTATGCAGGGCTATTTTGAACCCCTCTCCCGGATTGCCCAGAAGATGATCGGCGGGAATGCGGCAATTATCAAAGACAAGTTCCACGGTGGAAGAGCCGCGGATTCCAAGCTTGTCTTCCACTTTCCCCACAGAGAACCCGGGCGCGCCTTTTTCCACAACGAACATGGTGATTCCGCGGTGGCCCTTGCCTTTTTCGGTGACGGCGATGAAGCAGCACACGTCAGCTTCTCTGCCGTTTGTTATGAAGTTTTTGGTTCCATTGATGACCCATTCATCACCTGAGCGCTCAGCCGTGGTACGGGTCCCGGCAGCGTCGGAGCCCGCATTCGCCTCGGTCATACCCAGACTCCCCAGTTTTTGACCCTGGGCCAGGGGAATCACCCAGCGTTTTTTCTGCTCCTCTGTCCCGAAATCCATGATGGGCCCGATGCAAAGGGAATTGTGGGCCGACATGACGGCGGATGTGGACGCGCACACGCGGGCCACCTCTTCCGTGGCAATCACGTAGCAGACATAATCCATGCCCGCCCCGCCATATTCCGGAGGCACTACGATTCCCATGAGTCCCAGTTCCGCCATTTTTTGGATCTGCTCGGCGGGAAACCGGTGCTCCCTGTCAATGGCGCCGGCAACGGGCTGGAGCTCCCGTTCCGCAAAATCCCGGACCATTTCCCGGATCATGCGCTGTTCTTCAGTCAGATCGAAGTTCATTTTCAATACCTCCGGAGTGAAGCTCTGTCATATTCGTTCTACAATGGTAGCCATTCCCATGCCGCCGCCCACGCAGAGGGTAGCCAATCCAACGGTCAAATCCCGCTTTTGCATCTCATATAAAAGCGTTGTAAGGATGCGTGCCCCGGTACAGCCGATGGGGTGTCCCAGTGCAATTCCTGATCCATTGACATTGACGATGTCCCTGTTCCATCCGAGGAGCTTCTCGCAGGCCAGATATTGTGCGGCGAACGCCTCGTTGCATTCGATAAGCTGGATATCCGACAGCGCGAGGCCCGCTTTTTGCAAAGCCTTACGGGTAGCCGGAACGGGCCCATAGCCCATGATCTCCGGTTCTACGGCAGCAGCGGCATAACTTATAATTCGCGCCATGGGCTTGCAGCCCAGTTCCCTGGCTCGTGAAGCTGACATCATCACCAGGGCAGCCGCTCCATCGTTGATACCCGATGAATTTCCAGCGGTGACGGTGCCGTCATTTTTGAAGGCGGGTTTCAGTCGCTTCAAATCTTCCATCGTAAGGCCCGGCCGGAAATGTTCGTCGGTGTCCACCACCACCGGCTCCCCCTTGCGCTGGGGAATAGATACGGGCAAGATCTCTGCCTTGAATCGACCCTCCCGGGTGGCTGCTTCTGCGTTGTGGTGGCTGCGAAAGGCGATCTCGTCCTGTTCCTCCCTTGAAATCCGGTACTTTTCAGCCAGGTTCTCCGCCGTCAACCCCATAATAAGACCGGTAAGGGCATCCGTCAGGCTGTCCCATATCCCGTCGCGCATCACCCCGTGCTGCAGTCGTTGGCCCCACCGGGCCGACTTGAGGAAATAGGGGACCGTGCTCATGGACTCCGTTCCACCGGCAACGATGACACTGGCATCCCCCAGCAGAATTTGTTGGGCGCCATAGACAACCGATTGCATGCCCGAGGCACAATTGCGCTGGACGGTCACACCCGGCACAGTGAAGGGCAGGCCCGCCTTCAGGGCGGCCAGACGGCCCAAAGTCAGCTCGTCGGGAATCTGGATACAGCACCCGAATATCACATCGTCCACCAGGGCGCCATCCACACCGGCGCGCCTGACTGCATCCTGTATAACACTGACCGCCAGTTGGACAGCGCTCAGATCGCGAAAGGCTCCCCCAAAATCGCCGATAGGGGTTCGAACCGCAGAGATGATAACCGCATCGTTATTCTTCATTCCGTCTCCGTTAATTTTGCCAGGATAACAGGGTGAACCGGAATTTTTAAACCGGAGATATATCCTGACTATCCTGTCTGAAAACTATTCCTTCGTGCCGGCACGCAGGGGTACGTTTTCAATCATAACAATTCATATTAAAGCCGGTTTTTATCAGCGGTCCTTGAACTGGGGTTCCCGCTTTTCAAGGAAGGCCGCAATCCCTTCCTTGGCGTCCTCCGTGACAGCGATCTGCTTAAAATTCTCCATCTCCAGTTCTATTCCATCTTGCAGGGACTTTTCAAACCCTTCGATGACGGCGTTCATGGCCCGGACAACGCTTATGCGGCCTTTCTCGGCAATGACCCTGGCGAGGGCTTTAGCCTTTTCCAGGCATTCTGCATCCTCCACGACTTGGTTGACCAGGTTGAGGCGCAGGGCTTCTTCTGCTGATATGAATTCGCCCGTAAGGATCATCTCCAGCGCTTTGGCCTTGCCCACCACTCTGGGCAGCCGCTGGGTCCCGCCCGCGCCTGGAAAGATGCCCAGCTTGATTTCCGGCACTCCCAACTGAGCTTTACGGGCGGCAATCCGTATATGGCAAGCCAGGGCGGTCTCAAGCCCGCCTCCCAGGCAGTAACCGTTAATGGCCGCTATCACCGGCTTGCGCATGTTCTCGATGTAATTCAGCGCCCCGTGGAACGCGCGGAGCATGGGTTCAGCCATTTCCGCCGATTCTATGGCGGAGAGCTGCTTGATATCCGCCCCGGCGATAAAAACCCGCCGGCCGCCTCCTGTCAAAACAACCGCACGAACGCTTTCATTTTTGTCCAGCTCCTGGAACACCCCTAACATTTCTTCCAGAACTTCACTGGAGAGCTGGTTCATGGGCGGATTCTCAATGGTGACAACGGCCACAGGGCCATCCAGGTCTACGCGAAAATATTTCTCTGCCATCCTCTTCTCCCTTCGAGAAAGTAATCGATCTCGGAAATGTCGTTTATGACTTTACCATAGCTGTATAAAAAGTCTTAAACCACTACCGGTTTGAAGCGCCTTTTTCAGTTTACAATGTTTGCCTAGTAGATAAAAAATCCTCTGCCCGTCTTTTGACCCAGCCACCCGGCCGCCACATACCGCTTGAGCATGGGATGCGGCCAGAAGCGCTCTCCAAGCATATCACGGTAATGCTCCAGCCGGTCCAACACCCAGTCGAGACCTTTTTCGTCCGCCCAGTGAAGGGGCCCGCCGATGCCCGTTGAGCGGTCGTGCGGGAAATTGGTGCCAAGGACCATGGCAAGGTCGATATCCTCGGCCGTGGCGATCCCCTCCTGGAGACAATAGATTGCCTCATTCACTTCCCTCAGGATGAGCCGCTCGGGCGTAAATTCCGTTCTCACAATGCCGGTCTCTTTTCGTATTTCAGTGATGAGTTCCACCACCTCCTCGTCCAATACGCCGTTGGTGTAAATACCTTTTCCTGCTTTCTTTCCGTAGCGGCCTCTTTCCACCAATTTCTCCAACAAAGGCGGGATAGCATGGCGAAGACCATAGGATTCGTACAGGGTCCGGGCTGCATTTAACGCAATGTCAATGCCTACCAGGTCGAGTAAAACATAGGGGCCCATGGGATACCCGGCCTCGGTAATCGCCTTATCAATGACAAGAGCGTCGGCGGCACCTTCACTCAGTGTCCATAAGGCCTCGTGCATCCACGGGATCAGGATCCGGTTGACTAAAAATCCGGCGCACTCCTGCACCCGCACCGGGACCTTGTCCATGCGGCGCACGATGTCCATGACTGTATCCGTGGTCTCTTCAGCGGTCTGGAGTGCGGGTATAACCTCTACAAGACGCATGACTTGGGCCGGGTTAAAGAAGTGCATTCCGATGAACTTTTCCGGACGCCTCGTGGCTGCCGACATCTCAGTAATGGATAGAGATGATGTATTGGAGCAGAAGATGGACCGCTCCGGACAGACCTCCTCCAGTTCCTGATATACTTGTTTTTTAATCTTCATCATCTCAGGGGTCGCTTCTATCACCATGTCCACATCATCGAAACCATCGTATGAGGTAATGCCCTGAATACGTTCCATGCATGCCTTCATCTCCTCCTCGCCTATCCGGCGACGCTTCACGGCTATCAGTAAGCTTCTGCGGGCCGTTTCGATGCCGTGCTCAACAAAGCGGTCTTCAATATCTTTCAGGATTACATGATATCCTGCACGGGCTGCAACCTGAATAATTCCTCCTCCCATGGTCCCACCGCCTAGCACGGCAATTTTCTTGATCTCCATTGTCACCCCCTGTTCATGTTGCGCGGAGCTGGAAGTCCATTCGTTTATCTATCATCGCCCAATTCGACGAATTTGCAAGATTCTCCTCAATCTCTGGGTCAGTTCACCCTTATTTCAACGACAAATGTTGAGCCACAGGAAAACAAGTCAATAGTCCGGCCCCCACCCCTTCCCGGCGAACAATCCCGTCCGCCCGGAACCCGTATAAACTCGTACTCTTATGACCCCTGCTGGCTGTCTGCAAAATTATGTGATATTTGTCGGAAGATATGGGAGGCATGAACGATCTCTGCGTGTGCGATCAGCCTGCAATTCGTAACACCCGAGTTCACGCTTGAGACTGAGTTAGAATGTGCGATTTATGAAGCTATATTTAAAAGGGTTATTATCACAATAGGTTAAAGGTGTCAAGATGCAAATATTCAGGACTTTCCCCAATGATTTCACACAGATTTATCAAAATGCTTTAGAAGTATCAACGCAGTTCAGAGAAATATTGGACCGAAAACCATGATTCAACAATGTTGAAACATATACACTGCCGCGATATCCGTGGGACGGCCCAGTCAATAAATTGTGCGGGCCGCGCAATAACACTGTCTTTGATAGCCTGGTTAGGGCTGCTGGTGTTCCCGAGCAATTACATATTACCACATGTTCAACATATTTATTTTTGAGTAATAAACTATCCCCTTATTTCAACCATGGTGAACTGTGACTTATTAGTCACTTAAGTGTGAAATTCGTGTTTTTTATGGCAGAATATTTTTTACGGTATCTGGGAAGTCTTTACCGTAGAGCTTTTGCAACAATTACAAGGAACATCCAACTTTTTAAAAACATGTTTTTCACTTATTTGGTTCCGGCTTGTCCGCGTTAGGGAGGAGATAAATCCCACCCATATAGCATAAAGAAATAATATACCCGTTTTTTATATCTGCGTATGCAGTCCCTGCATGACAATGATTCAGTTAATCGTATACTCCTATGGAATCACAAAAGAAGTTGTCCACAGGTAAAAGCTCTCCAGACTTCCAGCCGGTGCCACCGCACAATACACAGTGTATGTACCTGAGAGGAGGCTTGATGCAGATATTGGTCCAAACAAGACTGCATTGATGTTTCCCCCTGTATTCTCCCTCCACGGTGCGACCTCGGTTGAAACGCTGTTGTCCGACCGTATGATAAAAACGTTTACAGGGTCCAGAGCCGGGGCATAAATACCAATGTATACATCAATAAGAGCAGAAAATTGACCGAGACTTATCTGTAAACTGATTGTATCACCACCTGTAGCAAACGAACCAATGCCGATGGGTTTAGACTGAGCAGGGTCGGTGCTTACAGCAGGAGAGGCTACGGGGTTATAAATAAAGCTCTGCTGACCGCTCGGCACCTGTGCCGGCACCCGTATAGCGTACTCAAAAGCTCCTCGATCCACACCACTATCCTGAGGACGAGATGTGCCCTCAAGGTCATGGCTGGGTATGAGACCGTTGAGGCTTCCCATCGGAAGTCCACTGTCAATGGCTGGACTTCCTGCCTGAAGATGCCCATCGAAACTATCCAGGGAGCTATCCACAAAGAGGGGATCAGTGCAAAGATCATTGGCCCCGAACGGACAGCTACCGGTATCAAATTTGACATTGTACATTACATTGTAGTCAATCCCGCCGCTGGAAAAATTTGAAGGATCCCACATAAAGGCGGTCAGATCCCCCCAATCCGATTGAAGAAAGTCCCCATATCCCACGAAGATATTGTTCTGTAACCTCACCCATTCTGTGCCGTCACACTGTGAAGCGGTGTTACACTCTATCTCAACGAGGATATCTCCCTGACCAACTATGGTGTTATTGAGAACATCGACTGTGTTCCCCTGATGAAGGTCCAGGGCAAGGGCATTACCTCCGGCCCTGCAATGGTCCTGCATCTCCTGGCCAAAGGGCTTCTGATAGAAGTATCCACAATTAGCAATAATAAGAGAGTTTTCGATGGTGGAGGAGCCGGATAACTTTATGGGATTGCCCGCATTCCCCACTGCTATGGTCCTCCTTACTTCGACCTCCGTAGCCAGGGTATCGCCTCCCAAGTAAAGCAAATCAAGTCCATCTGAGGTGTTGTATCTGAAGATGGAATCTTCAATTATCCAGTGACCTCCCGTTGCACCCGTACCCACACCATCTCCGTAACCGCCGGCAGTTTGATCCCAGCAATGATCGGGCTCCTCCCCCGGATATGTTTCGGCACAGCCGTTCCACTCCACAGTCCAGCGGCGAAAAGTCAGAGTACCGGAGTTGCTACTGGGTTCTCCCAAGTCTCCTTCCCAGCCGGCCCATCCATTGCCTGCTATACGTACATTTTCCACTGTCCAGTCTGAGATTCTTCCTGCACGAATCCCTTGTTCGGCAAAACCGTGAATATTGAGATCCTTGAGAGTCACATTGGACGAATCGGCGGCATACATTCCTGCGTGAGCCCAGTCTCCAAAAGGCGGCGTATCTCTTTCACATCTCACAGCCGCATTGGCATGAAACTCCACACAGCCTGAATGATCAGTGATCTCGAGACACGAGATTACTGCATTGGAGGTACCGTTGAGGCTGATAATTTGCCAGGCCCTCTCTGTGCCCCACAACTCGGGCGGGCTGGGGCATCCCTGATCCCAGTCAGCCCTGAGAATGCGGGTAGGATGCGTCGGATCAGGCCCGGAGGGTAAAGGCGGCAGATGACAATCAAAAGAGGATTCAGCCTCGCACCAACCGGTATTTGGTGCCCCGATGCCCATCCGATAGCTTCCCTGGTATATTATGAGGGTATCCCCTCCCTGAAGCCTCCAGTAGGGCGGATTATTGCTGTCAAGCGCCCAAAAGGGATTTGACCAGGCACATGGCTGGTTTGTTTCTGAGCCTGGATAAGGTGCATCCACCAGGCCGGTACATTGATCAAACGTTCCACCGTCCGGGTGGACATAATAGGTGGTCGCCTGGGTGAACTCGCTCGAGAAAATATACAGGGCTAAAAGAATACTCAGGAATAGCCAAAACGATCTTTTTGAAAAACCGTTGTACAGCAGTCTCATTTTTTCTTCCTTTTTGATCTCTACCGAGAACTTCCAATACCCGGCAGCATCATCAACTGCACAACCTTATCTTAAACATGCCATATCCGCTTTTTCCAGAAGGTTGCGACATGAAAAGCACATCAAAAACTTAAATCAGACGATATCAACCATCCTGAATTCTCTATCTCGAAATGAATAAAGAGCGGAGACCTTCTATCGATTACCAATTGAAATCTTCACTTATTAGCTGAACCTGTCTGCCATATAGCAGGAACAAGTTGATAGCATATCTTACAATGTCCGATCCATAAAATCCTTATTTTTATAAATAACCAAATTCCTTATTAATAATGACCATTATTCTCCGGCAATGCCAGAAATGCCTGAATGATTTCTTCTAACTCATGGTGCTCAATACCATTCTTCATATAACTATCCATTTGTAAAATCGCATTACATCACAGATTGCCGACGGGTGGCGCCGAGTTATATGTGTTTGTTGCCCACCTCGAATTTCCGGGCCGCCCTGCGCGTATCCCCTCATTATTGTATCCTCAGCACCCCCTGGGCAATGGAGAGGACTTCCATGCCGCCTGGCCGCGCCACGGCAAAGTACAGCGGGTACTCGCCTGCCGCGCCCTGGGGCACCATCACCGGCCAGATAAGCATGTATACACTCTGCTCGCTGGTAATCCGGAGGTTGGAGTAAAAGGGAAGCATCTGATCGGGACCGCCGAGACGGGAACCGCCGTCAACGAAGAAATACAGGGTTCCATCGGCAGTTCCAAAGCAGAAATAGAGATCCAGCTCCTGGTCGCGTGCACCGTAAATCCACGCGTTGACGTTCCAGTACTGCCCCACGGAGGGAGTGGAGCCGTTGGGGAAGTCAAAGCTCAGGACAGGTCTAGGACCTGTCGATACAACAGGTTCTGAAGGATCTTGCGGTTGTGTTCCCCCACCCATTTCACTGTATCGGAGTATGGTTTCATAATCTCCAACCACGAATACCTCTGCGCCATCAGTTCCCCAAACGCCCCACAGAATATTATTATGGGTAAGAAGTGGATCTTCAATGCTTGCCCAAGCTGTGCCGTTATAATGCAGTATGATGCCCGAATTACCCACAGCATAAACGTCTGAAGACGAGCTGCCCCGGATTCCGTGAAGGTCTTTGTCTGTCCCGCTCTCCATCCGGTCCCATGATTGGCCGTCATAGTGCAGGATTGTGCCCGACTCACCCACAGCATATATATCGTTGGAAGAAGTACCCCAAACTCCATCGAGCCGTTCATGCGTTCCGATTTCCATACGATCCCATGATTGTCCGTCATAGTGCAGGATTGTGCCTTCATAACCCACCGCGTATACGTGGGAGGAAGAAGCGCCCCAGATTCCGTGAAGGTCTTTGTCTGTCCCGCTCTCCATACGGTCCCATGATTGGCCGTCATAGTGCAGGATTGTGCCTTCATAACCCACCGCGTACACGTGGGAGGAAGAAACGCCCCAGATTCCGTGAAGGTCTTTGTCTGTCCCGCTCTCCATCCGGTCCCATAATTGGCCGTCATAGTGCAGGATTGCGCCCGACTCACCCACAGTGTAAATGTCGGTGGACGAAGCGCCCCATATGCTTTCAAGCCACGCTTCTATCCCGCTCTCCATTCGGCCCCATGATTGGCCGTCATAGTGCAGGATCATATGCCGATTACCCACAGCGTATACGTCTGTAGGTGAGTTTCCCCAGATGCTGTAAAAGTGAGAGTACGTCCCGCTTTCTATCGTTTCCCATGATTGGCCGTCATAGAGCAGGATATTGCCCGCTTCACCCACAGCGTACACGTTGGCGTGCGAGTTGCCGTGGATTCCGTGAAGGTCTTCACCTATCCCGCTTTCCATCCGGGTCCATGATCGGCCGTCATAGTGCAAAATGGTGCCTGACCAACCTACCGCATATATATCGGTGGGCGAAGTACCCCACACCCCATAGAGCCAATAATAATCTGTCCCGCTCTCCATCCGGCTCCATGATTGGCCGTCATAGTGCAGGATTGTGCCCGACTCACCCACGGCGTATACGTCAGAGGAGGAAGTGCCCCAAACTCCATGGAGCGGTTCATGCGTCCCGCTCTCCATCCGGCTCCATACTTGGCCGTCATAGTGCAGAATGTCGTCCCCTATGGCGTATATATCGGTTGCCGAGCTTCCCCAGATGCTTCTAAGCCACGCATCTGTCCCAGTCTCCATATAGCTCCATGATTGGCCGTCATAGTGTAAGATTGTGCCTGCATAACCCACGGCGTATACGTCGGAGGAAGAAGTGCCCCAAACACTCGAAAGACCTTCAATTGTGTCACTTATATGCAGGCTCCATGACTGGCCGTCAAAGTAAAGTATACTGCCATTATCGCCAACTGAGAAAGCCTCTCTTGGGCCATTCACCCATATTGCTGTTTGCAAAGGGAAACCACCGCTTATTCGCTGCCACTGCCCGTCGGCCCCGCTCATCCCGGGCCACCAAATGAGCGCTATGAGTTGGAGGCATGCGAGAATAATAACCTTCTTGATCGCGGTCCCATATGTCCTGTTCATCGTGCTCCTCTCTCCCGGTAAATCCCGGCGGCCAATCTCTGTTATTCGGTTGACGCAACAAACGAGAGGGCTTCGTTTTCCTCTCCGGATTGTTTGTTTTTATAACAATATAGCTCGTTGGTCAAGCTTAATTGAGCATCAAGTTATTGGGGGAAAACTGTTTGCTGAATTGTATCACTGCTGAACATAAGAGCGCTGTTGAACGGCGTCAAGCGGAAGAACGCCTTCATTCCCTCCGGTCCACTCCTGCAAACGGTATCAGCGGGAGATTGCTGTAAACGGATGAGATGAATAAGTGCCCGTGATCACAAAAATCCCATCTTTTTGGGTAGATTTTGGGGGAGCTTTGGACGGGGATAAAGAGACAAAAGGAGTAGAAAAAATAGTGTTTGATTTTTTGAAAAGAAATTGAAAAAGTGAAACCATAACTGATCTTAATGGCTGTTAAGTTAACTCAGTATAAGAAACGCTCCTGGAGTTAACACAAGCAGTAACCAATCTATCAAAAAGTTGTTGTTCCCAGTTTCGACGATTAAACCGATAACAAAATTCGTCGAGGTACGCTTGGAGGTGCTTTTTCCCGATCCCGTGAAAAGTTCCCAAAAGGAAACTCTCGGCGTTTGAAGTTAAAATGTGCGTCCATGTCCAAACTTCATGGGCCTTTTTGCCTTTTACGAGTTCTCGCTGACGTGCATGACCGCTTTTTGCAACAATAGTGTGAGCCCGAAAGCCGTCCGTCTTAATCGTTAATCGTTTGATTTTGCTTAACATCTTCCTTTTCCAAGCCCACAATAGTCGCGCTATCCACATGGTCCACCACCGTCATCTTGGCATAGCCGATTCCTTCTCCATTGGTGGAAACTTTAACGATGACCGCCGTTTTGGAACTGCCCCGGCCTCGTTTATCCCCACCCTCCTTAGGGCCGCCAAAAAAGGCATCGTCCATCTCAACGATCCCTGCCGGTTTGTATTTGGCATCTCGCTCACGCATGGCACGTCGAATCTTTTGAAGCATTGTCCAGGCTCTCCGGTAACTTATCCCGAGCTTCTTGGAAAGACAAAGGGCCGAAAGGCCTCTTTTATCCGTACTGAGCATGTATATGGCCCAAAACCAAATCAGAAGAGGTGTCCTGGTGCCGTGCATCACGGTGCCGGTCGTCAGAGAGGCATACTCCCGGCAATTCTTGCATTGATGCAATTTTCGCTTGGAAACGAAATAGTAATCGTGATGTCCACAGCTCGGACAAATAAAGCCTTGAGGCCAGCGAAGCTCAAAAAGCCTCTTCTCACAATCTTGTTCGGTTTGATATTTCTTCTGGAATTCCAGAAGGTTTGTTTATTGATATGGCTTTTTCATATGCCTACTTCTCTCCTCCTGTATATTGTATGCCATGATTCAATAACTACGATATACAGTATTAGCTGGCTAAGTTAATAGGCAAATTAAATTTTTTTCGAACCATAACCTAAAATCAACACATGAAGTTATTTTATCAAGAGCGGTACCCCGGTATCCCGTCGTGAATGGCCCATCCGCGTTCCCTGGCGTTGATCCTGATTGCGCTCTTCCGGCCCGATGTCAGGTAAGTGCTAGAATGAACCACCGATAGGTCATATGTTGGATGTTGCCCTTCTCCAGAGCGGGAAACACACGGTGTAAGTGTCAGCCGGCAGGAACATTGCTGTTCAAGCAAGGCCGGCCAGCCGGCGGTAGGCTGCCGAGTCCTGGAGCCATTCCCGGAATGCAGGATGTGCGATGGCTATAAGGGCGTCGGCGCGTTGTCGAAGGGTGCGATCCTGCAGGTTCGCAACGCCGTACTCGGTGACCACTAACTGCACATCGTAACGGGGCGTGGTCACGACCGTGAGCTGCGGTACGATCTTGGAGATGGTTCCGCTGCGCGCCGTTGAAGTCATGGCCACGATGGACCGACCACCTTCCGCATTAAGGGCGCCCCGAACGAAGCCCGGAGCCCCCCCTGCGCCGGCAACCTGAACCCCGTTCATGCTCTCAGCGTTCACCTGTCCCGTGATGTCCACCTCAAGCGCCGAGTTAATGGAAATGATGCCCCGGTGCCGGGCTATCACCTCCTCGTTGTGGGTGAAGAAGACAGGATGAAGCTCGATGGATGGATTTGCTTCGGCATACTCGAATAGAAACCGGCTTCCCAGCAGAACTGTCGTGATTGTCCTTCCCCTGTGGAGAGGCTTGTTCTTGTTGGTGATGACACCCCTCTGCATCAATTCCGCCACACCGTCAGGAATGGAGCCGGAGTGGACGCCGAGGTCATTTTTTCCCGAAAGGAACTGCAAAACGGCGGTGGGGATGGCCCCGATGCCGATCTGAATGGTGGACCCGTCTGAAATGAGTTCTGCAATGTGCCGCCCGATCCGTTCCTCCACGGGACCGACGGCGGGCGGAGGAATCTCCAGCAGGGGGCGGGAGACCTCCACGGCCAGATCAATTTCCTCCAGCCGCAGAAAACCGCTGCCTTGAATCCTGGGCATCTGCCCGTTAATTTCGGCGATGACGGTTCTGGCTGCCCGGGCCGCAGCCAGGCTGTAATCCACCGACACCCCCAGATTCACCCGACCATCCTTATCCGGCGGGCTCACCTGGATGAGGGCAACATCGGGAACAAAGGCTTCCCCGGGCTTGAACATCCTGGGGATATCGCGGAGACGGATGGGTATGTAATCAGCCCTTCCCTCTGCAACGGCCCGACGTGTCGGAGCACCAACCATGTATGTGGAGAGGCGAAAATGGCCATTGAACTCCGGATGGGCGTACCGGCACGGCCCGACGGGAAACCCAGCAAAAAGCAGCACGCCTTGCAGTTCGTCCTTCCGGGCCAGCAGCGCCTCCACAAGGGTCTGGGGCTCAGCGCACGCATGATGCAATACGACCCGGTCGCCGGAGCGGACTACAGAGACAGCTTCCTCGGCGGTGACAATGTTCATCTTTCAGCTCTTGCGCCTCCTTCATTTAGTTCTTATGCATAGCGCGGGCGGCCATGATGACAGACTAGCAGTGCCGCAGCGTTTGGTCAATTATTTTATCGGTGCTATTATCATCACTTTCAGCAAAAAGAAAAGCCCGGAAGAAACGGACAGAAGACGATATGCCGGTCCATAACTTCCGGACGATGCTTTCCGACCTCGCTACCCTAGTGAAGGATCGGGTTCACCCCAAGCTACCTGAAGCGGTGCCTCTTGATCAGATCACAACATTGACGCCACTTCAGAAGCGAGCGTTTAAACTCCTTGGGGTGAGCCTGTGATGTACCCAGTAAATATATAACGCATTTTCTGTTATCGCCATTAATAACAACAGGTCATATCTATTACTCGTGAGGAAGATCAGATAAAGCTTTACAGCATCAACTCAGCCTGACAGTAATGCATTGGCCAGCATGAACCCGGCGGCCGACAGGGTGGTGAAGGCGAAGATCATCTTGAGGCTCCTCGGTCGAGTTTTGATGGCAAACTGTCCGCCGATGGTTCCGCCGACAATCGCCACGGCTGCCAGCGGGATACCCAATGC
>JAFDED010000071.1 GCA_019310535.1 Deltaproteobacteria bacterium
AAGCATATCAATGAATTACCGTGAGAAAGATATCAAAAAAAGCATGAGAATACAAGATAAAAATGGTGCTATTTTTAAATAATTCAATAAATTATAGTTTCCGGATGGACACTAGTTAAAAAGTACGGCAGGGCGGAGACTGCGGAGCAGCATGATAAGATGGTTGCTGAAGCGCTCAAGAGTCTCATGGAAAAAACCAAAGAATGAGCAAAATCCTTTTCAATTTTTTGAGGGCACAATAAGCGTTGGAGCAAGGACACCTCCCTGAGACTATTTTCATGTTTTAAGGTCGCTCAGCCGAGAATGAGCATGAGATAGGAGAAAAACATCGCAAACCTGGAGGAGAACGTTACATGGAGGACAAAAAATGGATCATCTATATCCCGGAATTTCTGCCCCCCGTGGAACCACAGAAGAAAATACTCGACCCGATTGCGCAGTTGAAAACCGGTGAAGCAAAAAATGAAGCCGATTTGATTTATATAATCAATTCTGTTGACGCTGTTTTGATCACGCTGAGAACCATGATGACGAGAACCGTGATCGAAGCCTGCCCCAACCTCAAGGTAATCGGAAAATACGGGACTGGACTTGAAAATATCGATATCAAGGCTGCAACAGATATGGGCATCCCCGTTACCAATGTTCCCGGGGCAAACAGCAATGCTACGGCCGAACTGACCATTGGGTTGATTCTCGCCGTGTCGCGCCGAATACAGGAAGGCAAGAACCACATTAAAAAGGGCGGATGGCGAGACGACACGTTAATAGGTTTTGAACTCATGGGCGGTACCATCGGCATAATCGGTTACGGCAACATTGCCAAACTTGTAATAAGGAAACTACAGGGCTTTGAGGTAAAGAAAATTCTCGTTTTCACCGAATCAAAAAAGCACGAAAAACCCGAGTTTTCAAACGTGGAATTTGTCGATTTTCAACGCCTCCTCAAGGAATCCGAGATTGTATCCATCCATAAAACGCTCTTTCCGCAAACCAAAGGCTTGATAGGGGAGGATGAGCTCAGAACCATGCGAAATACTTCATACCTGATCAATACATCGAGAGGGGGATTAGTACAGGAAGACGCGCTGATTAAAGCTCTCAGACAGGGGTGGATAGCAGGAGCCGCCCTCGATGTCCACGAAAAAGAACCCGTAAATCTCGACAATCCCCTTTTATCCATGAGCAATGTTGTTCTTACTCCCCATATTGGAGCAAGCACTCTAAAAACCAGGCTCCACAGCGTGACCATTGCGGCACAAAATGTTGCGGACATTCTCAATGGCAAAAGGCCTGATCCGAAATATATCGTTAATCCGGAAGTTTTCAAACCGGAATAGCCACCCTGAGCATGGGAGGAATCAATGACGTTACTCGTTGATAAAAAAGACAGGATCGGTTATCTGACATTCAACCGTCCAGAGGTGTTGAACGCTCTGGACAACGAAACCCTGCAGAGTCTCTGGAACGCCTGGGCGGATTTCGGGGATGATCCCGATATATGGGCGATCGTGATGACAGGCTCTGGAGAGAGAGCTTTTTCCGTCGGGCGGGATCTTAAAAAATTCAAAGATGGCGAAGGGATACCGCAAATACATGAGATATTCGAATCTTTTCATAATTTCACTCTTGCCCAAGCAGTAAAAATGTTTAAGCCGGTCATTGCCGCGGTCAATGGCTATGCCCTCGGTTGGGGGCTTACGATAGCCTTATTGGGAGACATCAGAATCGCATCAGAGAATGCAACTTTTGGTTTTCCCGAAGTAACCCACGGTATGCCCACGGCGGTGGGAAGTTTGCTGCTCCCCAGATCAATTTCATGGTGTCATTCCATGCAATTGCTTTTGACCGGCGAGACAATCGACGCTCAGGAGGCATACCGCATAGGTCTCGTGAACAAAGTCGTGACTAAACCCGCCTTGCTATCATGCGCTGAGGAGACAGCCAGGAAAATATGTGGAAACGCTCCTCTGGCGGTGAAAGCGACCAAACGGATAGCCCGAATGGGATTGGAAATGCCTTTTGAATACGCAAGACAATCGGCGGAATTGATGCGTTACATTCTGAAACAAAGTGAGGATGTTAAGGAAGGACCTGGGGCTTTTGCCGAAAAGAGAAAGCCGGTCTATAAAGGGAGATAAAGATACTAATCCTTACAGGAGCTGATTATGACAGAGTTGATTTCTTTGAATGGGGCAATTGATTTACACATTCATACGGGACCGGATAGATACAAAAGAATATGGAATGATAGTGATACGGCCGAAATGGCTGTCCGATACGGCATGAAAGCAATTGTCCTGAAAAATCATGTGGAAAGCACCGTTGGAAGGGCATATCACGCGTCCAGGATGCATCCCGAAACAAAGGTTTTCGGCGGCCTCATCCTTAATAAATTCGTCGGCGGCATTAACCCCATCGCCGTGGAAGAGGTCTTAAAAATGGGGGCCAAAATAATCTGGATGCCAACCATGCATGCAGATCATCATATGGATATTATAGGATCATCGTCCACCCTGGCTCTGGATAAACCGCCAACAACGGAAAAACAAAAACTGAGAGCAGAGCGACACAATAAAGAAGGCATTTCTGTCATCGAAAATGGAACATTGAAAAAAGAGGCAAAAGAGACTCTGGAGATCATATCCGAATATGACGCTATTTGCAGTACCGCCCATTTGTCCCGGGAAGAAATCATGCAGGTTGCAGAGTTTTCACACAGCATCGGCTTTCGGAAATTAATTATCGGCCATCCGTTTTTCAAAGTCCCCGCGCTGGGGATGGAAGATTTGAAGAAATTAGTAGCATTGGGAGCTACTATAGAATTCTGCGCGGCCATTTCTCTGGGTTTCCACAGATACACAACAGTAGAAAAAGTCAAAGAGTCCACAGATGTGTTGGGATCGGAAAATTGTATCCTTTCCAGCGATGGCGGGCAAACATACAATCCCGTTTTTCCGGAGCTTTTAAGGATATTTGCGCAGACCCTGCATAATAAAGGGCTTGCTAAAGAACATCTAGACACCATGATGAAGAGGAACCAAGAAGGATTGCTTAATTTAGATTAACCCCTGGCACTGATGCGACAGGATTTTTCCTCTCTAATACGATGATAATGGCTTGAAATGATGATTTGTTTGGTCGAATCTCAAGAGGGGGGGAGACGCGACCGTGGACGATGAGAAGATACAATGAAACTGCTGACTCCGATTAATGTCGGGAATATCACGCTTAAAAACCGCATGGTGATGCCGGCCATGGCCACGAATTTTGGCAATGTGGATGGGAGCGTCTCTCAACGACTTATCGAGTATTACCGGGCACGCGCCAGGGGAGGCGTTGGACTGATTACCGTCGAATTTACCGCCATTGCTTTTAACGGTCGTTTTACCCGGAACCAACTTCGTATCGACCATGATCGCTTTGTGGAAGGGCTTTCCCGTTTGGTCGATGCCATACATAAAGATGGTGCGCATACCGTGCTGCAACTCCACCACTCCGGCCGCCGGTCGCCGACGGTCGTCACACTGACACGGCCCATAGCTCCATCGCCCGTTCCCATTTTCCCCGGTGCCCCGATCCCCCTCCGGATGACCCTTGACGATATCTATCGGCTGCGCGATGCATTTATCCGGGGAGCCGTCCGGGCTCACAAAGCGGGTTTCGATGGGGTTGAAGTCCATGCGACCCACGGGTACCTGTTGGCCCAGTTCCTGTCTCCCAACAGCAACCATAGAACCGATCAATACGGAGGAAATCCGGGAAACAGGGCTCGACTGCCTCTTGAGATCCTGAAAGGAATCAAGGAGGTGTTGGGGTCCGGGTATCCTGTCATTGTAAAAATGACCGGGGATGAATATACCCCGGGGGGGATTGAAATCGAAGAAGCCCTTGTTCATGCCCGCCTGTTTGAGAAAAGCGGAGCGGATGTGCTGTGTGTTTCCGCGTCCGCCGGCTCTTTGATGGCCCTCTCGCCCGAAGCGCCCGGTACAAGAAGCACCTCGCCTCCCCTCTCTATTGAACAGGCTTGTTACGCCCATCTGGCCGCTGATGTAAAAAAGCACGTTTCCGTTCCCATTATGGCCATCGGAAGAATCAACGATCCCACAGTGGCGGAATCACTCCTCCTGGAGGCCAAGGCCGATCTGGTCGCTATTGGGAGAGGCCACATCGCAGATCCGGCCTTTGCGGGCAAAGTGAAAGATGGAGCGTTGGATAGCATTTGCCGCTGTATAGGCTGTCTCCAGGGATGTATCGAGAGGTCCGTGCACTGGTCGGATTCGGGAATTACTTGCACGGTCAATCCCAAGGTGGGGCGAGAAGCGGAATCCACCGGTATCGCCGCGCCGCGCCCAAAAAAGGTTGCAGTCATCGGAGGCGGGCCGGCGGGAATGCATGCCGCCTCCATTTTAGCGGAACGGGGACATGATGTAACTCTCTATGAAAAGGAGGCCCATCCGGGAGGGAAAGTTTTGATAGCTTCTTTACCGCCGGGAAAAGGGGAGCTGCTCAATTCGATACGTTATTTGATGCACCGTCTCGAGCACTCCGGGGCCAGAGTGAATCTACAGAGCTGCGTTGACGTCGATCTTATCAGGAAGGAAAGGCCGGATGCTGTGATCGTGTGTGCCGGCGCGGTTCCCATAAAGCCGCCCATTCCTGGAACAGACATATCAAAAGTGAAAAACGCCGAAGACGTCCTTCAAAAGAAGAACCTTCCGGAAAAAACGGGGAAAGCCGTGGTCATGGGCGGAGGGCTTGTCGGGTGCGAAACAGCCCTCTTTCTGGCCAGGGAAGGGTGGCAGGTAATTATCCTTGAAATGCTTGAGGACATCGGAATGGACGTCGGCCCCATCGTGAAGTTTTACCTTAGAAACGAGTTGAAGAAGGCGGGAGTGAAAATCCAGTCTAAGAGCCATGTTTGCGAGATCAGGGAAGCAAAAGTGGTTTATCGCCGGCTGCCGCAAGGCGACGAAGCCCTGCTCGATGCAGACATCGTCGCCCTCGCCGCAGGATATACATCCGACCTCAAACTTTTCAACGAGATCAGAGAGCTTGTCCCCGAGACATACATGATCGGAGATTATCGTCATCCGAGAAAAATTTTGGAGGCCATGAGAGAGTCTTTTGATATTGCTCAAGATATTTAACCTGGCAGGTTCTTATTACCTTAACCGGGAAAGGAGCAACAAATGAAAAAATATGAGTATTGCATCAAGAAACCCCTCGACTCAACCAGTGATCACCATCACGCTCACCATACCAAAGGGCATCATGATGAGGCAATGCCCCGGTGGTCTTTTTGCGGAGATGGATACTTCCCGGAATCGCCCATCAGGGTGGTTGTGAGGCAGATAAAATCGATTCCCTCTGATTATGAACCCCATATAGACCTCCACACCCATGACGTCGATGAACTCTACATATTTGTTTCGGAAGAAGATAGAGGATTGGAGGCCGAGGTCGCTCTGGGAGATGAGGTCTACAACGTGACATCCCCCGTGACGATCCTTTTGCCCAAAGGCGTGCCCCACCGCTATACCGCTAAAAAAGGGCACGGTTTCTTATTCACCATCATGGAAATGTCATGTAAGGAGCAGTATAACGAACACACGTTTCCCTATACGGGTTAAATAAAACCGCTCTCCTGAACGCATGCAAGATAGAACGTTTCAAAATAATCACCTCAGACTGCGCCATAAACACTTGAATTTGGAAAATAAGCTCCATGGTAAACACGGACAGAAAGGAATATACAATGGCTGCTAAACTGGATGGAGTGAGAGTTTTGGATGTATCCCGGGTACTCGCCGGTCCCTACTGTTCAGTGCTCCTTGGAGATCTCGGGGCCGAGGTCATCAAGGTAGAGCCCCCGGAAGGAGATGAAACCCGGACGTGGCCCCCCTTTATCAATGAGGAAAGCGGATATTATATGGCCCTCAATCGCAACAAGAAGGGAATCGTCCTCAATTTGAAACATCCAGGGGGAAAGGATATTCTGTACGACCTGGCCGGATGTTCGGATATCTTCATCGAGAACTTCACACCGGGAGTGGTTAACAGGCTGGGTATCGATTACGACAGCCTCAAGGAGATCAATCCCAGGATCATTTATTGTTCCATCTCGGGCTTCGGCCAGACCGGGCCTTACCGCAACAAAAAAGCATACGATCCGGTGATCCAGGCCATGGGGGGAGCTATGTCCATCACCGGGGTAAAAGACGGGGAACCAGTCAAGATCGGCATTCCCGTTGGAGACCTGGGAGGGTCTTTAATGGCCGTTATCGCCATACTCTCATCTCTGTTTTTCAGGGAACGGCAAGAAACCGGCGAGTACATCGACATCTCCATGCTGGACGGTCAGGTAGCCCTCCTGTCGATTATGGCGGCTGAGTACTTTGCATCGGGCAAGGTTCCCGGACGCCTTGGACTCGAGCACCCATGGCGAGTTCCCTCCAAGACCTACAGGACTAAGGAGGGGTATATTACGATTTCGGCCACCAGCGGCACCATGTATCCCAAGTTTTGCCGCGCCCTGGGATTGGAAGAACTCATCGATGACCCTCGCTTCAAAACAAACGCCCTGCGGGTCCAAAACCGGGACATCCTTTATCCCATCATAGAGGAGAAGATGTTGACCAAGACCGACAGGGAATGGGCCGCAATCTTTGAAGAAGCAGGCCTTCCCAATGGTGTGATGAATGATCTGCACCAGGTGTTTAACGATCCTCAGGTGCTGGAACGGGGAATGCTCGAATATGTCGAGCATCCCACCCTCGGGAAATTGAAGATGATAGGCGTGCCCTTCAAGTTTCTGAATAGTGAGAACAAGAAAATGACTCCACCGCCCCGCCTGGGTGAACACACCGATGAGGTCTTGCTGGCAGTGCTGGGCTATGACCAGGGGAAAATAGCCGAGTTGAGGCGGGAGAAGGCCGTCGGATGATTTACGTCTTCGTTAAAGATTTTGCAGACATCAAAGCCTGAAAATATGGCTGGATACCATGCTGGATGGGAGTCGGATGCGCAGGGCGTAATTGAATAACATCCGGTGTATCCTGTTGTCCTTAAAAAAATTTTTCACCGGCATTCCGGTTCTGTGGAGGCATGAAACACTCTCCTTAAGGGGTAATCAAATGAAAGTCATAGACGTTGAAGCTGTTCCCTTTGTGATCTCATACCGGTCCGATGTCCAACCAAGTCGATGGAGTACTGGCGGTATCGAAAAGGCCGAGCACGTTCTGATCTGCGTGCATGGGGAGGACGGACTGAAAGGCTACGGCGAGGCCCTGCCGCGGCCCACTTTTTATGGTGAAACACAGAAATCTATCGTCATAGCCGTTGAGGAGTTATATCGAACCGCATTGATAGGAATGGATGTACTGGATTCGGAAAAAATAAGTGATGTTTTGGATCGCTACCCCGGCAACAACACCGTTCGAGGGGCCATCGATGTGGCTGTCCACGACCTCAAAGGACGATTCCTCGGCGTTCCTCTGTACAGGCTGTTAGGGGGGTGGCGTGATGGCAGGGTCCCTGTGACACCCAACATTTCCATCAAGACAGTGGAGAAGTCCGTAGAAGAATCGGTGCGGTTTGTGGAAATGGGCATGAAAACACTCAAGGTAAAAGTTGGAACAGATCCGAAAAAAGATGTGGAGCTGGTTCGTGCCATTCGCAGGGCAGTGGGAGATGATATAGACATTTATGTGGATGCTAACCAGGGATGGGACAGAAGATCAGCCTTTTGGGCTTTAAGCCGGATGGTGGATGAAAAAGTTTTTGCCGTGGAAGAACCTTTGCCGGTTTCAGATGTGGAGGGGAAACTCAAAATCGCACGCACATTGCCCATTGCGATCCTGATGGATGAGGGGGTAATTACCGTTCAGGACGTTTTGAGGGAGCTCAAAATAGGTGCCGTGGGAATAATCAGTGTCAAGACTCCCCGCACAGGAATAGTGAATTCCCGGAAAATCATCCAGACAGCCGAGCTTTTTCACGTCCCGTGCAGTATCGGCACCCAAGCTGAGACGGGAGTCGGCACTATTGCCAGTGCTCATAACGGCGCAGGCTATAAAAATGTTGTAAATACCGAGCTTGCCAATTATCTCAAATGGTCCGATGACCTGTTAGTTGAGAAGCCGAAATTCGAAGACGGGTTTCTTATCCTGCCGGAGGGCCCGGGTCTTGGCATTGAAATAGATCCCGAAAAACTTGAAAAGTATAGAATCTGACAAGCCACGAAGTCTTCCGGCAGAGTTTCGCCCGTTCGTGCGGGGTTGCTTGTTGTTCAACTCTGGAAAACACTACACTAACGTTTGGTAAGGAACTGAATGATGTCATCAATCGAAAAAATTTCAGTGATCGGCGCCGGAGCAATGGGCGCATTCTATGCCAGTAAATTTTTCGACATGGATAACAATTGTATATCTCTTGTCGCCAAAGGAGAACGCTATGAGCGCCTGAAGGGAAAAGGACTGATCGTCAACAACCGGCATTATTCGCTGCCGGTGATGAGACCGGAAGACAACACACCCCCCTCTGACCTCATCATCGTGGCCGTCAAACATCACCATCTCCGGGAAGCCATCCAGGACATCAAGAACAGGATAGGTGAGAACAGCCTGTTGATATCGGTCATGAACGGCATAGACAGTGAGGAACAGATTGCCGCCGTCTACGGGATGGACAGAGTGTTATACGCCGTTGCAGTCGGTATTGATGCGGTCAGGCAGGGAAATGTCATCACCTGTACGACTCAGGGGAAGTTGTTTTTCGGGGAGGCAAGGAATCCCGTCCTTACCCAGCGGGTCAAGCTGGTGCAATCCCTCTTCGAACGGGCCGGGATCTCCTCTGAGACACCCGAGGACATGATTCGAATACTCTGGTGGAAATTTATGATTAACGTGGGAATTAATCAGGTCTCGGCAGTTCTGCGTGCTCCCTATGGGGTTTTCCAGAGGTCTCAAGAGGCCAGAGATCTCATGGAATCGGCCATGCGCGAGGTCATGACCATAGCAAGAGCAGCAGGAGTGGATTTATCCGAACAAGATATTGACAACTGGTATTCATTCCTGTCCGGTTTATCCCCACAGGGGAAGACATCAATGCTCCAGGACGTGGAGGCCAGAAGTAAGACCGAGGTGGAAATGTTTGCAGGAAAGGTGATCGAACTCGGGAAAACGTATGGAATCCCAACACCGGTGAATCAAACCCTTTTCAGATTGTTAAAGGTTATAGAACAAAATTTCGACGAAATTTAAGGTCTTGACGGCGAAAGGCAAAACGTTGTAATTGAAATTGATCCAATATGTATTTTGCCTCATAAACAAGCTTATGAAAGGGGGGAATATTCGCGATGTATATGTTCCTCAACTCTCCATTAATGAAGCCCGTTGCAATGCTGCTGGTGCTTGTAATGGGGCTTATCAACTTCATTCCCGGGGTCGAGGCCGGATTTATTTCGTCGGAGGAGTCCTCATCCATCGCCCGTCAGAAGAACATGGCCGTGGTCCAAAAAGTCCTCGAACACAAGATCGTTAATGAACGGCTCAGGGCTCTGGGCTTCGGCGAGGAGGAGATCACGGCCCGGCTTTCCCGGTTGTCCAGCGCCGAGTTGCACAAGCTGGCCGCCCGGATCGATTCCTTGACAGCGGGCGGGGATGGGTTAGGCGTGGTTATCGCCCTCTTGGTGATAGCCATTCTCGTAATCGTCTTAATCAAACTCATGAACAAGCGGATCGTTATATCCTGAGGGGAGGTCCGGCAAGTGCCGACAACCATAAGCCACCGGCAGCATTCGTTCTTTCGGCCACTTCCGCCTCTGCTGCCGGCGGCTTATGTTTTTTTGTGGTTATTCGTCCTGGCGGGATGTGCGGCCGTACCCGGAAGGGCGCCTTCCGGTTTCACCCCGCCAGCCGGCTCCCGCAAGGTGGAAAATGTTCCTTTCTATCCCCAGACAGACGACCAATGCGGTCCCTCCTCCCTTGCCATGGTGCTCAATTACTACGGCGAAGAAGTATCGCCGGATGAGATCGCCGGGGCCATCTTCAGGGAAAATATCAGGGGCACTGTGACCCTTGATATGGTGCTTTACGCCCGACAGAAGGCTTTTTCAGCTAGATGGTACAGCGGCAGCCTGGATGACATTCAGCGGGCCGTTGATGGGGGCGTCCCTCTCATAGTCATGGTGGACATCGGATTTGCCGGCGTAAGCAAAAACCATTACATGGTTGTGGTGGGTTACAGCCCTCAGGGCCTCGTGGCGAACTCCGGCAAGGACCGCGAAAAACTGATCGGTTGGGGCCGTTTCCTCACCGGGTGGGAAAGGACGGGGCGCTGGACCCTTCGCATCGAATTGAAAAAATCGGAAAGCACCGGGTGAACCGCAAGGAAAGAACGACTCACCGCCTGCTCTTGCCGGTCGCCGTGCTTCTTCTGCTCGCGGGCTGCGGTTTGCCGCGTATTGTGGTGCTTGAGGATCCGCTCTCACCCGAGGAGCACCTCGATCTCGGCATGGCGTACGAGAAAAAAGGCGAATATCCTCTCGCCGTGCGTGAATACAAGTTAGCGGTCAAGGAGGTTCCTCTGGCGCATCTTTTCCTCGGTAACGTCTATTTTCTTCAAAAGAAATATACCCTGGCCGAAGAACACTACAAGCACTGCATTCGCGAACTGCAGGATAATCCCGAGCCTTACAACAACCTGGCCTGGCTCTACTACACGCAGGGCATAAAACTGGACGAGGCCGAGACCCTGGCCCGACGCGCCGTGGAACTTGCACCAAAAAATCATGATGCAGCCTACCAGGACACCCTGGAGCATATTCTCCGGGCGAAAACCCGGGGCCGGAATCAGTGGCCTGGCGGATAACCTTCCGTTGAAGACGGGGTGCGGGCGGACGTTATTTCAGAATTCCATATTCTCTGGCCAGGTTTTCATCATAGCCGGCCTTTCTCGACATGCAGACTTCTCGCGGACAAAGTAGACAACTGAAAAATGGAACTTCTGTGGGAAAGTAAATGCCGGATACTGACTTTCTGGGAATCATGAGAAGGCTTTCGGTCAATCTGACCCCGATGGCGGTTTCCACATCCCCAAGGATTGAAAACAGGGGCTTTTGCTCTCCAATCGACCAATCGCTCAGGGACCCAGGGGCCATATAAGACATGCCTTCGATGGCAAATCTGGACCGGATGTGATCTTCTAAATACCTGCGTGCTGCGGCCAGGGCCACATTACCAATGGTGTCGATATAGAATTGTTGCAAAAGATCGTTAGATAGCCGGGCCGTTTCTTCCAGTTGATGACCGAGGGTGACCACATAGGGAAAAACCCGCTCCACTTTGTCCAGATGCTTCCGCAAAACCCGACTGGTCAAGCGTGTCCCCTCTATTCTCACAGCATCTTCAAGCTTTGTATCAATATAGCAGACCTTGTACACTGCCCTGGCCTTAATGAGGTGTTGGGCGGCCTCAGCAAGGGTTTGCACCTGACTCCAATCCCCTGTCCGTCCCATGTGGAGTCCTCTTCCGATCTCCCCCATATCCAGGCTCACAGGTACGTTTTCCAGAATCTCCATTGTAGTATCGCACCCTTCCATCTGCATAGTCATCCCTTACGCTGGAAGGCTATCCTCAAGTTTGTGGTGTTGTCAAGACATTTTGTTTCAGGAATTCCCGGAGGTTCCCCGGTTTTCCCTTTATCCAATATAGTATCCAAAGATATCAGCAGGGGAGCACGACTGCGTGCCTCAACGATAGTAAGAAAAGAGGCTGTGTCGATCCCCGTTCCTGTTTTTGAACAATCCTGGTTGGCGAAGTTCATCCTACAATTTCTTTTCGGATTGAGGTACAATATATTGAAATGTCCATACATGAAGGGAGTCCCATGAGCGATTACACCGTTATATTCCAGCCCTCAGGCAGACGGGGAAAAGTAGCCGCCGGCACGACCATAGTACAGGCCTCAAGAAAATTGGGGGTTGAGATTGAGACTATCTGCGGCGAGAAACAAATGTGTGGAAAATGCAAGGTGAAAGTCGAAGATTCAGGCGCCCGGTCGTCCATGGGCCATCTTTCGCAATGGTCAGCGGAAGAAGACAGGTTCATCAGCCCCGATGAACGGGCGCAGGGGTATCGGTTGGGCTGCGCTGCGCGAATTTTCGGGGATGTATTGATCTACGTACCGGAAGAGAGCCGGGCGAGCGTTCAGGTGGTACGCAAAGAAGCACGACCTATCGATTTTGCTCTGGACCCCGCGGTGAAGCGCTATACCGCCGCACTTCCCGAGTCCACATTTCAGGATCCCATGGCGGACCTCGAACGCATCTGCCGCGCATTAAAATCGGAATACGGCCTGAGCGATCTGCGTATTGACCACCGGGCGCTGTCCCGGATGTCTCGGATGATACGGGATTGCCGGTGGGATATTGCCGTCCTGGTCTGGGATGATAAAGAGATCATCGACATCCAGCCCGGCACAGGCAGCGCCCCTCTTGGTCTGGCATTGGACATCGGCACCACCACCGTGGCGGGATACCTCTGCGATCTGACCACCGGTGAGCTTCTGGCCACCGCCTCAATGATGAACCCGCAGGTGAAGTACGGTGAGGATGTTATGAGTCGCATAACATACGCGATGACCCATCCCGGTGAGGGTCTTGAAAGAATGAAAACCGAAATCGTTGAAGGGATCAACAGAATTGTCTCCCGTGTGGCCTCTTCCTGCGATAGGGTTCCCGAAAATATTTACGACATGACAGTGGTTGGTAACACCTGCATGCACCACATCTTTCTGGGGATCGATCCCGGGCCTCTCGGAATGTCGCCTTTCACGCCCGCCATCCATCACTCGGTGGACATCAAGGCGCGGGATCTGGGAGTTCGGATCCATCCCGGAGCTTACGTGCACGTTCTTCCCATTGAGGCCGGTTTTGTGGGGGCTGACAACGTGGGGGTGCTGATCTGCGAGGAGCCTTACCTTAAAGACGATATGACCCTCATCATCGACATCGGTACCAACGGCGAACTGATCCTGGGGAACCGGGAACGTCTGTTCAGTTCCTCATGCGCCACAGGCCCGGCCCTGGAGGGGGCTCAGATAACGTTCGGCATGCGTGCGGCGCCTGGCGCTATCGAACGCATCCGCATCGATCCATCGACCCTGGAGGTGGACTACAAACTCGTCGACCGAGAACTGTGGAACAGTGAGAGCGACCCTGCTGAGATGCAGGCCAAGGGCATCTGCGGTTCCGGCATCCTGGACGTCCTGGCCGAGCTTTTCCGCGCCGAAATCATTGAAAAAAGCGGGGCGTTTAACCCTAATCTGAAGAACTCCAGATTCAGGAGAGGAGAGGGAGGACAGCCGGAGTTCGTCATTGCATGGGAGGCAGAGACATCCATCGGCCGCGATATCACGGTCACCCAGAAGGATATCCGACAGATCCAGCTTGCCAAGGGGGCGCTCTACACCGGGGCAAAGCTCATGATGCGCCGGATGGGCGTCCGCTCGCTGGATCGCGTTGTGCTTGCAGGGGGGTTCGGCAGCTACGTTGACCCCGGGCGGGCCCTGGCGATCGGGATGTTCCCCGACGGTTCCGTGAATAGCGTCCAGTCAGTAGGCAATGCCGCCGGCGATGGAGCACGTTTGGCCCTGCTGAGCCGCGCCAAACGCCATGAGGCAGATCGGGTCGCCCGGCAGGTTGAATACATGGAGCTGACCATAGAGCCGGACTTTCAGGAGCAATTCATCGAATCCTTGCATATCCCCCACATGAAGGATCAATTCCCCAGCCTTTCAACCTTAGATCGGTAAAGGACGAAAAGCGAATGAAACCATCGGCACCAGAAAACCAGGGTTCACGAGAGGGCGGGAAGATCGTCTCTTCGCAGACAATTTACAGCGGCAATGAGTTCAGCTTTCGTCTGGACGAACTCATCCTTCCCAACGGCCGCCGCAGCCGCCAGGAACTGATCGTCTATCCTGCGGTGGTCTGCATTGCGGCCTTCACCGATGATGGTCGCTTCGTCCTGATCCGGCAATACCGCCATGCCGCCGGAAGTGTTCTCTGGGAGGCTCCTGCCGGCAAGCTTCTCCCCGGCGAGGAGCCTGATGCGGGCGCAAAACGTGAGTTGCAAGAAGAGACCGGTTACCGAGCAGAGCAGTGGCAGCGCCTCTTCGCAGGATACATTGCGCCTGGCATATCCACCGAATGGATGTCTTTTTTCCTGGCCCGCCGGTTAACCCGCGGGTCCAGCCACCCCGACGTGGACGAGTGCATTCAAGTCCAAGAGGTGCCTATGGACAATGTGAGGGATATGCTGAATCGGGGCGAGATCCGGGACGTGAAGAGCGCGTTGGCCGTTATTCTGGCCATGGAGAAGCTAAAAGAGACGATGTAGGGGCATACCTGTGTGGGTGTCCTTCTCTGAGATGGCCTTTTCGTATGGTTCAGGGCAGCCGCAGAGGGCCATCCTTACCATGTGGAAAATCCCGTGAAAATGGTTTGACCCTCAGGCCCACAGTCCCTCCAGCCGATGAATCGCGGCCTCGGCCTCGGCAATGATCTGCTGGACCAGTTCCTTTACCGGGAGTACATTTTTTATCCGGCCCACCACCTGTCCGCAGTGCAAAAGGGCGTCTTCCACCGCCCCTGTTTCCCAAGCTTCACGGCTGACCTGGCCGTTGATCAGCGGTGCAAGCTCCTCAAGTGTGGCGCCCTGCGCCTCCATGTCCAGCACTTTCACGGCCCATCGGTTGTGCAAGACGCGGGCGGGGTTCCGGATGGACTGTTGGGTAATGACCGTGTCACACTCCGTTGCCTGGATCAACCGCTCCTTTATATGAGGGTGAGCGCCGCACTCCTCGGTGGCGATAAAACGCGTGCCCATTACCACCCCGGCAGCGCCCATGGCCAGGGCGGCCACCAGCGTGCCGCCGTCGAAGAAGCCCCCGCCTGCCAGCACGGGGATGGAAACAGCGTCCACGGTCATGGGAAGCAGCACAAGAGAAGTGACCATTTCCATGCTGGGATGGCCGCCACACTCGGTCCCCACGATGCTGACCGCGTGGCATCCCAGGCGATCCACCTTGACCGCATCGCGAACCCGTGCACATTTGTGGAGGTGGATCAATCCCGCCTTCCTGATTTTCTCCAGATAAGGCTCCGGGCTTCGACCCGCCGTCTCGATAACCTTGACGCCCTGTTCGATAACGATGTCGATCATCGCTTCGTGGGAAATTGGACGCATAGCAGGGAAGAGGGAGACATTGACTCCAAAAGGCTTGTCGGTGAGATCGCGCACTTTCCTTATCTCCTCCACCAGCTTTTCGGCGGAATCAAAAGAAGCTGCGGGCAAGCAAGCGAACGCGCCAGCATTGGCCACGGCGGCTACAAAGGGTGCGCGGCTCAGCCACTGCATGGCGCCGCACTGGATGGGGAACCGGACGCCTGCCAATTCTGTGAAGCAGGTTTTCAGCTTAGGGCTCATGGAAAGATCCTTTCGGTTGTATGGAATAATGTAACGGCTGAAAGTTACACGTTTGACAGCATTTTGGTATCAGCCTGCTTCCGGCGTAAAACAATACACGGGGAAACAAACGGCTCGGCTGATCTTTCTGAATTCAGCCGAGCCGCACTTTGTAAGCCTTACCATCCATGTGGAGCCAAGGGAAGGAGGATGCGATTGAGCACCCTGCCCTCATCAAAAGATCATTATGGTCCTTCCGGGCCTGCATCGGCAAAATCGAAGCCCAGCGTACCCATATTGAAGTCAAACTCGAGCCAGAAGTTGCCAATGGGGTTCCCCGGAGGAAATTCCACCGCAACGTCGTTCAGGCGGATTCTGTACTGACTTGGAACGGATAAGGTGCTTAAGCTGAAATCGATGTCGAAGAATCCGACACCGCCTCCACCGCCGGAGCCGGACAGATCCAGGTAGTAATGATCCACGAAGCTGTCGCCTATGAGGTTGTAAGTATAGCCATCCGTGGCCCGGGACCAGGCACGCAGGTGGAACGAGTACGGGCACGTCTGCCATGGATTGAGAGTAGAGGAGGCTGAAGAGTTAAATTCGGCATTGATAACACCGTTCCAGACGGGTGGACTTCCATCGTTGGAGCCCGCGTACTGATCCGCACGAATGGTCCCTCCGGAGCGATTTTTTCCATACATGGCATACAACGTGTAATTCCTCAAAAAGCCGTTGGGATGGCTGGCCGTGATGACGAACCTGAGGTTCTCGGTGTCGCTGACCAGGTCGATCTTTCCGCATTCCGGAATCTCGCCATCTTCAGGGGGCGGGGTGTAATTGGGATTGGACGGGTCGTACTTCACCATGTTGATGGTGGCCTCCACGGGACTGTTGTCGATCCATATAACTATCTGATCATAATCATTAGCGGGAAGACTCACCGGATCCAGGGATCCGCTGACGATACGGTAAGCCTCGTATTTTAACGTGTAACGACCATTAGGCCACTCCCTGCTGTTCAGGATCATGCGCAGGTCGATATGGGTCCAATGCCCCGTGCGTGTTAATCTGTAAACTTTATCCACACCCCCTTGGCTCAGAGGACCGAGCACCTCTCGATGGACCGTTACAGTGCCACCCGGGCCTATCTCATAGCGATATTTGACCAGGGGATCGTCCAGCGGCTGGAAAGAGGAAGTCCCGTAAGGTGCAATCAATATCCGGTAATAATCAACGTTGTCCGTTTCTCCGAACAGCCCGAATAACCACAGCCTGCCGGCAAAGGGCGCGTCTTTATACTGGGGGATGCTCAGGTCCGCTGCCACAGTGGCGGAGACGTTGGCCAGTCCCAGGGATGGGCTCCCGGTGGCCTGAGTGATCTCAAAGACGGGAATCTTCCCTATGGTGGTGAAGATAAAGCCCGATCCCGAGTGGCCGCTGGCACCTGCCCATCCGCCTGGGCCTCCAAAAGCTCCCATGTCGTTTCTGGTGCCGTCCAGATCGTTGTATGCTGCGGCTGGATCTCCAGCGTCGATGCACGGAGAGCCTTCCGCAAGGTGATAGTCGCCGGCCGCTGCGTCAACGAACAGGGGATCAGCAGATATTTCGCCGGTTCCGGGGGAAGGGGTAAATGACGAGGAGCCCGGGGGAGACCCTATTGTGTTGTCGTGATAGTTCCTCGCGTTGTTCCAGACATTATTGTAACTGATGTCTCCTGAACCGGGAGTGCTGTAATAGAAGATCCCGGTGGCATTGTTAACAATAATGTTGTTCTTGATAGTCTGCGCCGTAGGCGGAGCGCCCATGATAATACCCGCAGCAGTATTGCCGACAATGGTATTGTTCAGTATCAAGGGTGTCCCGGGTTGACCGACTGCGATGCCTGACTTGTTCCCCGTAAGTACATTGTTGCGAATCACCAGTGGGCCACTACCCACCCAGATTCCCCCGGAATCCCATGTGCCGCCCGCAGTGGGAAGAGAGGATCCCCGGATGGTGAAGCCGGATATGCTGGTCTGCAAGGTTCCGGAATAGATGACGACCTGATAGGCCGTGCCGCCTCCGTCGATGATGGTGCTTTCAGGGGAGTAACCCTGTATGGTGATCCCGTCAACCAGGGTTACCGGCCCCGTATACGTGCCAGGGGCCACCATGATGACGTCCCCTGCCGAAGCTGCGCTCATGGCGGCCTGTATTGTGGTGTAATCAGCTCCACCCGATGCATTAACCGTTATGGTGGCCGCAAATGCGGCCGAAGAAAGAATCAGAAAAGATAGCAACACTATCCCTGTAAACAATGTTTGCTTCATTCGATTCATTTTTTCCTCCTTTAACATCCAAAGGCCGTAAGGAGTCACCCGACACCCGGCCGAAAAAAAGTAAATATCTCTTTTTGCAGGCATTCCTGCCGCCATCAACTCTCTTTGCAACCGTAATCATTATAGTTCAATTGTGCCGCAAGTCAAATATTTTTTTCCAGCAAATATCATGCCTTCGAATTATGCTTCTTTATCCAGTGGATTTGACCCCGACGATCCTGAGGTTGCTACCGCCGCACGCCGGACCTTGACTCATATGCCTGTGCAGTTTCTCAAGTACACAGGTAAGTCATGTAGCCGCTCTTCCACCAAGGGGAGAGGGAAACTACCAAACAATTCTACATCTCCCCACAGGGGGAGACTGTTGGGGTGAGTAGATCAGGTTCTCAATTGGCCGTCTCCGAACACGATGAACTTGGTGGTGGTGAGTTCCTCGTGTCCCATAGGGCCGAAGGCATGGATCTTGGATGTGGAAATACCGATTTCAGCGCCCAGGCCGAACTGGAAGCCGTCGGAAAATCGGGTGGAGGCATTGACCAGAACGGTTGAAGAGTTGATCATTTGGACAAACCGTTGGGCCTGCCGATAATCCTGGGTGACGATGCTTTCTGTGTGGAGAGAGCCGTATTTCCGGATATGGGACACGGCCTCTTCAAGGCTGTCCACCACTTTCAGCGCCAAGATGAGGTCCAGATACTCGGCGTACCAATCGTCCTCGGTTGTGGAAACGAGGTCCGGTACGATGCGTCGGCTGGCGTCGCAGCCGCGAATCTCCACCTTTTCAGCGCGCAGGGATTCAATTACCCTGGGCAGAAAGCTGGGAGCGATCTTTTTATGAACTAATAGTGTCTCCATGGCATTGCACGTGCCCGGACGCTGGGCTTTGGCATTGACACAGATATTGACTGCCATTTCGGGGTCTGCGCTTTCGTCCACAAATACGTGGCAGACTCCCTTGTAATGTTTGATGACGGGAATACGTGAATTCTCCGCCACATATCGTATGAGCTCCTCGCCACCCCTGGGGATGATCAGGTCGACACAATCTTCGTGCTTGAGCAACTCGGTGATGGCGGCGCGGTCGGTACTGGCGATAAGCTGAATAGCCCCCGGATGAATTCCACCCTTTTCACCGGCCTCCCGGAGCACCCCGGCGATTATGCGGTTGGAATTGATGGCCTCCGATCCTCCCCGCAGGATCACCGCGTTGCCGGCTTTAAAGCACAGGGCCGCCGCGTCGGCCGTGACGTTGGGGCGTGATTCATAGATAATACCGACAACCCCCAGGGGAATCCGCATCTTGCCCACCAGGAGTCCGTTGGGGCGGCGGCGCATACGGACAACCTCGCCAACAGGGTCATGGAGAGCCGCAATCTGTCGGAGACCATCGGTCATTTCGCGCATCACCTTGTCGCTCAGGGTCAGCCGATCCACCATGGCCTTTGAGAGGCCCTTTTCCCGGGCGGCGCCCACATCTTTTCGGTTTTCCCGGGCGATCTCCTCACGACGCTCCCACAGAGCATCGGCCATCAGCACCAGGGCCTGTTCCTTTGTCCCTGCGTCCAGGATGGCTAAGTGGTGAGAAGCCTCCCGTGCTCTCTCCGCAATGTAACGAACTTCAGCCTTCAGATCCATCGCCCCTCCAGCTCGTAAGGATGCTTTCAAACCCGCCCTCACTCTCGTAACAGCACCATGTTATCCCGGTGAATGACCTCATCCGTGACCTTATATCCAAGTATTTCCAGTATGTGGGAACTGTGGTGGCCCTTAATTCTATCGGTCTCTGCGGAGGAGTAGTTCACCAATCCCCGGGCCAGGGGTTTTCCGTTCTGATCGAGACAGACGACAAGCTCGCCCTTGGAAAAAGTCCCCCTGACCTCAATGATGCCGGAAGGCAGCAGGCTCTTTCCTCTTTTTACCAGTGCGCCCACCGCGCCGCCATCGAGCACTAGATCACCACGGCTCTTCAGTGTATATGCAATCCAGTGCTTGCGGCTGGTCAGCCGGTCCTCCTGCGGCAGGAATATGGTTCCAATACTTTCACCCTGAATGATGCGCAGGATAATATCTCTCTCCTTGCCGTCGGCCACCACGGTGGGGACTCCGTATCGAGCTGCACGCTTGGCCGCGTCAACTTTGGTGATCATGCCGCCAAGGCCCATACCGGGGCGCGCCCCTCCGGCCAGGGCCTCGATGCGCTCGTCAACGCGATCCACCACTGGGATAATGCACCTTCCCTTGCCCAGGGCCGGGTCTCCGTCGAAAAGGCCTGACACATCGGACAGGATGATAAGAAGGTCCGCGTCAACCAGGGGGGTTACCATGGCTGCCAGGTTATCATTGTCGCCAAAATGAATCTCCTCCACCATTACGGTATCATTCTCATTGATAATAGGAACCACCTTCATATCCATGAGGCACATCAATGTGTGGCGGGCGTTAAGATACCTGTGACGGCTCTCCAGGTCATCCCGGGTCAAGAGCACCTGGGCCACCACATTCCCGTGGTGAGTAAAAAACTGCTCATAAAAACGTATGATATCGCTCTGGCCAATAGCTGCCATTGCTTGCTTGACAGGGATGGAATCGCGGTCTGCCGTGATCTTCATCCTGGACCGTCCCGCGAGGATTGCGCCTGAAGTGACCAGCACCACTCGTTGTCCTTCAGCCAAGATTTTGGAAACCTGTCGGGCGATGCGGGCGAACATCTCGGGATCTAGCCTGGCTTGATCGTCTATAAGAACGCTTGAGCCGATTTTGACCACGATGATATGTGCGCGCTCCATCCACTTGCGGCGATCCTGATCAGCACACGTAAGTCGTGTTTTATCCTCTTGAAGATCCAGTGGTTTCATTGAGTGGTACCTGCTGCCTCACTTAACTCGGTTTTTGTTTTAAAACAACCATGAGATGCAGTCATATCTGAGGAAGAAAACAGGGTTATCACACGTCGTGCCATTGATTTAAGGTCTCGGGAAATGATTGTCCTGATGTTTTTATTTTTTAACGAAGCGCCTCAATCAAAGCTGTCAGCTTGCCCATGTGCTCAGATAAACTATTTTGTATTATAATGCCTTTGAAAGCATTTGCAAAGCATTTTGGCACGTCTCGACAATCAACCGGGTGTGTCTCAGTTCCGTTTGTGCTGAAACATTTGAAATATGAGACGCTAACCATCTTGCTTTTATTTAATTTGAAACAGGAGTGATGTCATAAAAGATAAGGCATGCAGCCGGAAATGAAATGACAGTATTATCAGGAAACAGGATTATTCTATCAGGTCAGCAAATAAAACGTTAATTGCTTGATTTTTATTAAATTCTTATTGCTTAACCATTGGACCGAAAGCTGTGATTCAATACCGGCCAAATCTTAATGGCATTCAGGGTCCATGAGGGGTGGCCCGGACAATAAATTGTCCGGGCTGCGCAGCAGCAAGAGGCAGTACACGGATCGTTTAATGGTTCCCGGGCGCGGGT
>JAFDED010000191.1 GCA_019310535.1 Deltaproteobacteria bacterium
CGATCCGTGGGATACCACCAACAACCTGACCTACATTGTGCAGTTCAGCACCACCGACGACTTTGCCACCGTGGATTACGAATACGATACCACTGACTACGGGGGCCCGGGCATCACCCAGCTTGACGTGCCCGATCCCATCCCTTACGGCTGGTGGTACTGGCGAGTGCAGACGGTTGACGCCCGTGACTTGGCTTCCGACTGGTCCGTGGTCCAAAGCTTCAAGGTTGATCACCCGCCGTATGCGCCCGATAGCGGCTTTGCCCCAACGGGCACCATTGGAACGCTCACGCCGAATCTGCAGTGGGACCCGGGCACCGACCCTGATGCGGACGATCCGCCCTCGGCGATGTTGTACCACGTCGAACTCGATGACGATCCCGCCTTCGCCAGCCCCATGATCAGCCCCGATCTGGGCGGGCCAGGTGACCCGGAGTATGGGGTCACGGGCCTGGCCGTGACCAACTTCCAGGTGGACACCACCCTGGCGCTTGTGCCCAATGTCGCTTACCACTGGCACGTCCGGACGGTCAACGGGCTCCAGTCGGAGTGGTCGGCCACGCAAACCTTCACGATAATCATTCCGGTCTTCTCGATATCGGGAACGGTTTACGACACCGATGGCACAACCCCGTTGGAGGGGGTTACCGTCGAGTGCTACAACAGTCTCAACCAGAAGATCAGGGCTGATCAGGTCACCGGCACCGATGGCACCTATCAGTTCACTGATCTACCCGCGGACACTTACCGAATAGCCCCGCTGTTCCCGCCGTTTACCTTCACTCCGCCGGACGCGTCGGTGGTTGTGAGCAGTAGTGATGTGTCCGGCCAGGACTTCACCTTGGTAGCGGGTGCGTACAGCATATCGGGCACCATCACAGTGACCGGCGGCGGCAGTGCTCAGGGCTTCTTGGTCACTGCGGGCATTCGTTCGGATACCACCAATGCCGCCGGCCAATACATGATATCTGGTTTGGCCGACGGTACCTACACGGTGACGCCCAGCGCCCCGGCGGGTCAGTACTACGACTTTACGCCTGCGGATTACACCGTGACAGTCAGCGGCGCCAGCGTGACTAATCGCGATTTCACCGCTGATCCTAAAGCCTTCACCATCAGCGGCACGGCGACTCACTACCAGGGCGCTTTGCTGGCCAATATAGCTATCAGCGCCGTCCAGGTGGGTAATCCCGCTGCGACGTCCAGCGCGACGACCGCTGCCGACGGCACCTACACATTGACTAATGTATCCGCCGGCGACTGGGAGGTAACAGCGAGCGATCCCACCGCCACTTATGTACTGGTGCCCAGTAGCCAGACGGTCACTGTTCCCGGGCCGGGCGGCCAGAATGTTTCGGATGTAGACTTCACCGGCTACTCGGGTGAAAGGCACACTTATGATCCTGCCGGCCTATATTTCACCGAATAGGAATGTCTTGCTCCAGGTGGCTGCGGGCAAGGGCTTCTTCGTCTACTACGATAACGCGACTACCTTGAACGTGGCCGGGACTGCGGTACCCACTGCGGGAGCCTACACGGTTAACCTGGGTACACGCTGGAACATGGTCGCCAATCCCTTCACTAATAACCTGCCGATGGCTAACATTGCCCCCACGGTACCGGGGACGGTCCTGCCCTTCGCTTACGTCTTCCGTCCCTCGGACCAGTCGTACTTGCTGGTAACCGACCGGGCGGGCATCAACGTGGCGCGCAGTTACATTGAGCCGTGGGAAGGCGCGTGGATGTACGCTGCGACGGGTACAACTGCGACGATCCAGATGACAGCCGGCACCGCCAGTGCCCAGGGCGAAATGGCGCCGCGCCAGCTTGATGTGGGTGAGTCGGGCTGGGTGATTCCGGTGGTAGCGCGGGTCGGTAGCCGCAGGGACGTGACCGGCGCGGTAGGCGTGGCTGAGGGCATCGAGCCTTACAGCATACCCAACCCGCCCTCGGTTCCCGACAGCGTGGATCTCTACTTCATTGGAGATGATGGTAGCCAGCTTGCCCAGTCAATCACTCCGGTGACTGGCGAGAAGCTGAGCTGGGACTTTGTGGTTGCCACAGACATTGCCGACAGCGACGTGGAGGTCGTGATGCCTGACCTCAGCCAGGTGCCCAATGACCTGTCGGTGACTCTGAGCGACCTCGATGGCGACCAGACAGTGTATATGCGGACTGCTCCGAGCTACGTCTTCCGTAGTGGCGCAGAAGGCGGCCTGCGGCACTTCCGGCTCGAGGTCGGCGCCCAGCAGTCAGGCGGGTTGGTCATCACCAGTGCCACGGCCCAATCCAGTGGGGTCGGAACGGTCATCACCTATGGTGTAACTCAGGCCTGCCGGGTGAGCATGGAGATTATGAATATCTCCGGTCGGGTCATTAAGACGCTGATGGCTGAGGAGGCTGCCAGCGAGCGTACCCATAGCCAGGCGTGGAACCTGCGCAGCAACGGCGGCACGGTGGTGCCCCGCGGGATGTACCTGGTGAGGATTGAGGCGGTGGCGGACAATGGCCAGCGCGTCGAGGGGCTTTGCCCGCTGACCATAAGCCGATGACGTAACGTGCCGTCTG
>JAFDED010000072.1 GCA_019310535.1 Deltaproteobacteria bacterium
CAGCGTTGCCCTATCCTCCCACGAGACAGAAATAATATAAAACAACATGTTAAAAATAGCAACCGGACATTTCATGTGCTATGAAAACCGGACATTTTAATTTGCTATTGACAATTCTGTGCAAAAATGTTGACAAGGGTATCTGGTCATGATAAAGGATATATTATATTTTGATAATTACTATCGCTATGCAATAGCAACGCTCATTCTCCGTTGCCTGCTGTGCACTGCGTTTGCCGGGTGTTTGGCCAGGACACCAAGGTCGTCGACAGGCCAAAGAACTAACCGATAATGTGAAAAATATTTCTTTAGCCTAATTCAAGAGGCTTTAACAGTCCGCGTGATTGATAACGGAAAGTGGTTTTGGAGATGCCATTTTCATGCATGAAATACAAAATTAAACACTCAATATTTTACCGAGGGAATTCTTGTGAAAAACTCATAAATTTATCTTCTTGATTGAATTAAGGATGATGAATATTGAGAGACAATCTCACAATAAATTCCATTGTTAATTGTTTTAAGCTACTTGAGTGCTTCACCGGGCAGCAATCCAGGCTCACCTTGATGGAATTGGTGAGAAAGCTTAATATCAGCGTAGGGGCTGCCCAGAGAATTACACACACCCTTACGATACTGGAATATCTTTATAAAGATCCCAAAACGAAAACCTTTCAATTAACCCCAAAAATTCTTTCCCTTGGTTTTGCCTTTTTACATCATTCAGGACTGCGCGACATAGTTCTCCCTCATTTAAAGAAATTAAACGAAGCAACAAATGAGACGGTAAACCTGGCTATATTGGATGGGGCTGAAATTGTTTATCTGGAAAGAGTGCAGACATCGCACTTGATTACTACCAATATTCGGCCTGGTTCGAGACGCCCTATACATTGCACTTCAATGGGAAAAGTTATTTTAGCGTTTTCGGCCGAGGATGAAAGGGAAAAAATATTAAGTCGCATCTCCTTTGAAAAATATACTGAAAAAACAATAATTAATAAAAATAGATTTGTTGCTGAATTGAACAAAATAAGGAAATCCGGATACGCTGAAAACAACAGTGAGCTGGATAAGGATCTTTTTGCCATTGCCGCTCCTTTGCTCAATAATAATGGTGAAGCTGTTGGCGGCATAAATATGGTCATTCCCATGAGTCGCGTTTCAAAAGACAAGATATACAAGGAATACCTGCCTTTATTGATCGAAAAAGGGAATCAAATTTCTGCGGATTTGGGCCACCGAAGGCAATAATATTCCCTAATAAACCCACTAATAATGGGAGGAAAATGTTGAGCGAACAAAAAGAGCTGCTCTGTGAAATCAAAGATCAGATCAGTGTTTTAACCCTTAACCGACCCGAAGTGCACAATGCTATTAACATGAGCATGAGAAAACAAATGGAGGACATTTGGGATGACCTGAATGTGAACGACGATGTGCGGGTTGTCATCATTACCGGTGCCGGGAAATCATTTTGTGCAGGCGTTGATTTAAAAGAAAGAAAAGAGATGACGGAAAAGGAAGTATTGAGACTTCGAGAAAGAGGGCCGGTGATTCAGGGGAAAATTTTAAATCTTTACAAGCCTGTCATCGCGGCGATCAATGGCAACGCTCTGGCGGGCGGACTGGAGATAGCTCTGGCGTGCGACATTCGGATCGCTTCCGAAAACGCAATATTTGGTTTACCGGAGACCACCCTGGGAATCATTCCCGGCGGGGGGGGGACTCAACTGTTGCCGCGGCTTATCGGTGATGCCCGGGCACGAGAGATGATTTTTACCGGACAAAGAATTGACGCCAAAACAGCGGAGACCATTGGACTGGTGAATCGTGTCGTGCCACATGGAAATCTGATGGAAGCTGCCATGGAATTGGCTGAAAAAATCAAGGGCAATTCACCTACATCGATCAAGAACTCCAAAAAAGCGATTAATCGGGCCAGGGAAGTAGGGTTAACCGAAGGGTTCTTATATGAGGCACAGGCTTACCTGGCCTGCATTCCTACCAGAGACAGGGTTGAGGCATTGAAAGCTTTTGCCGAAAAGCGAAAACCCGTGTTCACCGGTGAGTAATTGTGAATTCAAGGAGGTTCTTTATGTTCGTCAATCTTCCGAAATCGGTCATTATACGTGAAATGGGCCCGCGGGAAGGCATCCAGAGCGAAGCAAAAATTATCCCCACAGAGCAAAAACTGGAGTTGATACGGGCACTTCTCAACGCAGGGTTGAAATACATCCAGGTGACATCTTTTACTCATCCCAAAGTAGTTCCTCAGTTTGCCGATGCAGAGAAATTAATGGAGCAGTTGGAGCGTCCTGAAGGGATATTCTACTGGGCCACTTGCCCGAATCTGAAAGGACTGGAGCGGGCTATCAATACCGGCATTCACGGCATAACCGCCCCGGTTTCAGTAACAGATGGGCACAACATAGTGAATGTGCAACGCAAGACGTCTGACACGCTGAAAGAGTTTGAAGTGCTGGTGAAAAAGGCGAAAGATGCGAAGATACATGTAACCGGCGTGATGTCAGCCGTGTTCGGTTGTCCCATTGAAGGCTACGTATCACCCCATCGGGTGCTCGAGGTAGCAAAGCGATTGCAGTGGATGGGGGTTGATGCCCTTTCCTTCGGGGATACAACCGGAATGGCAAACCCCCTGCAAGTGAAGTCTTTTTTCGAGATGATTCTGGCCGAGTTTCCGGGTATGGATATCATGTCGCATTTCCACGATGCCAGAGGGACTGGGCTGGCCAATGTCCTGGCGGCCATTGAAGCCGGCGTAATGATTCATGATTGCGGTCTCTGCGGGCTGGGGGGACAGCCGAGCACTACGAGAAAACTATACGCCTATGGTAGATTGGGAAATATCAATACGGAAGATCTGGTGAGCATGTTGGAAGAAATGGGAATTCGCACCGGTATCGACCTGGATAAGCTCATCGACGCAGCGAAGCTGTTTGAGAAGATAGTCGGCCGGGAACTTCCCGGCTTTGTCAAACAAGCAGGGCCGGTTAAAGCCCTCTGGGGTGGGGGGAAAGAATACTTGGATTATTTTATCGAGACATTCGGATACAAAGAATCCTGAATTCCCGACCAACAGTATCAAGAGTATATTTTTGAGCGCCAGACTGAATTGAAACCGTGCCGGCGCGAACATTCAACCAATCGCTTCTGGTTACCGGTTTCTCCATCGTCCACTTGTTGAAAGAGGAGGTAAAACCGAATATTTATAGCAAATTGAGGGAGAATAATCTAAGGAAAGGAGGAAAAAATGAGAAAAATTATCTTTTGTGCGCTTGTTATCCTTTTAGCCACGGCTTTATGGGCTCATGATCACGCCTGGGCTCAATGGAAGCCCGAATTTAAATTTCTGAAAATGGCCAGCAGCAGGCCCGGGGGCAAATGGTTCACTCTGGGCGCCCCTGTCGCGAAATTATGGGAAAAAGCCTTGCCGGGAGTGCGTGTAAGCGTGCTTCCCGGTGGAGGAATCTCCAATCCAAAAACGGTCGATGCGGCCGAGGCCAAAGCAGGATGGGCACTTACTCCTGATGTCTACAATGCCTTCCACGGAAACCCCCCTTACAAAAAGAAACACCCCAATTTAAGGCACCTTGGATCCCTCTATCCCGCTTACATGGAGGTTGTGGTGCCTAAGAAAAGTGATATCCAGGGATTCCCTGATCTGTATAATAAACGCATCTCAGGAGGGGCTATAGGCTTTACGACCCTGGAAATTCTCAAATTCATCCTTGCATCTTACGACATCAACTTTGAAAAGATAAAAGCAAGCGGCGGATCGATTGTTTACCTCAATTACAGCGATATGGTACTCAACATGAAAGACGGTCACCTGGATGCTGCGGGCTTTATGGGAGGAATCCCTTTTGCACCTATCATTGAGTTAAATGTTCAACCCGGATTGAGATTCCTTAAAATAGACAAAGCGCATTTGGACAAGATTGTTGCCAAAAACCCGGGATTCATTACCGCTGAAATACCGAAAGGAATGTACAAGGGACAGAATGAGGCCATACCGACGGTCGGTGCAAACACCGTATTGCTTGTTCACAAAGATCTCTCAGAGGAAGCGGTCTATAGGATGACCAAGGCCGTATATGAAAATCTGAATGTACTCAGAGAAGTTACTTCTACGGCAAAGGATATTCATCTGAAGACCGCCCTCAAAGGGATGGCCTGTCCTATCCATCCGGGAGCAAAGCGTTTCTATGATGAAAAAGGAATTAGATAATCTTCAGGGGTTGGGGGATTTCCCCCGACCCCGCATTTGATTCTGATCTTTCATGGTTGTTCTAAAGGCATTCGGGCCGCAGCAAGCCGAGATTTAATCCCATATTAAAGGGGATCACTTTGATAGAACAATCCGAGTGGAAAGCATACTCACCAAGCGTGCTCCAAACCGTGCTTTCCGGTAAAAAAATATCTTCACTCCATATCGCCATGGCTATCTTTGTTATCAGCAGCGCCCTGGCGCTGGCCATGTTTCATTTATATACCGCCTTCTTCGGTCTGCCCGAGGCATATAAATTTCGCTCCACTCATTACGCTATGATGATGGTGTTAGCGTTCTTCTTCTATCCGGTCAAGAGATCAAGTTGGAAGGACAGGCTGAATTGGTTCTTTTTAATCGATCTCTTATGCATAGTGCTTTCTCTGGCCATCGAGATTTACATCTTATGGGATCTGGACGCTTACATTTTACGCCGCGGGGTCCCCTTGAAAACCGACATCGTTGTGGGGACCATTGGCATTCTCCTGCTCCTTGAAGCCACACGTCGGTGTGTGGGCTGGGTCATGTTCATGATTGTCCTGTTTTTTCTGTTTCAGTCGATAATCGCGGATAAATTATTCTGGATATTCTACGGCGCTCCAAGCTCATGGACTTCCATTATAGACTACATCTTTATGCGCACAGAAGGAATCTTCGGCATCCCTGTTATGGTGATGGCGTCCTATATCATCCTCTTTTTTATTTTTGGCTCCATACTCCTCCGCTCCGGTGCAGGAAAGTTTTTTCTTGAAGTATCCTTGGCACTGACCGGACATCGTACCGGAGGCCCGGCCAAAGCTGCTGTTTGCGCCAGTGCAATGCTTGGAACCATGACCGGAAGCGCGGTGGGAAATGTGGTCACAACCGGATCGTTTACCATCCCGTTGATGAAGGGATCGGGCTATCCCGGTCAATTTTCCGGCGCTGTTGAGGCCACAGCATCCAGCGGGGGACAAATTATGCCTCCAATAATGGGCGCCGCCGCATTTATCATTGCCGAGTTCCTGCTCATTTCCTATTTAGAGGTCGCGATAGCCGCCGCCATTCCTGCCACGCTCTATTTCTTCTCCGTTTTTATGATGATCCACTTTGAAGCCCATAAGATCGGTCTGAAGGCCTTGCCAAAAGAAGAATTGCCTCGGTTGATGTCTGTGCTCAAACAGAGGGGCCAACTATTGATCCCCATTCTCACTATTATCTATTTTTTAATCAGCGGATATACCGTAATGATGGCTGCTTTTTGGGGGATATGCACCGTTTTTCTTGTGACGTTCTGGAACAGAAACACAAGAATGGATCCGGTTGAGTTTCTCAGCGCCCTTGAAGACGGCATCGTCACAGCCATTCCCATAGCCGTTGCATGTGCTGCTGCCGGTATCATCATCGGAAGCGTCTTTATATCCGGAGTAGGAATGCGGCTGACCGATATGCTTATCCAGTTTGCCGGGGATAACCTGGGCATTGCTTTGCTCTTGACCATGCTGGCATCTTTTATCCTGGGCATGGGGATCACCACAACGGCTGATTATATTATCCTCGCAGCCCTGGTAGTGCCCGCCCTGATAAAACTCGGGGCCACTCCTATGGGGGCACATCTTTTTGCGTTCTATTTCAGTTCCATATCAGGGATTACACCACCCGTGGCCCTGGTCTCTTTCGCTGCCGCCGGTTTGGCACGATCAAGCCCCATGCGTACGGGTGTCACCGCTTTTCGCATCGGTATTGCCGCATTTATTGTGCCCTACATGTTCATCTACGGCCCCGAACTGCTCCTGATTGGATCTTTATGGGGGATTATCTTAGCGGTTATAACCTCCATTATCGGCGTTATCTGCCTGGCGGCGGGAGTTCAAGGATGGTTGATCAGGAAATCAAACCCTCTTGAGCGTATGTTGCTGATCGCGGCTTCTATCCTGCTTATCAAGCCCGGAATCTTTACTGACCTTCCCGGGTTGTGCTTTTTTGCCTTCGTCATTTTCAGCCAGAAGAAAATGGCCTACATTAAATTTTTCGACCAATTGTTAAACTTTGTAAAGGATCCCTTTAAAAGAATCGCTTTTTCATTTGTAAAGCCTATCACGGCCTTTGCCCCTTCAAATGCTGCAAGCACAGGCCGTAAGGACCATGCAAATGAACTCCAGCCAGATATGCCTCTGCCGTCTTTTTTCGAATCCACCCCAAAGAGATGCATGAAGTTCTGGCCGATTTTAATCGTTCCACTGGCTGTGTTGTTCTATTTCAGCAGTATCAAAATGAATATTACTCAATACAACCTTTTTCTTGTTTTACTCTGGTGCCTGTCCTTTGCAGTGACCATGACATTTTTTTCCCTGCGTAAATACTTTCAGCAGTAGGTATAAAAGAATGGAGGCCTATGAGGATGCTTACTTTAGAAGATATCAGAATTCTTGACCTTTCTCGGATGGTTGCCGGTCCTTTCTGTTCCATGGCATTGGGCGATTTGGGGGCTGAAGTTATCAAGATCGAACAGCCGGGCACCGGGGATGATACTCGCAAATGGGGGCCTCCCTTCGTAAACGGAGAAAGCACCTACTTTCTCTCTGTAAACAGGAATAAAAAAAGCCTAACGCTGGATTTAAAAAAGGAAAAAGCGAGAGAGATATTTCGTGAGCTGGTCAGGCGATCTGATGTGGTGCTTGAAAATTTTAAAACCGGTACCATGGAAAAATTTCAACTGGGCTATTCCGAGCTCAGGAACTTCCGCCCAGAGCTTATATATTGTTCCATCACCGGTTTTGGATTGTCCGGTCCCTATAAAAATAAAGCGGGCACCGACCCGGTCTTGCAAGCCATGGGGGGACTCATGGGAATCACTGGAGAGCCTGATGGAAAACCGATGAGAATACCTCTTGCCATCATAGATATGGCGACAGGGCTCTATGCACACGGCGCCATTATGGCGGCTTTAATAGCAAGGGGAAAAACAGGACAAGGACAGTTTATTGAAATTTCCCTCCTCGATACAGAATTAACCCTTTTGCTGAATCTTGCCAGCAGCTATCTGATCGCGGGTGAGCTGCCAAAGAGGTGGGGCAGTGCCCACCCGACCATTGTCCCTTTTGGAGTGTTTGAAACCCGGGATAGAGCCATATTTCTGAGTGCAAGCTCAGATGGACGATGGCGAAGACTTTGCGAGGCTTGTGAAATGGATCACTTGGCCGACGATCAGAGATTTCGCACAACGACCGCCCGGACTGAACACAGAAACGAGGTAGTAACGCTGCTCCAGGAAAAGCTGCGTCATAAAACCGCAGAGGAGTGGCTGTCCATACTTGACAACGCAGGAGTGCCCTGTGCTCCTATCAACACCCTTGATCGGGTCTTCCAGGACCCCCATGTGACAGCAAGGGGGATTGTCACAGAAGTGGACCATCCGCTCACGGGTACGGTCAAAATGGTCGGAATACCAGTGCGGTATTATGAAACCCCGGGGGCAATCCGTCTTCCCCCGCCTCGACTGGGAGAACACAATGATGAAATACTAAGAGAGTTGTTGGGATACACAGAAAATGCTATTGATAGCTTGAGAAGGGAAGAGGTCATATGATAAAAGAGGTCAGTTACTCGTTATGCATTGTTGAAGGGGGTGATTTCCATGCTTGTGGCATAGGGCGGTAAATATCAAATCTTTCAATCCGATTCAAAAGGGAGGGAAGCGATATGAAAAAGCAATTCTTTGCAGCACTGTTATTGGCAGTTACGGTTTTTGCCCTGCCTCTTAACGCTCAGGCAGCCGACTATCCCGTGAGGGCTATCAAAGGTATCGTGCCGTACGGTGCCGGGGGCTCGACGGACGTGGTTTTTAGAGCCATCGCGGCAGAAGCCGAAAAATATTTGGGGCAACCCATCGCTATCGTCAACAAGAAGGGAGCCGGTGGATCAGTCGGCGGCAACTTCGTGGCCAAATCCAGGCCGGACGGCTATACCATCCTTCTTGCTCCCACATCTGTCGTCGATATTTATCCCCATCTGGCGTCTGAGCCTGCCTATGTCCTTGGGGATTTGATACCTGTGTGCGTGGTGACCGTTGATCCTCGAGTGTTTGTGGTCAGATCGGAAGCACCTTGGAACACTGTCAAGGATCTACTCGAAGCCGCAAAAAAAAGCCCCGGCACCATTCGATTCGGCTCTCCCGGTGTGACCTCCTGGGGCGCGTTTGGATATTATGCGTTACAGGCGGTGTATCCGGATGTCAAATTTCTCCCTGTGCCCTTGCGCGGGCATTCTGACATCGTCACCGCCATGCTGCGCGGTGATGTGGATGTAGCTTCAGGTACCTTCGCCGGTTACAAGGCCCAGGTCGATGCCCGCAAGTTTAAGCCCATCGGTATCGCCTCTGACACCAGAAGTGAATTTCTCCCCGATGTTCCCACCTGCAAGGAAGTGGGTGTCGATATGCCGCAGGCTCCGAATATTCGTTACGTATGGGTGCCCAAGGGAACCCCTATGAGCGTCCAGAAAAAATTGGAAGGGGCATTTAAGGCCATGTCTGAATCGCCTGTGGTCATCAAGCGAATAAAAACCTTGAACCAGAATCTTGAATTTCACGGGCGAGAGGAAGCGATGAAAATAGCGAAAGCCGAAAGCGAGCACTTTAAAAGGTTGATTAAAAAGTTTGGCTTGAAAGTCAAAAAAAAGAAATAAAAGGTGCGAAGAGGGCGATAGGTTTTTCTATCGCCCAATTTCCTTTTTCTCGTGCCGGCAAGGAGGCGCTTACATGAAACAATGGGCCAATACCATTGCTGGGGCGGCATTTTTCTCATTTGCTGTTGTGCTTTATTTTCTTATTCCAAGTCAAATATACATGATCGAGGCGAAGCATTTGAGCATGTCCCCGGCCTTTTATCCCCGGTTGGTTATTGCGGCCATGGCGATTCTTTCCTTTATCTATCTGTTACTGAGCTTCTACAAGGAAAAAAAGAAGATTATAGATTCAAAAGAATTGAAAATTAGTAATAAAGGGGTAGACATTCTTGGCGAAAATCCGCTCCGCACGCTGACCGCCATGGCGATCATTCTGGGCTATATATACCTATTGGAATTCGCAGGCTTTCTCATTGCGACGCCCATAGGTTTGGGGGCTTTCATGTATTACATGGGAAATAGGCGCATCAGGGTTTTGTGCCTCGTTATGATCATCGTGCCCCTGGTTTCTTATTATTTCTTTCAGAAAGTGATGCTCATTATACTCCCGGGCGGCAGCTTGTTTTATTGAACTTTTATACGGAGGCTCATATGCTCGAGCAGGTTGCAGAAGGGTTCGCCCTCTTCTTGACCTTTCAGAATGTTTTCCTGGTCATTTTCGGGGTAACCATAGGAATCATTATCGGGGCCATCCCCGGGTTGACGCCATCCATGGCCATTGCTCTGGCTTTGCCGATTAGTTTCGTCCTTCCGGTCGTGCCCTCTCTGGCTTTTCTCATGGGTGTGTATAAAGGGGGGGTTTACGGGGGCTCTATATCAGCCATATTGGTCAGAAGTCCGGGAACCCCTGAGGCTGCGGCGACCATGTTTGACGGCTATCCCCTGGCACAGCAAGGCAAGGCGGGAAAAGCCCTGAAAATGGCTGTCTACGCATCGGTGATGGGCGACACCTTCAGCGACCTGGTGCTGATTTTCAGCGCCGGAGCACTGGCTACTCTGGCCCTGAAAGCAGGGCCCGTGGAATATTTTTCTCTTTTGCTCCTCTCGTTGACGATCATCGGCAGCGCCTCGGGTAAAAATATACTCAAGGGGCTTATCACCGCTGTGTTGGGCTTGATGATGGGCTTTGTGGGCGTGGACCCTCTGCAAGGCACCGAACGTTTCGTTTTCGGCTCCATGGAACTCAGTGCCGGGTTGGGTTTTCTGCCTCTGCTCATTGGTCTATTCGCGGTGTCGGAGGTTATCGTCCAGGCAGAGAAAAAAGTGGTGGAATCCTCTCGGGAAACCAGCACAAGTCTGAAGAAATCCGACGATCCGGCTGATAACAGGGTTTCCTGGGTGGAGATGAAAGGCTGCCTGAAAACCATCTTCAGATCCAGTGTGATCGGAACGGTCATCGGCGCCATGCCGGGGGTGGGCGCAACAGCGGCGGCTTTTTTAGGATATGGAGCAGCGCAGAGGGCTTCGAAGACTCCCGAGAAATTCGGTACAGGATGTCTTGAAGGAGTTGCCGCAGCCGAGGCCGCAAACAATGCAGTATGCGGCTCAAATCTTATTCCTCTGCTCACGCTGGGCGTCCCTGGAAGCCTGACCGCAGCGATTCTCGTCGGTGCTTTTTTGATTCAGGGGCTTCCGATTGGGCCATTGATTTTCGAGCATCATGGACCTGTTATATACGGTCTTTATATCTCACTTCTTTTCGCCAATTTCGTTAATTTCACCGTTGCCCATGTGATGATTCGAATCGCTCTGAAAGTCATTTACGTTTCCAAAGATACCCTCTTTCCGATTATCATGATAACCTGTGTCATCGGTTCTTTTGCCTGGAATAATACGTTATTCGACGTAAAAATCATGTTCATTTTTGGGGTCATCGGCTATTTTATGCGCAAACTTGAGTTTCCAGTGACACCCTTTCTCATCGCCTTCATCCTTGGGCCCATGGCAGAGGTAGCCCTTCGGGAGGCAATGGTGATCCATAAGGGGGATGTAACCGTATTCGTTACCCACCCAATCTCTTTGGTCTGCTTGATTTTGACGGTTCTTTCCGTTGTTCTCATTTCCTACCGCCAAATTCGGGGAACTTAGCATTGTCAGGTTCAAAAACATAAGGAGAAGCATGAAAATGAAAGCCCAAGAACTCTTGAAAGACGCCATCGACATCCACATTCATATTGGACCGGATCCCAACCGCAGGCGCCGGGTGAACGCCTATGAGGCAGCGGTCCAAGCGAGAGAAGCTGGCATGCGCGCCATTTTTCTGAAGAGTCATGACTATATCACCACACCGCTCACCTATACCATTCAGGAATTGGTTCCGGAAATAGAGGTTTACGGCGGTGTAACACTGGACTTTGAAGTGGGGGGACTCAATCCCGCGGTGGTTGAAGTGGCCGGTAAGTTGTCATCAAAAATAGTGTGGATGCCCACCTTTTCATCAAGGCACGATATGCAAAAGCGAAACATCAATGGAAAAGGGATAACCATACTGGATCAAAACGGCACGATTCTCCCCGTCGTCAGGGAAATTCTTGCGGGTATAAAACATTACGGCATGACCCTTGCAACGGGACATCTTTCCACGCAAGAGATATTTGTGCTCCTTGATGAAGCCGCGAGAGTCGGGATCGAACGGACCGTCATCACGCATCCTCTGTCGATTTCCTTCGGCCCTACAGCCTCAATCGATGACCAGAAGCGCATGGTCAGAGAAGGTGTTTTTATTGAGCACTGCTTTATCGCCGCGATGCCCACCAGCGACAGGATGGACCCCCAAAAGATTGCCCAGGCAATTCGTACCATCGGCCCGGAGCACTGCATCATGTCCACAGATTTCGGGCAGATATTTAATCCTCCACCTGTGGAAGGAATGCGGATGTTCATCGAAACAATGCTGAGATATGACATCACGGAAGACGAAATCATCACCATGGTGAGAAAGAATCCGGCAAAAGTCCTCGGCCTTTCGGAGGTTTGACGTGCATTGAGAAGCAGGTTGTTTAGTAATTCGGCAAAAATGGAAGGAGTTTCAGATGAGTCAACAACTTCTAAATCCTCGCGGCATTTTTCGCCTGGAGGAGAATCCCATTGCTCCGAGGCTTGCCAGCCTGAACAATAAAATCGTGGGGTTTATCGATAACAGCAAAGTCAACGCCGATATGTTCTTGAATCGCATTCAAGAGCTTCTGAGTAAAATATATACCTTCCCGGAAATCCTCAGGATCAGAAAATCAACCGGATCGGTACCGGCATCCTTTCCACAGGAGTTCTTCGAGAGGTGCGATTTCGCCATAAATGCCTTTGGAGACTGAGGATCGTGCACATCATGGAGTATCCATGATTCGATCGAGCTGGAGAAACGGGGTATTCCGGCGGCAACTGTGTGCACCGACGAATTTTTTGCCCTTGGAAAAGCCGAAACGGAGATATTGGGGATGCCGGGACTTCCCATCCTTACCATACCCCATCCCATGGCGGGGCAGCCACCCGAGCGCGTGGCTGAAGTCGCAGACCAGGCCCTGAACGAAATTATCCATATACTGACCTCGGATGCCAGGAATTTAGAAGGAGAATATAAAGCGAAGACAGTGACTTCTAAGAAAAGGCTGCGGCACAAAGCTTTGTTTGGCGATGATTTTGTATCTGCCGGAGAGTCCCATAAAATTAAGGCTCCTGCATCACTAGAGGCCGTTAACAGGCTATTTTACAGTCGCGGCTGGACGGATGGATTCCCCATCGTCCCGCCCACTGAAGAGCGTGTCGAAAGGATGATAGCCTATTCGGGTCGTGATCCCAAAAGCCTCATCGGATCAATAGCGCCGAGAAGGGGGGAGGCGACCATCGAAAAAATCGCCGTTAATGCCGTCATGGCAGGATGCTTTCCTGAGCATCTGCCCATCGTTATTGCAGCCACAGAGGCCATGAGCCAGAAAGAGTTCAATCTTTATGGCTTGCAAACCACCACCCACCTGTGCACCGTGCTGGTTCTGGTGAATGGGCCGCTGGTTCATGAGCTGGATATAAATTACGGCTACAACGCAATGGGTCAGGGGCGTATGAGCAACGCCGTCATCGGCCGGGCGATACGACTGATTCTGGTAAACATCGGCGGCGCATCTCCCGGTGTGCTGGACAGGTCTACTTTCGGCGGACCTGCGAAGTATTCCTTCTGTTTTGCTGAGAACGAGGAAGAAACCCCCTGGGAGCCTCTCCATGTTGAAAGAGGCTTTGAGAAATCGGTCAGCACCGTAACGGTTATCGGGGCTGAGGGGCCCCATAACGTGAACGACCATGGAGGAGCCTCAGCCGAGGAGATCCTCGTTACTGTCTCCGGAGTCTTAGCCACCCCCGGGGCAAATAACATTTACATGGGCGGTGAACCTCTGATTGTGCTCGGCCCTGAGCACGCAGCGATCATTGCCCGGGACGGCTTTTCCAAACAAGATGTGAAGCAGTTCCTATTTGAAAACGCAAGGGTCCCACTGGCACTCATCTCTAAAGGTAACCTGGAGCGGTTCAAGAAGTCGATGCCGGAGCGGTTTTCGGACCTGGACGGCAAAGCAAGCGTCCCGATGGTCAATGGTCCGGAGGACTTGATGGTGGTTGTTGCCGGCGGGAGCGGAAGGCATTCTGCGGTTATCCCGACATTCGGCACTACCAGAGCGATCACGGTTCCTGTAACGGACAAAGAGGGGGAGCCCATCGCCTTACTGAAAGATCGAAAACACAAAACGTAAAGATTACTTTTCCCTTCAACATGAGTATAAAGGAGAGGCTCCAACGGAATTTGCGGGATCCACCGTGAATCTTCAATTCCCGCCATGGCTGAATAGGAGATTGAACAGTGCTGATGACTGAATACAGGAGTTATGAAGAGGCAGTGGAAAACTTTGCTATCGATCAGATATGGGAACTATTTGACGGGGCACCGGAAAACTTTAACATCGCCCATGAGTGCATAGACCGCCATAAGGGAAAAGGAACAGCCGTTCGGATAAAATTTGAGGATGGCCATACGGAACAATATACTTTTTCGGACCTCTCTCGATTGACCTCCCGATTTGCCAACGCCCTGGAGTCCCTTGGCATTGACTCGGGAGACCGGGTCGCCATCATGCTGGACCCATGCCTGGAGTTCTATGTTTCTCTCTTTGGCACGATGAAAAGAGGAGCCATCGTTGTGCCCTGCTTCCTTGGTTTTGGGCCCGAAGCCCTGGAGCACAGGATAAAGGATTCAGGCGCCAAAGTGCTGATCACCACTGAGGATAAAAAAAGGTTGATTGAGCGTCAGCTTCTTCAGCATCTCATACCTGTCGGCCCTGATTTCAATCGATTGCTCGAAAATCACAAGGAGGAGTATCAAACGAAAACCATCGCGAAAGACGTGGCAGTTCTTCAATATACCAGCGGAGCCACTCGAAAATTTCCCGAGGCGATCAAGCACTACCATAAGAGCGTTCCACTTTTGTCGCCGGCTGCAATATTCGGACGGGGGTTAAAACCCGGGGATCGCTATTTTGTTCCTTCCTCGCCCGCCTGGGGGCACGGGCTCTGGCACGGAACCACGGCCCCCCTGGCTCTGGGAATCGCCGCGGGGTCATATTCGGGCAAGTTCGATGTCCGGAGATTGCTGGAAGGGCTGGAAGAGTTTCAGATCAATAACTTCGGGGCGGCTCCTACTGTTTACCGAATGATCAAGAATTCAGGTCTGATCGACAGGTATACATTGAAGATAAACAAAATGCATTATACAGGGGAGCCCATGGACACCGATACGTTCAACTATTTTAAAGAGAAATTTGGCGTTCCTCCTCATAGTGGATATGGATCAACAGAAGTCGGTGCCGTGATTTACCAATATGCTGGATTCGATAACTGGGTGGTGAAACCCGGATCGCTGGGAAAGCCGATGCCCGGTTTGGAGGTCAAGCTAATCGATGAACAGGAGAATGAGGTTCCTCAGGGGAAGATTGGCGAAATAGCCGTCAGACGAAGGGGAAGATGGGTGCGAACGAGGGATGCCGCCGTTATGGACGAAGATGGGTATTTCTGGCACAAGGGAAGGGTGGACGACATTATCATATCCGCGGGATGGACCATCAGTCCGACCGAAGTGGAAGACATCCTCCAAAAACATCCTGCTGTCCGGGAGACGGCGGTTATCGGGGTTGCCGATTCGGAAAGGGGAGCGATCGTGAAGGCCTTTATTGTCACCAGTGTGAACCCCGGCGCAGAATTGAAAAAGGAGTTACAGGAATTTGTGAGGAATCGACTCAGCAGACATGAATATCCGAGAGAAATTGAGTTCGTGGAAACCCTTCCCAAAACGGAAGGGGGAAAGATTAATAAAAAGGAACTCAAAGAGAGAAAAGCCGGAGGATTGTGAAAACAGGCCCATCCTCGATTGGATTCATAATAAACCCTTTTGAGAAATTACGGCTTCACGCCATGCTCTTAAGGAGGTTAAGGTATGGATAAAAAAGGGGCGGTTGCCAAAAAAGTGCAATTGAGCCAGGGAAGAATAACTGAAGAAGGTCTTGAGGAACTTCGAAGACGCGTCGGCAAGAAATTCAAAGTGGACCCCTTTCATACGCTGGTTTGTAAAGACAGCATCAGGCACTTTGTGGATGGGATAGGGGATGTCAATCCCTTATACAGGGATGAAGGATACGCTAAAAAGACCCGTTACGGTACAGTAATCGCGCCGCCTTCCTGGCTTTACAGCGTCTTTCCGACATGGATTCCCCAGGGGTTAAAGGGGGTTCATGCATTCCATTCCGGGAATGACTGGACTTTTTTCAAGCCTCTGTTCGAGGGGAACATTATCGCTCCGGAATGTACGTTTACCCATTTCGAAGAGAAGAAGAGTCGATTTGCAGGGAGAATCATCATCGTCCACTATGACAATAATTTCTATAACCAGTTCGGGGAACGAGTCGCCAATGCAAAATCCTGGAGCGTCCGGGCGGAGAGAAAAGCCGCCCAGGAAAAGGGGAAATATGCCGAGATTCAGGTGCCCCATCCCTGGACTGAAGATGAATTGAAGATGATAGAGGAGCAGGTATTGGGAGAACAGATCAGAGGGGCGAAAGTGCGCTACTGGGAAGATGTCCGGGAGGGGGAAACCCTGCCCGCTCTCGTCAAAGGCCCCCTGGGAATTACTGATATCATCGCCTGGTGCATTGGAAGCGCTCCTGTTAGATTGAAAGCCTTAGGGGCGGCATTGCGAGAATATAACAAACATCCAGCCTGGGCTTTCAGGGACCCTCGAACGGGAGCCCTGGAGCCGACATTTGCTGTTCATTATAACATTGAGGCCGCAAGGGGGGCGGGAGTTCCCTACCCTTACGATGTGGGAGTACAGCGACAACAATGGCTGATTCAGCATTTGACCGACTGGATCGGCGATGACGGATGGCTGAAGAAGTGCTATGCCGAGTACAGGAGATTTGTGTATCTATCCGATGTGATATGGCTCCACGGCAAGGTGACCAGGAAGTACGCCGACGAAGAGGGCGAGTGTTGCGTGGACATCGAAACCTGGGCTGAGAACCAGCGAGGGGAAAACATCATGCCCGGCCATTCCACCGTCGTATTGCCCAGCCGCGATAAAGGCACGTGGCCCTTGGAGAGGAGATTGGCTGTTGGAAAAGGATGAAGAATGTTGTTGGAGTGGCCCGGACGACTTTTCGTCCGGGCCGCAAAGCGACAAGAGGTTTTGCCCGGTGCATCCCGCGCAAGATAATCCTAGTAATTTTTCATACAAGTCAGAGTTACCTTATTTTGGCCCATGAGCATGAAACTGAAAGATAAAATTGCCATTGTCACCGGAGGAAGTCAGGGGATAGGGAAATCCATTGCGATCGCCATGGCCAGGGAAGGGGCGAAAGTAACCATTGCGGCTCGCACGGCCTCCCGCCTGGAAGAAGCATCCAATGCATTGAAGAGCTTTTGCACAGAGTGTCTCGCCATAGAAACCGATGTCGCGGATGAGTCCCGGGTCAAAGCCATGGTAAAGTCCGTTTATGATACATTTGGTAGACTCGATATCCTGGTGAACAATGCAGGGATTATGGGCCCCACCAAATTAGCCACCGAGATTACTGCTGAAGAATGGGACCTTGTCTTGAAAAGCAATTTGCTCGGGGCTATGTATTGCGCCAGGGAAGCCTTGGAGATCATGAAAGAGCAGCGAAACGGAGCAATTATAAATATTGCCTCTGTAGCCGCAAAAACCGGGCGCGCTCTGCGGAGCCCCTACGCTGCCTCCAAGGCCGCGCTGGTGAACCTGACCCACAGCTTAGCCATGGAATTTGCTCCATATAACATCCGTATCAATGCCATATGCCCCGGAACCATTGAAGGAGCGCGTATCCGTAGAGTATTCACGGAAAAAGCCAGCGCCCTTGGCATATCGTATGAGAAAGCAGCTCAAGAACGAGTCGCAGAGACACCCCTGGGAAGATTTATCCAACCTGAAGAAGTAGCCGCATTGGCCGTGTTTCTCGCCTCGGCTGATGCCAGCGGCATGACAGGCCAGGCCATCAATGTCTCTAGGGTAAGAGAAATGCGATAGTTGCGTAGAAAATGCATTTCGATGACCATTGAATCCAGGACAGGAAACTGCACAAAGGTGGAGAGTTTGAAATGTAATAAGTATTAAGACCTATTGAAATATATTGATATTATCAAGATATCCGCTCTTTGTGCATACCGATTGCATCACATGAAGCCTTCTTGTAGCTCCCAACCGTTCTTCTTATTAGAATAAAGTTAATGGGTGTGAATTTCTTTTAAATTAAATGAATCAGCAAGAGATTGAATAAAGTTTTTGATCATTCGAGTAGGGAGTGCTAACAACTGAACCGAGTGTTCGAATTGCTAAAATGCAATCAGTCTGAATGCATATCTTCAGGATGCTTCTGGCCAAAGAGAAGGGGTGAGAGGATAAACATGAGTTTCAGGTGGATCCTTTTCGCAACAGCCACATTTCTTTTTTCTATCATCTTTTGGGGTTGTGACTACGCAAGGATGAATAATGATGAATCGATACGCATCTACGAGGCCCCAATGCCGGAGATGCCCAAAGGGAGGATTCCCATCACGGGAGGTATTCAAGTTTTAAGGGTGACTGACCCCCTAGACTTTGAAAATCCTATTCCTTTCACCCAAGAGTCCGTCGAACAGGGAAAGATAATGTATGGTTACTATTGCAAGATGTGTCATGGACCCAAGGCTGAGGGTTACGGGATCGTCGGGCAAAGCTTCAATCCTTTGCCTCCAAATCTTACGAGCCATCGAGTACAGATAAAATCCGACGGATTCCTCTTTTACATTATCAGCCTCGGCCAGATCCAAATGCCGCCATTGGCTTACACTTTGGCCGAAGAGGATCGCTGGCTCATCATTAATTATCTTCGATCCCTTGCCAGGGAATTAGAAAGTCAGTGAAAGGTGGACGGATGAGAAAGAATAGATTCGTAATCGCAATTGGCGTAATTTTTATGGGGATGTTTGTAATATTCAATATGCTCCCAAATTCTTTCCTCCAAATAACAAAGGCAGAGAACGTTACAGTAGAAGGATGCCTTTCCTGTCACAAGGGGATCGAGATTATTAATGAGAAGATGCAGCCCCAACTGTTGGCCGCTGCTGACAAGCAATACGGGAAGGCAGGGGGTTACGAATGCGCTATCTGCCACGAGGGAAATCCCTCCTCTGTCGATAAAGATGTGGCACACAAGGGCCTTATTCCAAATCCATCCAGTATGTGGGTTCTCCATCAGGGCAAGGGATGTGCCAAGTGTCATCAAAGCAAAGACAGTATCACCACGTTGCTGGGAAAACCCCTTTCAAAACCCGTAGGGGGAGCAATCCTTCCTAAACACATCGTGTTCTCCTCCGATCCTTCAGGGAGGACAGGGAGAGATCATGTCTACAGGATGGCAAGAGGTTTGATGTCCCTTGAGACGGGAAAGGCCGTGAAGATTTTATCCTCAAACGGCGTAATACCCAAGGGCACTTTTCCTTATGCCGATTTTGACATGGATGACCCGGATGGCCCGGTCCCGAGGGTTGGCACGAAACAATACAAGGAGTGGGTGAAGAAGGCTTTAGAGTCGGGCTTCCTGAGAAGGCAAGAGAATGTAGAAGAGATACCCGATTATGAAAAGGGTGTGAAGGTGTTTGGATCGGAGGAAAAAGCGGGTCTCTCAGATATTCACAGAAAGCAGTGCGCCAGGTGTCACATATGGGGTGCGGGGAGGAATAAAAGAGGAGACTTGAGGGCTGCCGGGTGTGCTGCATGCCACATGTTATATGGGAATGACGGGAAATATGAGGGGGGTGACCCAACGATTCCAAGAGTCGGGAGCGTTCGCCCGCACCCATTAAAACATCAAATCACCATTGCTATTCCAGCCGCTCAATGCACTCATTGTCACACCAGGGGAAAGAGAATTGGGACATCCTTTGTGGGAATGTTCGAATATGATTATGTAAAAGACGGCAATGCCCCGCCGTTCGATGAAAAGGCTGAACAACAAATCCCATTATTCACCAAAGAATATTTGCATGTAAGAAAAGACGTGCATTTTGAAAGAGGAATGAACTGTGCGGATTGCCACACATCCATTGATGTTCACGGAGACGGGAATATCTATCCTGTTACATTCTATCAGGTAGAAATAAGCTGCTATGATTGCCACGGCACACCTGAAAAGTATCCGTGGGAGCTTCCCGTAGGATACGGTACACCGATTACCCTTGAAGGGGAGAGGGGGACTTTCAAAGTTAAAAACAGAGAATACCTTCTAACTTCAAAAGGAAATGTAAAAGGAAACCGATTCAAGGAAGGGGGGAAGGCATATTTGGTGAGCCGGTATACGGGCAAGATACATGAAATCCCCTTACTTAAAAAAATAAAGTTAGCTGATATGTTTAAGACCCTTCAGGGGGAAGTTGCTATGTCCGTTGTTTCTCAGCATTTAGAAAAATTGGAATGTTACGCCTGTCATTCCACATGGGGACCGCAATGCTATGGATGCCATATGAAATATGATAGAAGAGTTAAAGGAACGGATTGGATACTTTCAGCCAAAAAAATAGATTCAAAGAGTGGACGGCATACTATCTTCAAAGAGTTCGGTGATCTTACCGTTGAAAACAGATCTTTTATGAGATGGGAAAGCCCTATTCTGGGCATGAACCTCAAAGGGAAGGTTTCTCCTATCATACCCGGTTGCCAGGTTTTTTATACTTTTATCGACGAAAGAGGAAACATCAAGGCATTGAACAAGTATTACACCACCTCCAGCGGCCATAATGCCCCGACTTTAGCACCCCTGCAACTCCATACAATCAGCCTGGTTGCACGAACCTGCGAAGATTGTCATCAAAAGCCCAAGGCCGTCGGATATGGAATCGCCAATTCAAGGAGTGCTCAAAAACTCCTGGGAGACAGCCCCATGTTTCAGGACTTATCGAAAGGAGTCTATGGGGATATCCCGGGAGCAAAGACAGGAAGGTGGCAGGTCCCCAAAATAGAGGATTTTCCATACACGCCGGACCAACTGGTCACAAGGAGCGGGAAACAAGTCTTTAACATGCCCCTGCCTGAGGACAGGCCGCTAGATCAAAAGCAGAGAAATCTTGTGGAAAGAGAAGGCTTGTGCATAGGGTGCCATCAATACTATGGAACCCCGGAATGGAAGGCCCTAGTTAGTGTCCATCCGGAAACCCCGGATTTTTGATACGAATGGTGATCGCTATACCTCTGATACGATCAAAAAAAGGGTTTTTAAGTTTGATTGGACGTGATTTTCAGTTCAGAAT
>JAFDED010000153.1 GCA_019310535.1 Deltaproteobacteria bacterium
CAGAATTCCCAGGCTTTATGGCTTGAGGATACCGAGTTTTCGCATTCGGGCCCGCAGCGTGCTGCGATCGAGCCCAAGGATCTCGGCCGCGCCGTTCTTGCCACTCACCTTCCAATGAGTCTGCTCAAGACTTGGTCCCTCAGGTCAACAGCTATTTATCGTTTGTTGCTGGATTTTGCCATCTTTGGGTTTGTGATTTTTCCAGAGCCAGATCAGCCAGTAATTCGAAAACCTCTATGCCTTGAAGATCGGCTGTTTTCTCACCGCGGACATATTGCATGACCCACGCAAGGCCTAAATCGTTCTCCGGCGAAAAGGCTCCTTTCTTTAAACCCAGGGACAGGGTTTCTTCGTCGAAGAGGATGAGATGCTCAAAAGCAAGAACAGATCCGTTTTTATACCCAGGCCTGTCAAAAACCTGTAAATCCCGCTCCAGGACGTCAAGAAGCAAGGGCTCGAAATCCAGCAAGTCAACAAATAGATCCAACGATTCCTGTATCTGTCCGATGGATTTCCGTTCCAGGCCATTGCGCGCATCCTCCAGCAGCAGCGCCAGGTCATCCCTGGTATAAGTGAGATCCAGCAGCGCCAGGGCATTGGCGTGTATTCTCTTAAGTGACTCCTTCCCCTTACGTATAATTACGTCCCGATCATTCATAATCTTCTTGATGTTTCTAATGCTGAACATTTCCTGTCAGTACGGGCTCTTGCGCAGGGCTACGTAATCCAACGTCGTGTGATAAATGGGCAATTCATTGTCGAACACCACAACCTCCATGATCTCGCCCACCAGGGGACGTATGTAGAGATGAAGATCCCTGAATTTCTTGTGTTCAAGATCCGTCATTTCGAGAAGTTCATGGGTGAGGACATTGTCCACCCATCGCCTTCCGGGAGGTTCTCTAATTGTGGAAATGAGCTTTTGCAAAAGTCTATCGATCTTGATTTTGGCTTTTAGGTTCTCTTTGATGAGATCGGCTGAACGTTATTGAAACAATGGCATCATGGCAGTAAACCCAACAGCCATATCGATGATGTTTTCCTTCTTTGCTTTTTCTGCCAGTTCCAGGGCATCCATTTGGTCACCCGTGCTCTTGAGCATTTTTATTTTTTCAATACAAAGGGCAATGTTGCCACTCTTTAGTCCCAACCATTAATCTGATACTGATATCGCTTCAGACAGGGTAAAAAAACCTCTCTGGGACATCTCGTAGATCAAGCCCCAGCTTTTACATACGACTTGAAGTCTGCATATGCCTTACGGTTCAGCCGGAGATTGTTCCTGTATGAGAAATTGCCCACCAGGCTGATCAGCGGTTTGCGGCGTTGCCACAAGCTGCTCCACACCCTGCGCAGAATGCGCTGCATGGAATAGAAGTCCCGGTCGCAGGAGATCATCTCTTCGATAATGCCCTCCAGAGACAGATTCTTGTACCGGGCTACCGGGAAGGTCAGCGTGTAATATTGCCAGTCCTCCGGGAAGGTATCAAGGGCGATGCGGTCCTCCGATTTCATCTGATCCCACAACCGAGTGCCGGGCAGGGGAGTCAGAAACAGAGCGTTGAGGTTGTCAACGCCGTACCGGCAGGCCACCTCGGCGATACGTTTGCCGATGCCCGGTTGGTCTATATCCAGACCGATGATAAAGGAAGCCACCACCAGGATGCCGTGCCGCTGTATGCGCCGCACGGAGGCGCGGAAGTCTCGGCCCTTCAGAAGGTTGAATTTCTTGCCGAGTTCCAGAAGCCCTTCCGGTGTGGGGGATTCAAAGCCGATGAAGACACCGCTGCACCCGGCCTTCGCAGCCAACGCCAGGAGCTCTTCGTCATCGGCGAAGTTAATGCTGGCTTGGGCAACCCATTGCTTTTGCAGGTTCGCCTGTGCCATGGCGCGGAACAGGTCCTTGGCGCGGGCGATGTGTTCATGGCGCGTGCCGATGAGGTTGTCGTCAACCACCAGCACATGCTTTTCACGGATCACCTGGAATTCCCGCACCACATCAGCAATGGGTCGCTGCCGGTAGTGTGCCCCGTTGAAGGCTGTCACGCTGCAAAAGCTGCAGTTCATGGGACAGCCGCGCGTGGTCTGAATGGCCCCGCAGGCATATCCCGTCGCCAGCAAATCATGACGGGCGACCGGCACATCGCTTATCTCGGCGAGCCCTCCGTCATACCGGCGCTTCAGGCTGCCGTGCCGGGCGTCCTCGAGGACCTGCGGCCAGATGCCCTCCGCCTCCCCCGTGACGACCGAGTCCACACGCTCCATGACCTCCTCCAGGCACATGGTTGCATGAATGCCGCCCATGACGACAGGCACGCCCAGACGCCGGAAGTGAGTGGCCACTTCATAGGCGCGGTTCGCCTGGGAGGTGAAAGCGGTAATGCCCACTAGGTCAGGCCGGGGCATGGCCGGATAGTCCGGTGCGCAGAGGTTCTCGTCCACGATCGAGATTTCCCACTCCGGTGGGGTCAGCCCCGCCAGAACCATAAGGCTGAGCGGCTTCCACACTCGGTAGCGGTTCCAGCGGCTATCCTTGACGTTGACGATGCTTACAAGCGGGTTGGAGGGGTTGATCAGATATAGTCGCATGGCATGTATTTACTCCTGAATAGGGATTTCATGTTTGTTCACCCTTTCCTTAATGCTGGTTTAATGAATGGAATGTCGCAATGGCTATTGGTTATCATATGCCTCCCCTTCTCTCGTTATCTTTTCTCTAAGTTCCTCTGGGTCTTTTTCTCTGCTTGTTATCGAATGTGGGACAATGCCCTTAGAACTGAAAATAGACGAAAGGAATTCCTATGAGTTCACTTGATGTCTTGTGCCCTGCAGTGGTATGAATGACGTATACCTCCCACCATCCAGGCAAAAAGCCGAGAATAAGGGCAATCGTTTCAGGCATTACTTCAGGGATTTTCGATATCTACTAACTCAAGGGTAATTTTCATTATCGAGTCGGGATTGAGAGATATCGAATTTATTCCTTCCTTCACCAGAAATTCGGCAAACTCAGGATAATCGCTTGGCGCCTGACCGCACAGCCCAATATGGCGCTGGTTCCTTCTCGCTCCTTGAATAGCCATAGAAATCATCTGCATCACTCCAGGGTCTCGCTCGTCAAAATCGTGGGCCAGCAGTGCTGAGTCACGGTCAACCCCTAAAACGAGTTGAGTCAGGTCATTGGAGCCGATTGAAAAGCCATCAAATAGCTTGCTGAATTCATCAATCAGGATGACATTATTTGGAATTTCGCACATGATATAGACCTGCAGTCCATTTTCTCCACGTTTCAGCCCATTTTTTGCCATCTCCCCCAGAACTTTTTCAGCCTCGTTCACCCGCCGGCAAAAGGGGATCATGATGACGAGATTGGTCAATCCCATCTCTTCTCGAACCCGTTTCATAGCCCTGCACTCCAGCGCAAAGCCTTCCCTGTATTTTTCATCATAGTAACGAGATGCGCCACGAAAACCTATCATGGGATTCTCTTCTACCGGTTCGAAGTAGTGGCCCCCTATGAGATGGGCGTATTCATTAGTCTTGAAGTCACTCATGCGTACGATAACAGGTTTCGGATAAAAAGCTGCTGCGATGGTCCCGACACCATGAGACAGTTTTTCCACAAAGTAGTCTTCTTTGTCTTGATAGCCGAAAGTAAGGTCGTCTAATTGTTTCCGTTCTGCCTCATCCGTTATCTTTTCAGGATGGACGAGAGCCATAGGATGCACCTTTATGTAACTGTTGATAATAAACTCCATACGTGCCAGACCCACACCGTCATTGGGGATCTTGGAGAAGGAAAAGGCTTGTTCGGGATTGCCAAGGTTCATCATAATCTCTGTTTTTGGCCGCCGGAGCTCTTTGAGGCTGTGCCTTTCAATATGAAACGGGAGAATACCCTCATATACTATACCTTGATCGCCCTCGGCACAGCTTACCGTAACTTCCTGTCCCGTATGGATTTTTTCCGTAGCATCGCCAGCGCCGACCACCGCTGGGATACCAAGCTCGCGGCTGACAATGGCTGCATGGCAGGTCCTACCACCCCTGTTGCTTATAATTGCAGCCGCCGTTTTCATTACCGGTTCCCAGTCCGGGTTGGTGCTGTCTGACACGAGTATCTCTCCAGGCTTAAACGAAGAAAGATGAGCTACATCGGAGATTACATGGCTTTTGCCACTGGCAATCTTTTCACCCACACCCTTACCTATCGCCAGTATTGAGCCTTTCTCATCCAAGCGATATGTCTCCAGGATATCCATGGCTTTCTGTGACTCAACCGTTTCCGGTCGAGCCTGAACTATGAACAGATCGCCGCTTATCCCGTCTTTTGCCCATTCAATGTCCATTGGTCGGGATTCTCCAGTTTTTCCTGAATAGTGGTCTTCTATTGTAAGCGCATAGCCGGCCAGTGTCAGAATATCATCATCAGTAATACAAAACCGTCTACGGTCCGCCTCTGGCACTGCCACGTTTCGCGTTAGAACTTTGGAGTCGCTTATGCCGTAAATCATCTTGATGGACTTTTCTCCAAGATTTTTTCTGATTATGGCCCTGTAGCTTTTTCCGTAAGTCGGTTTGAAAACATAGTATTCATCAGGGCTGACAGCTCCTTGGACAATGTTTTCTCCCAGACCGTAGGATGCAGTAATGAAGACCACATCACGGAAGCCCGTCTCCGTATCCATAGTAAATATCACGCCGCTGGTGTCCAAGTCAGAGCGTATCATCTTCATAATTCCTATGGACAGGGCTACCTCAAAATGATCGAAGTTGTTATCAATACGATAAGATATTGCCCGGTTTGTAAAAAGCGATGCAAAGCATTTGTTGCAGGACTCGCTCAGGGCTGGATATCCTCGTATATTGAGATAAGTCTCCTGCTGGCCGGCAAATGAGGCCGTGGGGAGGTCTTCCGCCGTGGCTGAACTACGTACTGCAACATCTGTGTCTGGGCCGTACTCCTTGCAGAGCCTGTTATAGGCAGCCCTTATTTCAGTCCAGAGGTCATCGGGGATGCCAGCACTCAAAATTAAATCGCGTGCTCTTTTCCCCCGTTTCATAAGGTCATCCAGGTTAGTCTTATCCAGGCCCACCATGGCATCCTTGAGTTCGTCAAGAATTCCGGCTGATTCTATTACATACCAGTATGCCTCGGCAGTTATCGCAAAACCGTTCGGAATCTTGACTCCCTGGCTCGTAAGTTCACGGTACATCTCCCCTAGAGAGGCATTCTTACCGCCAACAACGGGAATATCTTCAATCTTGATTTCTTCAAACCAGCGAATATATCTCGTATCTTGTTCCATATTACCTCCCCATTCTGTTCCAGAATTTGAAAACCCAGTCTTCCCTAAACACTCGGTGGTAACCTGTGAGAGCCATTAATACATATCCTCTGGTGGCATGGCGGGCGCCGAGGATCTCTCTTTTCTTGGCTTTTCAGCAACCATTGCCTCCGTAGTCATGAGAAGGCCGGCCAGGGATGCGGCATTTTGAAGCGCAAATCGCGTTACCTTGGTCGGATCCACAATACCTGCCTTCATAAGATCCTCATACGTCCCTGTTTCGGCATTAAATCCAAAACTCCCTTCACCTTCCCTGACGTGCTGAATCACCACGGAGCCCTCAAAACCGGCATTTTGGGCAATCTGCCTAGTAGGCTCTTCCAGGGCACGTTTAATGAGGTTAACACCAAGCTGCTCTTCGCCAGGGAATAGGGCCTTTTCAAGAACCTTCATGGCACGCATATAGGCAACGCCGCCTCCGGGGACGATCCCCTCTTCTACTGCTGCGCGGGTGGCATTCAGGGCATCTTCAACCCTTGCCTTCTTCTCCTTCATCTCAGTCTCGGTAGCCGCGCCC
>JAFDED010000073.1 GCA_019310535.1 Deltaproteobacteria bacterium
AGTCCCATAACCTGGGAGGGAAAGTCCTGTACAAGCGTCCGCGCAGCCCGGATAATGTCCTCTTTTTTCACACCGCTGATCCTTTCGGCCTCTGCCGGAGGGTATTCCCGGCACACGGCCGCGAAATCCTCGAAGCCCTCAACCCACCGGCGGATAAATTCTTCATTGTAAAGTTTCTCCTGTATAATCACATGGGCCAGGGAGAAAAGGACGGCCTGCTCCGTGCCCGTGCGTGATTTCAGCGCGATGGTTGACATGCTCGCGGTCATTGTATTGCGGGAGTCGAGCACGATGATCCGGGTGCCGCGGTCTCTGGCGTCAAGCACGGGACCAAAGGCAACGGGGTCTGTAACGCAGGGGTCAATGCCAACGAGAAGCATGGCCCTGCTGGAAGACCATTCGTGGCGCGGGGACATGGCGCAGCCGTTGGCCTGTAATCCCAGCATGTGCTTGAGCACCACCCCTGCGGGAGAAGACTCCGGGGCCAAATTGTCCTCCACGTTCGGCGTCTTGAATCGTCTCCCAAAGCTTTTTCCAAGAATCAGATTACCGAAGCCGCTATAAGGAGTAAGATGGAGATAAACCGATTCCGGTGAGAATTGCCGGCCGATATGTTTCAATTTTTCCGCCACGTAATCCAGTCCTTCATCCCATGGTACTTCCCGGAACTCCTGGGTGATTTTTTCTCGCAACAGCGGCTTGAGCACCCGTTTGTCATGGTAGAGGTGAAAGAGGGCCGAGAGCCCCCGGGGGCAGATGGAACCTTTGTTCAACTGGTTCTCCTCATCCCCGAAAATCTCAACGGCTTTGCCGCGGTTGAGGAAAACTTTCAGGCCGCATCCGGCGCCGCAGGACGGACAGGTGGTGCGCACCACGCGGTCGTACTCTCGCAGGGAAAGTTGTTTTTTCTGGATTTTCACCTGGTTCTCCATAATCGAAGAGAGGGCGGGTTTCAAACCCGCCCCTGGTGCTTGACTAACGGCCCCGCGCCAGGCACGTCTTCCGGCATTCCCGGCAGAAATAGAGGCCTGCGGATTCTTTGTAAATATCCACATACATCCGGTAATAATTTCGGCACCGCTCCTTGTCCACGTTGGCCGGGCCAAGGATGGCCTTTATCGGACAGGCTTCGGCGCAACGGCCGCAATTGTCGCAGAGCCCGGGTGTGAAAGGAGGATCGGGAGACAGGGACGCATCGGTAATCACCGCACTGAGGGCCAGAGCGTTGCCAAATTCCGGTGAGAGTAAAAGCGAATTGTAGGCAATCTCCCCCAGGCCGGCAAGGGCGGCGGCATGCTTGAGGGAAAGGTCCCCCCTTAACTCGTCTGAAATCGCCGCCATATTCAGGCCCCTTCCGGGGATGGGAACGGCCCGATACTCCTTGTCCTCTAAAAAGAGGGCCATGCGATAGGCGATATCATCCAGCACCCGGTCAAGGTGGAAGACGGCCCGGGTATACACCGTGGGCGCCGCTTCCAGTATCACCGAGCGGGGAGTCCTGAGGCCGACGACAACCACGGCCCTGGCTCCTTTCAGAATGTCATCGGGTCTGAACCCCAGAGGCGCATCCCCGAACAGCGAGGCATCCGCAACGCCGCAGGCCGCGGCGGAGCGCGAAAAGGCGATTGTTTTCACTGCTTCTGTAAGGTGCGTTGTTTTGGCCGAATCAATTTCAGCGCTGAATCCATCGGTTGGTTTGTTCATCTTGCATCACCCGCTGTTTCGTTCATTGAGCTTATCCGGAGAGAATGGCTTACATGTATCTGTTGCTCCTTGAACCGGTATGCGGCAAAGTCGCTTTCATTTCAATCGCGTCTAATTTTTTCTGAGAATATCAGGCACTCCGGCTGTCAAGAGTTTTCAGTTCTTCCAGCACGGCCGCCAATTTGTCCATGCTTATATCGCATTTCTTTGCGATCGATGCCATGTTATCCTCATCCATATGCCCGGCCGCGCGGAGCAACGGGCCCGAGTCCTGCTTACCCGTGGGCGTCCAGGGGTTCCCTCGCACATTGAGCGTTATGAGGTCCCACCGGGCGTAATGCCCCATGGTATCGATAATGTTTTTGGCGACGATTCGCTCGCTCATGTCGATTTCAGCATGCAGGATGAGCTCCCGGTTCAGTACGGGCTCCACCAGGTACATCCCCCAGGGGTTGACGATGCAACTTCCCCCAATCGCCCATCGGGCGTTCATCGTCTTTTTGAAGGGAAAGTCGTCAGGGACCTGGTCCTCGGGAAGAATATGAGAGGAGCTGATGACAAAAGTTTGCGTGGAGAATGCATACTCCCTCAGCGCGGAATCTTGGTCACACAGATGGGCCGGGCCGGGGGTGCCGGACATATCCCGCACTGTCCGATCATCTCCGACATACTGCCACCACCCCGGCCAGCAGGCGGCGTGGATCTCCTCTCCCTGTGCGGCCATTGCGGCCTTAAACCAGTATACGTGGTTTTCGAAGCAGACCAGCCCGCCCAGGCGGCCCATCTCGGTCTCCACCACCACGAGGTCGGATGCGTCCCCGTTGCCCCAAAAAATTTTTTCTGTATGCGTGGGCATCAGTTTGCGGTGCCTTCCCAGGATTTCCCCTGATGAGGAGATATAAATCATGGTATTGTAGAGGGTGCCGCTACCCGGGCGCGCGTCCTGCTCGGAACACCCGATCACGCACGTGGCTTTTGCCGACCGGGCCGCCCGGCACAGTGGGCCGATGTCGTCGGGGATGCGGACGGAATTCTCATAGTACGCCACCACCGTATCCTTCCACGGCTTCACCGTCTCGGGCGAGGTATATCCAAAGTTATTTCTCCAGTAAGGATACGTGGGGATTCCCGTTTCCGGCGTGACGATGAGGTCAGCCCCCTCTCGTCCCGCCTGCACGATGAAATCGCAATATTTTTCGATGGATCGCTTTTTATCCAGGAATACGGGGGAAATCTGAAGGGCGGCGGCCTGGAATTTTTTCTTCATAATTTTTTCACTCCGTTCAATAATGTTTGATTTTTGTTCGGGTGGAGCTTGGAGAAAATCCGACACGACGAAAAAATTGTGCCATGAAGCGAAAATCTTTTGAAGTTTTCGTTTTAACCCCTATCGGATACCAGGGGAAAGGCTCCGATGTAAACGTTGAAAAAGACCGAGACTATCCCAAAATTTCCAGGTGAAAAAGAATTAAATATGGCTCCGGGGGATTACCTCCCGCTCTGGGGCGGAATAAAGCATCCCGTGCGCGGCCCGGACAATTTCTTGCCCGGGCCGCGCAGCAGCGGAAGGTCATGGCAAAACGCCGGGTGCTGTAACGGTGCCTATCATCAACATTGGCTGGATATTTCTCTCCTGCCCGGCGGCTACCACCATTTGACCAGGTCTGTAACCCGGCGACGGATTTTCACGAATTCGGGGTCCGCGAAGTTTCTGGGTCGCGGCAGCCTGACATGTACCACTTCCTTAACCGTCGTGGGTTTGTTCGTCAGCACGAGAATTCGTTCCGCCAGATAGACCGCCTCCTCCAGGTTGTGGGTTACGAAGATCACCGTGCGTTTCGTCTTTTGCCACACCTCGATAAGGCGATTCTCGATCTGAAAGCGGGTGCTCGTATCCAATTGTCCGAAAGGCTCATCCATTAACAAAAGGTCCGGTTCGGTAACAAAGGCCCGGGCGATAGCGACGCGCTGCTTCATTCCGGCGGAAAGCTGATGGGGATAGAATTTCTCGAAGCCCTTGAGTTCGACCATGTTGATAATATCGACCAACCGCTGATGTGCCTCTCTGGAGTTGATCCCTTTGATCTCAAGGCCGATTCCGATATCCTGCCACACCGTTCGCCATGGAATGCAGGAAGGCTCCTGGAAAACAAACGAGATGTTGTGCCTGGTCGGATCAATCTCCTCGGTATCCATGGTGATCGATCCCCGGGTTGCCGGAAGGAGCCTGGAGACCACATTGCAAAACGTCGTCTTTCCACACCCGGTAGGGCCCACGACGCATAGAAATTCCCCATCATAGATATCGAAGTTCAGATCATCGAGGACCAGAAGGTCTCCGAACATCTTTGTCAAGCGCTCGACACGAATCTTAGGTTTTCCCGCCGGCATAGTCTATTTCCTCACTCGGCAGTCTCGCACATCTCCGTCACCCGGCTGCGGATTTCCAGAAACTCAGGAGATATATTGTCCCGGGGTCTGGGAAGTTTCACCGGGACAATTCCTTTAATGCGCGCCGGGATTCTGGAGAGAATAATAATGCGCTCCGCCAGGTATACCGCCTCCTCAATGTTGTTAGTGATGAACACGACCGTCTTTTTCAGTTGCTCCCAGATGCGGATGATCTCGCTCTGCATAAGGTATCGAGTTTGAGCGTCGAGGTGGCCGAATGGCTCGTCCATCAACAGCAAATCCGGATTTGTGGCATATGCTCGGGCTATTGCAACCCTCTGTTTCATGCCTCCGGAAATCTGATGTGAGAAATAACTCTCGAAGCCGTCCAATTGCACCAGATTGATCATTTCCTGGACGCGTGTCCGGATATGCTTCCGGCTCGCGCCTTTGATCTCCAGCCCGATTTTGACGTCGTCCCATAGTGTCCGCCACGGGATACAGGACGGTTCCTGGAATACGAAGGAGATGTTGTGTTGCTTGGGGTTGATGACATCTCCATTCATGATCACACGGCCCTGGGTGGGTTGGTACAGACCGCCGATGATATGGGCCAGGGTGGTTTTGCCGCATCCCGTTGGGCCGACGATAACGAGAAACTCGTTCTCATTCACTGAAAATTCAAGGTCTTCAAGCACTGAGAGATCGTCGAAGCTTTTACTTATTCGTACGTGTACTTTCTCCTTGCGTGAGTGGCTCACTTTTGATCCCTCCCGGCATCAATCAAGAGACACCTCCCATCTCCACCGGAACAGGCGTTTCTCGACCCTGATAAAAACCTCGTTCATCAGAAAGCCTATCAGACCGATCATCAGCATGCCCACGATAATTTCGGCCATTCGGATGAGCTCGGCATATTTCAATATCAATCTACCTATCCCCACCATCTCGCCCCCTATCATCTCGGCCGCCACGATACACATCCAGGCAATGCCGAGACCGACACGCATGCCCGAGGCGATGTCCGGCGCCACCGAGGGGATTACTATCTTGCGGATGATGTACCAGCGTTTGGCGCCGAATATGCGGGTCACATTTACATGGATGGGATTAACCCGGGGCACGCCGACAAGCACGTTGATAAAGATGGGGAAGAAAGCGCCAAGCCATATTAAGAATGCGTATCGGGAAAATCCCACCAGGAGCACGATGGCCACAGGAATCCAGGCAATGGGCGGGATAAATCGCACCGGCTCCACCACGGCACGGGTGCCTTTGTAGATGTGAGGGTATAAACCCATGGCAAGACCCAGAGGGATCGCCATGACGCACGCGGCGCCGAATCCGGCCAAAATTCTAATAATACTGGCCAGGATGTGCTCAGCGAGGGTAATCCCCTCCACGTCCCCGTGCCGCATCAGGGAAACGAACGCAATAACAATCTCCTTGAACCCGGGAAAATAGGGAGAGTTCATCCACCGCGCAAAAATCTCCCAGCATGTGAAAACTACCGCAAGAGAGAGGAGATTGAAACCAACCTCTTTCCAGCTTTCTCTGGACATAATCATTGTTCATGTCTCCAATAAGAACGACCGGTTGTATTGAATCCTCAACTTACGTCCAAGCAAAAGACTGATCTCTTGTATGCCGAAGGGGAGCACGATGCCCCCTCCGGCTGCCGGTATTACTTGGCGCCCACTGCTTTCTTCAGAAATGAATCATTATAAACTTCCGCGATCAGCTTGTTCAGATCCGGCACCTTCTTCTTCTGTATTTTCCCTGATGCGAGCAGGGTTTCGCCCATCACTTTCAAGCTGGGAACATCGACATAGGGCGGGTACGAATGCTTAACCCTCGGAAGGGCCTCCTTCACAATACTTTCAGACAGGCCGGTATACTTGATCATCATTTTGACGGATTCATCGCGATGATCCCGCATGAAACGCATAGCCTTCAAGTAGGCTCTCATGATCCGCCTCACTTTATCGGGGTTTTTACGGATCATCTTGCCTTGCACCGCGAGGACGCAGCACTGATGCCCCGGAAGGATGTCCTGTGAGGTCATCATGATTTTGCCATACCCCATGTCCACGGCCCGGCCGCAGTGAGGCTCCCAGGCGATAAAGCCCTTTATCTCCTTCTTGCTCAGGTAAATGGGCATGTCGGAGACTTTGATGGGAACGTGCCGGATGCGCACGCCGTACTTCTTTTCCACCATGGTCACCATGGCATCCTGAATGGACCCGAGCCCCGGGGTACCCAGTTTCTGTCCATCCAGATCTTTGATCGAATTGATTTCCGGAAGGACGACTATGGCTGATCCCTCGGTATTGGATGAGGCTAACATCACCACGTCTGTCCCGGCGCCGCGGGCGATCATAACCGGGACTGCCCCGCACGTGACCGCGTCCACCTCACCGGCGGAAAAGTGCTGCATGGCATAAGCACCCGCCAGAAACTCGCTCCATTTTACGTCGAACCCTTCTTCTTTCAGATAGCCTTTCTCTTTCATGATCATGGGGCCCGGCTCGTGAAGCTGATCGGCGACAAGATAGCCGAAATGCAATGGCTCGCCGGCTGCAGCAGGCTGGAAACTCCCGCCACACATCATGGCGAAACTTACCGCCAAGGTAACCAAGAATAACCTACGAGTAATCTGTATCATTTATCCCCTCCTTGTTTAAAGTCCCATCCTTACTCAATGGATTTCCTCTCGAACTCAGCCGTTCCTGATTTTTCATTCAGGATATCTCGGCTCAGTTCCCCTGACATTTTCAGGTTAAGACCATACTCGAGTGCCGGTGAAACCGGTCAAAAGAGCATCCTCATCGTGTTTTACCCTCCTTTCTTTGTGGAAAAATGGTTTCAGATATGCCGTAGAACATGCTCAGGGAGCGCTTTTCCCCAAAATTCAGCGCTTTGATGAAAGGTTACTCTGTAAAATGCTTGCTGGCCAAGTTGTCCAAATGCCTTTCCATCTCTTTCATGGCGCCTTCTTCGTCACGTTCCATAATGGTCTTCAGAATACGCTCGTGATCCCCGGCCACCATCTCCCTGAACTCCCTGTGGGAAAATTTCCGGAGGCGTGCACTTGGGCTCAAGGTTAATAGAAAATCCATGACGATGCGCACCACTTTGTTCCGGCTCATCTCGGACAGTTCCCGATGGAACATGGCGGAAAGCTTGATAAACTTCTCCCCGTTTGCCAGGGCCTTGCGCTTGTCCATCACCAACTGTTCCAGGCTCCTCAGGTCTTGCTCGGTTCGATGCCTGGCCACAAGCCCCGCGATTCCCGGCTCGAAGAGCTTCCTGCCGCCGTAAAGTTCCCTCAATGATACCGTGTTGGACAGAAGCATGAAGGAGACATTGTCCTTGAGGGTCTCGATGTAAGAACCAAACTTCAGGTCTTTTACAAAAGATCCTCTTCCCTGTTGAACCTCGATCAAGTCCATCATTTCCAGGGATCGGAGCGCCTCCCTTATTGTGGGCCTTCCCACAGAGAACATCACTGTGAGCTCTCTTTCAGAAGGAAGCTTGTCGCCGGGTTTCAGTTTTTTGCTCAGGATCAGTGTTTTGATCTGGTCGATGATATCTTCGGATATTTTTTTGTTTTTTATTGGCTTAAAGAGTGATTCCATTTCTTATCTTCTCTTTATCACTGTTTTTTCTATGATCTGGTAAGACCATTTTACCAGGTAAAATGTCATTGTCAAGCGAAAAAATATCCGGGAGTCGCCACAAAAATTTCAGGGGGGAAAGGTTGGAGGTGAGGGGGGGTTTTGTAAGGGCGCATCGCGATGCGCCCCTATCGTCAGAACCGCCTCACCCTGGCCCTCTCCCGGCGAGAGGGGGCGAGGGGATTAACCTTCAAAGCGTTTTGATAAATCCGTGTGAAATTACCGGGGAAAGTCCTGAAAATATATCTTGATCGTTATGGCTGGAAGAATTTTTTGATGCTATTTCCGGGGGGGCCGCTTGCCGGCATCGCGTCTTTTTTCGAGTATCGATTTCCACTGCGCCAGCCGGTTCCGGATTTCCGCTTCGAATCCCCGGTCCGTGGGAGAATAAAAGCGTTTTCCGCGTATCTCCACGGGCAGATGTTCCTGATCCACAAGGGCCTCTTCGTCATCGTGGGCGTAACGGTATCCCTGCCCGTATCCCGCGTTTTTCATCAGGCGGGTGGGGGCGTTGCGGATTGCGAGCGGCACAGGCAATGCTCCCGACCGGGCCACCTCCTCCTCCACGGCGGAATATGCGCGATACAGGGCGTTGCTTTTCGGCGCTGCGGCCAGGTATATCGCAGCCTGTGCCAGGGCGAGTTTTCCCTCGGGCAGCCCTATGAAATGAAAGGCCTGCATGGCCGCCACAGCGACCTGAAGTGCGCGCGGGTCCGCGTTGCCGACGTCCTCGGTGGCGAACCGGATCAACCTGCGTGCCACGTAGAGCGGGTCCTCGCCGGCCTCCAGCATCCGGGCCAGCCAATAAAGGGCCGCGTCGGGGTCGCTGTCGCGCAGACTTTTGTGAAGGGCCGAAATGAGATTGAAGTGCTCCTCTCCTGCCTTGTCATACAGGAGGGCCTTTTTCTGCATGGCGTCCTTTGCCATTTCCAGTGTGATGATGCGCCGCCCGGATGCATCGGGTGTCGCCGCCGCGGCCGCAACCTCCAGGGCGTTGAGCAGTGAGCGCGCATCTCCTTGAGCCGCTGCAACGAGGAAATCGGCGGTATCCGGCGCCAATTCGAGGTTCTTGTCTCCCAGTCCCCGCCGGGAATCCGTCAGGGTCCGATGCATGATCACGCGCAGCTCATCGGGCGACAGTGTTCGCAGGATATACACCCTGCATCTGCTGAGAAGGGCGGAGTTAACCTCGAAGGAGGGGTTTTCCGTTGTGGCTCCCACCAGTATGATGGTGCCCGACTCCACGTGGGGGAGGAAAGCGTCCTGCTGCGCCTTGTTGAAGCGGTGAATCTCATCCACGAACAAGACGGTTCTCTGCCGTTTGAATTTTCGGCGCTCCAGGGCCTCATGGATCGCTTTGCGAATGTCAGCAACCCCGGCCAGCACTGCGGAAAAGCTGACAAAGTGGCTTCGGGTGGTCTCGGCCACCAACCGGGCCAGGGTTGTCTTGCCCGACCCCGGCGGGCCCCAGAGGATCATGGAAGTGAGCCGGTCCTCCTGGATGGCCCGGCGCAGCAGGCTGCCAGGCCCAAGGATATGCTCCTGGCCGACGAATTCCTCCAGGCTGGCGGGGCGCATGCGGGCCGCCAGCGGTGTCAGTCGGCGATCATCTCGCTGTTCGGCATGGTCGAAGAGATCCATGGAATGCCCGTGCACTGCATGTTCCGGTAGAAGCGGATCGAGCGCTCTCCATCAGTGAACACCTGACAAACATATCAAAATATTATACCATAATAGCAACGCAACTCTGGTAATACTATCACTTTTTGGTAAAGGATTTCCAGTTGATCGCCCATTATTGATGCAAAACCTGTATAATACTCAAAGGTTGGGGCCCCGGGGTGCGCTGTGCCCGCCGGAACATCCTGTGCATGCAACCGGCAATGGATTCTCCTGTCACATGCACATGCAATCCAGTGGCCCAGACGCACAGGATATCGCATCTTGCCTCATCGCGTCATTGACGGCGGAGCGGCCGGGCCGCACGCGCCGCCTTTCCATTGACATACAGGTGTCTTTATGCTTATCCTGCATTTGAATAAAACAGAATTCTTATCAACCAGCCGGCCGGGGTCTCAGGCCGTTCTGGTTATCAATTGAGGGATATTCCATGGACATGCAGATTCTGTTCATCACCGCCCTGAGTATCGGATTCATTCACACCTTGATCGGACCCGATCACTATTTACCGTTCATCGTCCTGTCAAAAGCCCGTAACTGGCCATTGGCCAAAACGTGCTGGATAACATTTCTTTGCGGCGTCGGGCATGTTCTGGGTTCCGTGGTGTTGGGATGTATCGGTATCGCCTTTGGTTTTGCGCTGAATATATTGGTAGGAATTGAGTCCATCCGGGGCGAACTGGCATCGTGGCTGCTCATCGGCTTCGGCCTTGCGTACGGAACCTGGGGATTCCGCCGGGGGCTGCGGGAATCAGAACACGCCCACGAACATGCTCATGCGGTCGGACGCTACCATCAACATTCCCATCACCATTTGGGAAACCACGTTCATTTGCACAGCGACGCGAAATCTCTCACCCCATGGGTGATGTTCGTCATATTTGTTCTAGGCCCGTGCGAACCGTTGATCCCCATTTTAATGTATCCCGCTGCACAGGGGAATTGGATACATGTACTATGGGTTTCCCTTGCGTTCGGTGTGCCAACAATCCTGACTATGCTGGGAATAGTCGTTGTTACGTCTCTGGGGCTCATGAGAGTGAAGCTGGATTTTATGGAAAGGTATGTTCACGCACTGGCCGGGATCATCATTGCCGTTTCCGGATTGACCATCAAGATATTCGGGCTTTAATCCTTTGATTTAAACGATTACTGGTCAAAACATTCCGCCTGTCACAGGCGAAATCATCCCCACAGGGCGGAAGGTTTTCCTCTACGTTTCTATTGGTGGGCTTGGGGGACAGCATAAGCATGGTAACCCGGCTCCACAGGTTTGATCTCCTCTTTTCAGCATGAATTTACTCAGAGTCAACCCGCCTGTAAGAAACAAAGCTGATGACAACCAGAAAATCACCATGCCTTTCCCCACATGACGTTTTCCAGAAGATCTGAGTCTGGAGGTGCCGCGTTTCAACCTTCATCCCTACGATTCGGACGGTAAATGATAAAAATTTATTTTCATGAAAAAATATTCTTGACAACGATAGAATTATCCTCTACAGGTGAAAGTAACAATAAAGCACACATTGTCAGGAAATTTCTTGATTTCCTTAGTGTCGAATCATGGTTTTCGGTCCGATATTCTACTCGAAAAGGCTTTTTACCACGGAGTAATCAGTAAACATTTCTCTGAACCAGGTTGATAATTCTATTTCCAAATGAAAAGACAACCGTCGGATAACAATCTTTCAGGTTCTCTCCTTGACCGCATTGAGGAGAAAAGGGATCATTTCACCCCCAAACTGGGCCGGCTCGCATCCTACATCACTCTCCATTATCGGGATGTCGCCTTCATGAGCATCTCGGAATTGGCCAGGGCCTCGGGAGTGTCGGATGCCACGGTAACGAGGTTTTCCACCGCTCTTGGATATTCCGGCTTCCCCGATATGAATCGTGATCTCCAGCAGAATATTCAAACCCAATTAAACACAGTGGAGCGCTTTAATATAACGTTCAACGTAAATCACAGGCGGGATCCAAAACCCGGCTTTGAGGAGGCCATTTTTCAGGAGGCGCAAAATGTCCAGAGGCTTATAGAGACCATCAGAAAAGAAACATTTAACCGGGTGGTCGATCGGATGGTCCGGGCTTCCCGGATCGGCCTGATCGGGCTGCAGGCCAGCGCTTCATTGGTGGAGTACTTTTATTTTGGGTTAGAGAAAATAGCTCCTCCCGTAGTGCGCATCACCAATGGAGACGGTCATGCGCATGTGTTGATCAATCAACTGGGCGAAGGATGCCTGGTGTTTTTATTCCTGTTTCCCCGCTACCCCCGTTTGGCTGTGGAGTTGGCTTCATATGCGAAAGACAGGGGGGCGGAGGTGGTGGCCGTCACCAACAGTTATCTCTCCCCGGCCGCAAAGCTGGCGGACGATACCTTGTTGGTTCAGTTGCCCGTTACCTCATTTATCGATTCCTACTCACCTTCCGTGGCGCTGATTCATATTCTGGTAAAGGAATTCGCCGCCCGGAACCCGGAAAGGACCAAGAAAAGGCTGGAAATGTATGAAGAGATCACGCGCCGACAGCGAACGTTCACGGAGTAAAAGGAAATAGAGATTACCGGATAATCATACACGCCGGATGCCTGGTTGCCGCCGTGAAGTCTGGATTACAGTCCTCGCCCTCCATCTCGGGACAATCGAATAAAAGGTCCCTGCCAATTCCCAAAAGGAGGATTACGTAACATGGAGATGAATTTAACGCCTGAACAGGAAGAGAGGGCCCAACAGCTCCACCGGGAGTCCATTGTAGTGGACTCAACGGTTCTCCACCACACCATTATCGAGGACAAGTTCTTTGACCGGATGAAGGCGTCGGGGGTGGATATCGCCTTTGTTACCACCAACGCCGGCACATACGAGCAGACACTGGACCGATTGGGGAAGGTCCTGGACACCATTCACCGACGCAGCGACGTAATGACGCCGGTGAGGACCGCTGCGGAGATGAGGCAGGCCAAAGCCCGGGGGAAAGTGGGAGTCCTCATTGCTTTTCAGGATTTATCACCCATCGGTGACGATCTCCAGAAATTGAGGATTTTTTATGAGCTTGGCCTGAGGGTGGCAGGGCTCACATACAGCGGAGGCAATTTAATCGGCGATGGATGCGCCGAGCGGACCCGCGAGGTGCGCAGGCTCAGCTTTTTTGGCCTTGAGGTCGTCCAGGAGATGAACCGCCTCGGGATCATTCCTGACCTGGCGCACACCGGGGACGCAACCAGCGAGGATACGCTGGAACAGTCAGCACCCCCCGTGGTCTTCACCCACTCCAATGCCCGGACCCTTGCGGATACCACCCGCAACAAGCCGGATCACCAGATACGCGCCATGGCCGCAAAGCAGGGCGTCATGGGCGTTGTGGCAATGCCTCGCACGGTCTGCGACGATATGTCCCAGGCCGACCTGCCGAAATTGATCGATCATGTGGATTACATCGCGAATCTTGTGGGAGTGGATCACGTGGGTGTCGGCACTGATTTTACCGACGCCCGGGAGCGCTTCGGAAACAGTATGCCTTCATGGTGGGATGCGGGTACGTGGCGCGTATTGAGACCCGAAATGCTGGGTACTGTGGAGGACTGGTACAAGTATCCCTACGCCAAAGGATTTGAGAACATGCAGGGATGGACCAATCTTACCAGGGGCCTGGTGGCCCGTGGTTACAGCGACGACGAGATCCGCAGGATATTAGGAGGGAATTGGGTGAGGGTCCTGGAGGTCCTGGAAACCCGGACGGCAAAATAGGTCTTATTCTCAGAGCGGCTATGATGCAAAATGCCAGGCTATCGAACTTTTTATTGCGAGAGGAGAAACCGAGATGGACGTCTGGAACCTGAGAGGCGGCAAGCTAAAGTACCTGACCGATGACGAAATTGAGGAGATCCATCACCGCGCTCTGGACGTGCTGCTACAGGTGGGCTGCTTTTTCGAGCACACAGATGCAAGAGCGATCCTCGGGAAAGCGGGCTGTATGGTGGATGAGATGTCGGGGATCGTCAAGTTCCCTCCCACACTTGTGGAACAGGCCCTGCGGCAGTGCCCGTCGGGAATGCTCCTGGCGGCGCGAAATCCCGCATACGATATTTATGCAGAGGGAGACCGTGTCTATTTCGGCACCGGCACCCTGTCCATAAAAGTGGTCGATCTGGAGACCGGACAGATACGCATGGGGACCCTGCAGGACTGCAAGGACTTCGCCCGGCTGGTGGACGCCCTGGAATACGTCCATTTTTTCAAGGGCATGATCCATCCCCAGGACGTGAACCAGAAGGTCGCCGAACTTTACATGGTGTATGCGGCGTACACCAACACCACCAAGCACGTCTCGTCGCTTCCGTACAGCCCGGAAGGCGCGTCCGACCTGGTTCGGATGGGGCAGGTCGTGGCGGGCGGGGCCGAGGCTTTCAAGAGCCGCCCCACCATGCTGGTCAACGTGCTGGCCGTCAGCCCGCTCCAGTGGAGCGAGGCGAACCTGGGCGCGCTGATGAACATGGCCCGCATGGGCGCGCCCATGATCATCGGCTCAGAGCCCCAGGCGGGCACCACCGGTCCCTGCACGCTGGCGGGAACCCTGTTGCTGAACGTTGCCGAGACCCTGGCGGGGATCGTGCTTGCCCAAGTCATCCAGCCCGGCATTCCCGTGATGTACGGCAATGTTTCCTCCATAGCCGACATGCGCTCGGGGCTGTTCGCCTCGGGCGCGGTGGAGCTGGGCGTTATGAACGTTGCCATGAACCAGATGGCGCGTTATTATGGGCTCCCCACCTATTCCACCGGCGGCATGTCGGACTCGAAGCTCAGCGACGCCCAATCCGGGACGGAGAAGGCCCTCCAGGCACTCATGGTGGCACTGGGAGGCGGCAATTTCATCCACGACGCCGCCGGGTTATTTGAGTGCTGCCTGACTTCCAGCTATGAACAATACGTTATTGATAATGAAATGCTTGGCATGGTGGCCCGTGCGCTGGACGGAATGCGGGTGACTCCGGAGACCCTCGCCTTTGATGTGATCAAAGCCGTGGGACCCAGGGGCAACTTTCTGGGACAGCGCCACACGCTCAATCACATACGGACCGAGCATTTCCTGCCCCGCATCTTCAATCGCCAGACACGGGAGGACTGGGAGCGGGACGGCGCCCTGGATGTGCGGGAGGTGGCCAGGCAGAGGGCGCGGGAGATACTGGACAGCCACCAGCCCGAGCCCCTGCCGGAGGAAGTGGACAAGGAGTTGCGGGATATCATTCATCATGCGGAGCAGACTTACGGGAGGTAGCGCACAATGTCTGATCAACTATACGAAGAGCTGAAGCGGGCCGTCATGGAGCTGGACACTTCGGGGGCGAGCGCCGCGGCGAAAAAGATTGTGGAGGAGGGGGGCGATCCCGTGGCTGTTATCAGCCGCAGCATTCGACCCGGGCTGGAGGCCATGGGGGAAAAATATGCTACGGGTCAGGCCTTTCTTCCCGAGTTGATGCTGGCGGCCCAGGCGGCGGAAGCAGCAGTGGCGGCGATAGAGCCCGAGCTGCTGCGCCGCGGCGCGGCCCGGCCCGCCAATGCGCGCGTTCTGCTGGCGACCGTCAAGGGCGACATTCACGACATCGGAAAGAACATCGTAGCTCTGCTGCTCAAATCAGCGGGCTTCGAGGTGGTGGACATGGGAGTTGACAAGGAAGGGTCCGCTATCTTGCAAAAGGCCGAAGAGGTCAGGTCGGACATTATCGGCCTGTCGGCCGTACTGACCACCACCATGCCGCGCATGAAGGAGATCATCGACGTGCTTGTGGAGTCGGGCAAGCGGGAGAAGTACAAAGTGATCATCGGTGGCGCTCCCGTGAACCAGGCCTTTGCCGACCAGATCGGCGCCGATGGTTACGGGCCCGACGCGGCGCGGGCGGTGGAGCTGGTGCGGAAGTTGACGGCCTAGCGCATGCCCGGACGCTCACAACCACTGCCTTTAGTAGAAAATACTCATGAAGGTGTATTTTCAATCCCCCATAGGCATCTTCAATGAACGCCGTTAAGGAGGTGATGAAAGAACTGAATTGCCCGGTGTCCTTTTTAGTCCATGAGAACAATTGAGAAAAGGAGGTCTGATAATGAAACTATCGAGCATGATAAACCGACGGCTTTTTTTCTTTGCGCTTATAGGGATATCAACACTGATAATGACGGCAGGCGTTGTTCCAGGCGCAACAGCCGCCACAAAAGGCGGCACATTAATCATCGGCTTTGAGGCGGAGCCCACCAGCCTTGACGCCCATCACGGCGGGGCATCGGTCATTGATCGGCAAAGCAATACCCCGATCTACGACGCCCTGGTTGAGGCGAAGTTCGACGGATCAGGCGTCCGCCCCGCACTGGCGGAGCGCTGGGAAATCTCAGGAGAGGGCAAAGTATATACTTTCTACCTTCGCAAAGGTGTTAAATTCCACGACGGCACCCCGTTCAACGCAGAGGCCGTGAAGTTCAACTACGACCGGATTCTGGACAAGGACAACAAATATCACAAGCAGGCCAGCTTCGCCCTCCAGAGGACCGGATTCTTGCCGCGGGCGCACCTTCCGGTGATGTGGCGGGGTTGGAAGAGATTCCGAAGCTCTCCAACCTGACTGCTGCTTTAATGGACAGAGGGTTCAAGAAGGAAGATATTGAGCGAATTATGGGAATGAACTTCCTCAGGGTTCTCAAAGAAATCATAGGGTGAAACGAGGAAAATTTCATTTATAACATACTCTTACGCTGACAGCTTACAGATTATGAAAGCAACCATCGGACTTGGAATCGACGCGGGGGGCACGTACACCGATGCGGTGCTCATGGGCATGGACCGAAACGAGGTCCTGGACTGGGCCAAAGCCCCTACCACACGCCCCGACCCCCTGGGCGGCATTGAGGAAGCCCTGGACGGGCTGGATCCGCGGCTCCTGGGCCGGGCGACGCTGGCGGCTCTGTCCTCAACGTTCGCCACCAATGCCATTGTGGAGAACCGGGGGGCGCCTGCCCTCTTGATCCTGGTTGGGTATGACGGTGTGGACCCGGCTCGATTCGGCTCGGTGCCCCTGGTTCGAGTCAACGGGGGACACGATGTGGACGGCGAGCCTAAAGCGCCCCTGGACAGGGAGTTTTTGCAGCGCTGCGTGGGCGAGAACGACGACGGGGTGGATGCCTATGCCGTGGCCGGCTACTTCAGCGTCCGCAATCCGGAGCATGAGTTGCTGGCCGAGAGGGTGATCCGGGAGGTATCCGGCAAGCCCGTTGTTTGCGGCCACCGTCTCTCCATGCGGCTGGATGCCATCGTCCGAGCCCATACGGCTTACCTCAACGCACGGCTGATCCCTCTCATACACGGGTTGATCGACTCCGTGGAAACCGCGCTTGAGCGTCGAGGGCTTCGGGCGCTTCTTATGGTGGTAAAGGGTGACGGGAGCCTGATGGGGGTTGAGATGTGCCGGGATCGCCCCATCGAGACCATTCTCTCCGGCCCGGCGGCCAGCGTTATCGGAACCCGGCTTCTGGCCGATGCAGGGGAAGGACTGGTGGTGGACATGGGGGGAACCACAACGGACATGGCCATGTTGAAGGACGGGATGCCCGTGCTGAGTTCCAGGGGCGCTCTGGTGGGAGGATGGCCAACCCACGTTGAGGCCATCGAGATCCGCACCATCGGCCTGGGAGGCGACAGCCACGTGCGAATGGATCCGGAAAAGGGAGTCGTCATTGGGCCGTCGAGGGTTATACCTCTTGCCGTGCTGGCCACCCGGCACCCGGGAGTGATCCGGGAATTGCAGCGGATGGAAAATTTCCGCCTTCCCCGGGGCCTGCATCCTGACGTGTTTTATCTCTTGATGGACGGGTGCTCTCGCAACAATGCGCGGCTGACCGATCTCGACCAGAACCTGCTGGAGCAGTTGTCTCATGGCCCGCGTCCGGAGATCGCCCTGGTGGGCGACCAGGTGGATTATCCTCGACTGTGGGCGCTGGAGCGACTGGAGCGCGTCGGGTACGTTATGCGTGCCGGGCTTACGCCAACCGACATCCTGCACGTACAGGGACGTTGCGGGCTGGGCCGGACGGAGGCGTCTGCTCTGGGGCTCAGCCTGGCGGCCCGTTCCTCAAAGATGGAGCCCGAAATGCTGGCGAGTTCCATCCTGGAGACGATCCATCGCCGGCTGGCGCTGGAGATGCTGACGCATACGATCTTCCGCGACCGCACCGCCGTCGCCCTGCCCGGATGCGCGGCCTGCGAGCGGCTGGTCAGCCGGTGGGCCGGAGACACGGCGGCCGAAGACAATGATTACGATGTACAATTCGTGCTTCACCGCCCGGTTCTGGCGGTGGGAGCTCCGGCCGAGGCCTACCTGCCTGCGGTTGCGGACCGGCTTGGGACGAGCTGCCATATTCCCGCCCATGCGGCGGTGGCCAATGCGGTGGGGGCCGTGGCGGGCTCCGTGGTGGCACAGGCCGTGGCCCACATCCGGCCCGGGAAAGAGGGCGGTTTTGCGCTCCACACCCCCGTGAATAGAGAGAGTTTCTCCAGCCTGGAGGAAGCTCTGGAACGAGCCCGCACCGTCGTTCGAGAAGCGGCTGCCCGACGGGCGCGCGAAAACGGCGCGGCGGAGCCGGAGCTCACGCTGGAAGAGCATGCCTTCCAACCCCAAACACCGTGGGGCGAGTCCGTGTTCATCGAGCATACTATCACAGCACGGGCGGTGGGCCGCCCGCTGTCCACAAGAATGCCTCCTGATCGCACTTTATCAGCTTATACCGGACGAAAAAGGAAGTGAATCAGAAAACTGAAATGGTGATGGATACATTTGGAAATCTTTGATTTCCGCAGAGAAAATCCCCGGCGGCATACAGCGGGACATAACGAGCGGATCTCTGTCAAGGGAAGGCGACCCGGACAATTTATTGTCCGGGCCGCCCATGGTCTCCGTTACTCCAACCCGGAGATGGAGGTGATCCCCCGGATCCGCAATTACCGCTTTTTTCCAAGGCCAATCTCACTTAGAACCTTATTCAGGTCTTCGATTTTATAAGGTTTGACAACAACACCTTGAAAACCGTACTTTCTGAAGTCCGCCATGACAGGATCATTGAAATAACCGCTGGAGACGACTGCTTTGACTTCAGGATCTATTTCTAATAACTTCACCATGGCTTCTTTGCCCCCCATTGCTCCCGGCACGGTCAAGTCCATGATAAGAGCGTCAAACGGCTGTCCGGATTCTTTGGCCTTTCTATATAGCTCTATCGCTTCTTCACCGTTTTCAGCAAACGCCAGATCATATCCGATATGCTCAAGCATTCTGCCGGCAACTTCTCTTACGATCTTTTCATCATCCATTAACAGGATTTTTCCATTACCGACTAATGCTTTTTTCTCAGCAATTTCCTTTGCCATTGTTTGTTTTCGGGAGGCGGGAAGATAAATACAAAAGGTTGTTCCTGCATGAGGTTTGGATTTAACAGCAATGGCCCCATTATGGTTTTTAATTATGGAATAGGAGGTCGCGAGCCCGAGCCCGCTTCCTTTCCGTTTGGTGGTGAAATAAGGATCAAATATCTTATCGAGATGTTCTTGAGGGATGCCAATCCCGTGATCCTCCACGGTAATCTTTATATATTTTCCATCCTTTAAATGAAGACTATTTTCTCTTCCCACAACAGTGTTTTCCGCACGCACCTTGATGATTCCGCCTTCGGCCATAGCCTGGTCGGCGTTGATAATCAAGTTGTTGACGACCTGATTTATCTGACTTTCATCGACTTCAACCTGCCAGAGGTCAGGGGGAATGGAAAACTCGCACCGGACATTTGATCCCCGCAGTGCAAACCCTGCAGAATCTTTCAGCAATTTATCAATGGATGTGGTCATCTTAATCGGCGCGCCGCCCTTGGAAAAGGTAAGCAACTGCCGGGCCAAATCTTTTGCCCTCAAGGAGGCCTTTTCCGCTTTTTTCAATATTTCATCGGTTTTATCTCCAGGGGTTGCATCCATCCTTGCAAGAGTGATATTACCCATAATTGCGGTCAGAATATTGTTGAAATCGTGGGCAATACCGCCGGCAAGTATTCCGATTGATTCAAGCTTCTGGGCTTTTAAGAGCTCATTTTCCAATTTCTTTTTTTCGGTAATATCTCGAGCTATCCCACAGAGGACGATATTACCCTTCTCATCACGAGAAGGGGATAAGCTCATTTCAACTTGAACTTTATTTCCAGCAGAGTTGCGAATCTCTATTTCAAAGGGTTCAATTACTTTCATTGATTCCCCTGGAGCCATCTTTCCTTCAAACAGAGGGATATACTCCGGGACCAGGAGGTTCCTGAAGCACATTGTAAGCAGCTTTTCCATGGGATACCCGGTGAGTACCTCTGCTTGAGGACTCAAGAAGGTGAAACGGCCATCCATGGTTATGGTGAAAACCGTATCGGCTATATTTTCCATTAAAGCCCGATACTTTTGTTCTGACTCCCGGAGAGCCGCCTGGGCAAGCTTACGGGGAGTGATGTCCTCCCAGGTAAGCATGGCCAATGATTCTCCCGTCAGGCAATAGGGGAGAGGTAACAAGGAGAAACGGATGTAATGGGATGAGTCGCCTTTATTTATGGATATGGGCCAGGAAATTTCCATTTCGTGGGTAGACCCCCCTTCACGAAAGGCCTTTTCCGCGGCTTTATGCAAAGGACACTTTGCACACTCCGCTGAAGACCCGCATAAGATAATTGCCTTTTCAGGGATTGGACAACCCAACAGGAACCCCAGAGAACGCACCTCATCTTTCGCATCGGCAGACCGAAACGAGGTAATTATACGATTGCAATAGTGAACCTTCATCCTTTCATTCAGGATTGCCACCCCCACGGGAAGGGCGTCCAGGAACGTGCGCACTAAGTTCATCTTAGACTGAATCTCCCAAGGAAAGTCCATTGTATCACGCGCCAAACACTCCCCGGTCGAACGGTCTTCATCCTGGGTTGTTATCTCATGAAATAGCATGGCCACGGTACCGAAGCTGATTCGATCCCCATGTTTCAGGACTTTCCTCTGTATTCTCTTGCCGTTGACGAAAGTGCCGTTATGACTCTTGAGATCGTGGAGAACCCATCGGCCCTTCTGGAAGGAAAATCTAGCGTGTCCGCGAGAGATCTCCGGCTCAATAATGGTGATGCTG
>JAFDED010000154.1 GCA_019310535.1 Deltaproteobacteria bacterium
AGATCACCTTTATATCAATTGTCAAGAGAAAAATGTCAATTTTTTAAAATTATTTTACTTAAACAACGCAGAATTGAGGCTTTCCAGCCACATTTTTCAGTGTGAACTAATTATTCAACTTGAAAAAATAGTAATGTGACTACCAGACTCAATGAGTAAAAACATATGGAATTGGCCATCCAAATGAATAGACTAAGGATGCCGGACACTTGACAACGATCGTTGCGAGTTGCGGGTTACGAGTTATGCTTTTTTTAACCCGCAACTCGTAACATTGCTCATTTTGCATTGCTAATTGACAAATTTACAATTCTATGGTCTGCCCGGCATCCATAAATCACTGAATTGATCATTTCTTTACCTTCAGGCCCATCTCCTTGACAAATCGCCCCCAGCGATCGTATTGTTTTCTTACGAACGCGGCAAATTCTTTCCTCTCCATTGTGACCACCGGCTGGTAAAAATTATTCATCATTTTCTTGAAAGCCTTGTCCTTTGTGGCCTTAATGATAGCGTCATGGAGCTTGTTCACGATCTCCATTGGTGTTCCTTTCGGCGCCGCTATTCCCTTCACATTTCCCAATACTATATCATATCCCGCCTCCCTGTAAGTGGGGACATCCGGGAGAAATTTGTTTCGCTTCTCCGCGGAAAGGCCGAGCATACGGATCTTGCCGGCCAGGTAATGCTGCATGGAAAAGGGCTGCCCCAGGAAGGCCACGTCGATATGTCCCCCCAGCAGGCCGGTAATGGTCTTGGTTCCTCCCTCAAAGGGGAGGTTGATCTTCATGGGAATCCCAGTTTCCCTTTTGAACAGCAGGGACTGGAGGTGGTTGGTACCGAACGTGCCGCTTCGCCCAAACCGGATTTTTCCTGGTTTCTTTTTGGCGTCTTCAATCAGTTCCTTCAGGTTTTTCCAGGGAGCATCGGCTCTGACATCCAAGACACAGTCGTAAATAGAGATGGTGGTAATGGGAATGAAATCATTCAGCGGATCATAGGGGAGTTTACGCAGGTGCGGTGCAAACGTCTGCTCCAGCCCTCCGTATGTTAGCAGCAATGTGTACCCGTCAGGCTTTGCTTTGGCCACGAAGCTCGAGCCGATCTGGGCGCCGCCACCCGGTTTATTGGTAACGATGAATGGTTGCCCCAGATACTTGTGGATAACGGAACTCAGAGCCCTGGCCGGCAAATCCGTTCCGCCGCCCGGCCCATAGTTGACGATGATATTGATGGGTTTGGTGGGAAATTCCGTGGCGGCCAGCGGGGCTCCGCCCAAAACAATCAGCGAAGCAACCATGACCGCGCAAAGAATTACCATGTGTTGAAACCGATTGCGACCTGCTCCATTACTCATTTTACCCTCCTTAGTCATAGGATTTGCTGCTGAGTGCTCATGTGAATGATTAATGCTTCCATCCATCGGGTCATCATTTCCCATGAGACTCATTGTGTAAGTGGACATAGGGCCAAAAGCCCCACCCGCCGCATTTGACACTAAAAAGCTTTCATCTCACGAGATAAGGCATCCGCACCTCCAGAGCATCCACAGGGCATTCGATCTCGCAGGGCAGGCAGTACCAGCAGGTCTGGTTGACCTCTGCCGGATAGCCGCAGTTCAAACATCGCTCTGCCTCGGCCCTGGCATCCTTTGCATCCAGTGTTTTTTCGACCTCGGTGCGAATATCTCTCGTATCAACAAGCACGCGCGGCAATTGGGCCCTGGGACGGGGTACAGCGCCGGAACGGTCGATGGGAAAGTCCGTAATACATGTGCCGTCCCCGTATGCCCGCCCCCACCCGAGGGTCTCTCCCCGCAGCATCCGGTCGATGGAGAGGGCGGCTTCCCGCCCGTTAGCCATGGCATCGATGACGGACTGAGGACCGAAAACCGCGTCTCCTCCCGCAAAGACCCCGGGACGCCTCGTCTGCATGGTCACAGGGTCAGCGCTGAGGGATTGCTTTGTTTCATCCAGGAGTTCGGAGGGAATGCCTGAATGATTGGGTCTCTGTCCGATAGCCACCACCACCGATTCGGCGGAAGGCGCCAGGCCGCATGCATCCTCCAGCGTGGGGCAGAACCGGCCCAGGTCGTCAAAGATCCTGAGGCAGCGCGACAGTTCCACCTTGAGCCGATTGTCATTCTGTCGGGATATTTTCCTCGGTCCCCAGCAGTCCAGGATGGCGATGCCCTCTTCCAGCGCCTCCTGCAGTTCCGTTTGAAAAGCCGGCATGCTGTTTCGTTCTTCCAGGCAGACGATGCTGACTTCCTCCACTCCCAGCTTGCGGCAGGTCAGCGCGGCATCAACCGCTGTGTTGCCGCCGCCTATGACGATGGCGCTTTTTCCGAAACGGGGGGGTGTCCCCTCCCGGACTTCCCGCAGCAGGTCAAGCCCCTGGTGCACACCGTCCAGTTCTTCGCCCGTTATGCCAAGCCGTGCCGCGGACCCCGCGCCTGTGGCCAGGAACACCGCATCCCATTCTCTCTCCAGTTGTTCCAGTTCCAGCTCTTTGCCGAGAGCTCGGCCTGTCTGAAACATAACATTCATCGTTTCCAGCATTTTGATGGAATGAGCCACTTCCTCCCCGGGCAGCCGAAAGGCGGGAATCCACCAGCGCAACATTCCTCCCGGCTCGGACGCGGCGTCGAAAACGGTTACGGAATGCCCCCGGACGGCCAGATCATGAGCAGCCATAAGCCCGGCCGGGCCCGACCCCACAACGGCCGCCCGCTTCCCGCTCTTTTGATCTGCCCGGGCGGATTCGTGCGTGACCTCGGGCAGGGTATCGGCCAGGTACCGCTTCAAGGCCCGGATGTGAACGGCCTGGTCGTCAACCTTCCGCCGTTCGCACTGCTCCTCGCACGGGTGGGTGCAGACCCTCCCCACGATCCCTGCGAAGGGGAGATACTTGCGTATCTCCCGGGCGGCTTCTTCCTCTTTGCCGCTGGCGATGAGGCGGACATACCCCTGACAGTTCATGTGGATGGGGCAGGCGGCGCGACACGGAGCCAGATACATGCGGATGTTATCCAGGATGCATCGCTCGATGCAAATGCCACAAACATAGCAGATATCCCTTTTGATGACAATATTGACGTTGGATCTCATGGTCTATCCCTTCAAGTCGGCAGATGTTGGTTCAATGGGCGTCTGGCCACTGTCATCTCATCCGGATATTCCCCGCGGCGAATATCGACATGGCACAGCCAGTTCTGGTCGTCCCGCTCCGGGTAATCGGTGCGATGGTGGGCGTTTCCCCACCGGCTTTCCCTGCGCTCCAGGGCGGCCGCAGCGGAAAATGTAGCACATTTGAGAATGTTTTCCACCTCGTAAAGTTTGGAGAGATCGTGTCCATTAGAGACCGCCGTGTCGTTTTCGATTTCGTGCTCAAACCGCTTTGCCCATTCAAGCCATCTATTAAGCTTGTATGCGTTTTTGGGGGATATCACATAGTCGTTGATCAGCCTCCGCATTTTGTACTCCAGGTCCCGGACATCGATGAGCTTGTCGGCATGGGACAGGCGGTGGTCACGGGCCTTTTGCACGTCATCGACCTGCGCGGAGTCCCGGCCCGGTCGGGGGTTGGAGCGCACGAAACGGGCGGCCTGCTCCGCGGCGATCTCACCGAAGACGAATGCTCCCGTCAGATGTCCCTTTGCCACACAGGCCACGTCGCCGGCGGCGTAAAGGCCGGGCACACCGGTTTCCGCCCGCTCGTTCACCACCAGGCCGCTCATCCCGTGTCCGCCGCAAAGCTGATGCTCGGTGGGCCACAGCTCGATGTCGCCTTTTCGAAAATCCACATTCCGCCCTTTAAAGAAACGCTGCTGGACGGGCCGTTCCGTGGTGAACAGGATGTCTTCGATCTCCTGAATGGTCTCTTCCGGCAAATGGTTGAGTCGGATGCGCAGAGGGCCCCAGCCTTTGGCGAACGCTTCACTGGATTTCTTATGGTCATGGCATTCCCATTCCATGAGGATGTTATCAAAGATGTCCATCATCCTCCCGCCTCGGGTGATGGTGATGGCCAGCAGGGGAATGTTGGAATCTTTAATCAGCATGCTCCTTCGTGAATACTCCATTCCCGTCAGGGACGCTCCAGCCATGAAGCCCATCACGTAGCCGTCGCCCGTATTTCCGGGAAAATCGAACGTTCCGTACAGGTAGCCCGAGTTGGGAAGTCCGAATCGAGCGGTGCCGCCGCTGGAGAGAATCACCGCCCCTGCGCGGCAGATCACCAGCTCTCCGGTGCGTACATTGATCCCCACGGCTCCAGCCACGCGGCCGTCATCCATCAGGAGCCGAAGCCCCATTGTCCGGTTGACCGCCATGGCCCCTTTCTCCTGCGCTTTGGTGGAGATGATCACCTTGAGGTCCGGTTCCTCCATTGCGGTCAGGAATTTGCCGATGGGGTGATACTGGAGGGTACGGTAATTGCCTTTTTCATCCTGAGGGAAGTATACTCCCCATCCCTCCAGCTTTTTCAAGAGCCCAAAGGATCGCCGGGCCATCTCGTAGCTGGGCGGCGCGTCCAAAACACCCTCGCAGCCAAGTGTGCTGGATTTCACGTAGAGTTCCGGGCTGGTGAAGTCGGGAATTGCTACTATGTTCAACGCGTCCATCCCTCGGGCTATGGAACCACTATACTTGATGTCTCCCTTTTCAAAAATTACCACTTTAAGGCCCGGGTCCGCTTCCAACACACGGTTTGCGGCCAGGCATCCGGCGCTGCCGCCGCCTATGACGAGAATGTCGGTCTCTAAATATCTGTTTTCCATCTACTCTGTTCCTTTTGATGTTATTAATGCGTTGTACGGATGTCGTTCTAGGAACCTCACCCAAGGTCAGCATCTTTATTTGAGTGTGAGCCGCTCCTGGATTCTTTGATCCTTTCGAACCTCAAAGTGCAGTTCCACCTTTTCGGCCGGGAAAGTAACCCTCCCCGTCATCATGGGTTGGTCCGTGCGATTGTAATGGACTCCTGCCCTGACAAGCGCGGGAGAACCCTCGGGAATGCCCATCATTTCCGCCTCCATTTCGAGGAGCTGTGAGCTGCGGGTCCTGTATACAACCCTGTGAACCTCAGTGTCCGCGTTGCGCCTCAAAAGAACGATAAAAGGCTCACTTTTCAGATCTTCCAGGGCGAACCTCTCAGCCACTTCCAGGGGAAAAATTCTTGTCTCCAACCCCAGGACCTCTTCACCGATTTTTTTCAGTCGTCGGATTTTAAAGGCCTTGCTCCCTTCAGGCAGGGTTAAATCCTTAAGCCAGATTTGCGTCGGATACGTGATCTCGTATCCAATTAACGTGTTGGTAACACTGATTCCTTACTCGGCAAACGTCTCCTCAAGGGATCTTACACCTTTCACATAGTCATGAAACTTGGGCTCAGCAACGAAGGTTCCCCTTCCCTGGATTTTCTTGATGATGCCCTCCGTCTCCAGACGCTGCATGGCGATTCTGACGGTCATCCGGCTTATAGCATAGCGCTGGATCAGATCGTTCTCGGAGGGGATAGGGTCTCCAGGCTGAAGTCTATTCTGCTGGATATGTTCCGCAAGAACATCGGCCAGTTGAACATAAAGCGGCTTAAAGTCTTCATTATTTAAATCTTTGAGGTTTAGCAGGATGGTTTCCTTTTAAATTTAACTTACTCGCTTTTCGTAAATATGAACTGTTCCAGGGTCCAAGAGTTGATTAGTTATTATAATAATAGATCGATATACCTTGTCAATGTGTAGATCGTAAAATAGAATTGACCCCTGATCGTCATTTAAAATTGACCCCCTGATATGGCACAATCTCCTTCCAAAAAATTGGGAGGAGAAGAGAGGGGATGGTCAGCATG
>JAFDED010000074.1 GCA_019310535.1 Deltaproteobacteria bacterium
ATGTCAAGAAAAAAATCATATAATATTTAATATTAGTGACTACAAGTATGACTAAAATTACTATCAATATACTATTATATCAATAGGTTATCCCATTTTGATGGGGTGAACATCTGTTAAAAGAAAGCGAATTTTTTCTTCCACCCTGTTTTTTACTTCTTCCAATGTTCCGTCTAAATAAAATCCCGCTGCATTTTGGTGTCCCCCGCCCCCGAATTCCGAGGCAACGCGGGATACATCCGCCAAGTTCCTGGAGCGGAGACTGACCTTAACACCCCGAAACGGCTCCTCCCGCAAAAGCGCCCCAACTTCCACGCCTTCAATGGAACATGGGTAATTGACGAATCCTTCGATGTCCTCAGCTGTGCACCCGGTGGCCTGGAGCATTTTCCGGGTGACGGAAACCAAAGCCAGCAACCCATCCGCCCTTATCTCCAGGGTGTTCAAAACCATTCCAAGGAACTGGATCTGAGCAAAAGGCCTTTTCTCATAAAGCTCGCGGGCCACACGCCCTGGGTTGGCTCCCAGCTCCACCAAATCACCCGCTATTTTAAGGGCGCTGGGAGTGGTGTTGCCCTGGCGGAATGAACCAGTGTCCATAACGATCCCGGTGTAAAGGCACTCGGCCATTTCCGGTGAGATTATCGCCTCCAGCCGACGTGCCAAGCGGTAAATCATTTCTGAGCTTGAGGATGCATCTGGTTCAACCCAATTGATATCAGCGAATCGCCGGTTGGTCGTATGATGGTCGATATTGACTGTTACACGGCTGGTAACATGGCTGGTTAATTCATTTCCAACACGGGAGACGTCGGCACAATCTATTATGAAATAAACGTCAAAAGATCGTTTCTCGCCCAGAGTTTGAAGGATCCGATCAGCTCCAGCTAAAAACCTGTAGATCCTTGGCGTAGGGTCGCGATTCAAGAGGGTAACACTCTTTCCCAAACTCTCCAGGGTATGAGCGAATCCAAGCTGCGAGCCAATGGCGTCACCATCAGGATTTGAATGAGTTGAGATACAATAGCTCTGGTTCTTATGGATCACCTGGATGATCTCATCCATTATCTTTTCCGGTCCGGATTTCCTCTGACCTTTCATTCAGAAGGCCTCTAATGCGATGTGCGCGAGCCAACGATGAGTCGAATTCGAATACCAGGTCGGGCATGAAGCGAATGCTCAACGCCCGGCTCAATTCCCGCTTCATATATCCCCTTGCGCTCCTGAGGCCCTTATCGGCATTTCGTCGTGTTTGTTCGTCTCCTTGCACACTGTAGTAAACACGGGCAACTCGCAAGTTGGATTCCATTTCCACTTCGGTGATCGTAGCCAATGCTACGCGCGGATCCTTGATTTTACGGATCATCAGCTCGGAGATCAAGTCTCGAATGAGCTCTCCCAATCTATGAGCTCTGTAATTATTCATAATGACACATTGATTAAAAGCTCAGGGACTCAACCTGGGTACTAATAACCTCGCCAACGTGCAAATTTGTTATAAAATTGGTAATGTTGTCCAGTGTGGAATGAATGTGGTCGGTTCCATTACTTACAACACTTATGCCGATGAGTGTCCGCTGCCAAAGGTCATTATCACTCACTTCCGCGATTGAGACATTGTATCGGGATCGAGTTCTCTCGATTATTTTCTGGAGAAGCTTCCTTTTCCCTTTAAGGGAATGGGTACCGGGAAACCACAACTCAATGGTCAGAACACCTACTACCATAGACATTCTAACTCCTATAGTTTCATCGCCGAGGAACGTCTTTCTTTGTAAGCTCTTCAGTCATGGAACTATTGAAAGAATAAGCGTCTCACGCTTTCTCCAGAGGCTTTATATCAACTATTGATAGATCAGTTTGCCGGATTCCCGATCTCAGAGGGAGTCCTCCTCCTCTGTGTATTCAAAGAAATCGACAAGGTCTTTAATCTGAAATTCCGGGCTTCCATCAATCAAGAGACCGAATTCAAAGCCGACCGATACTTCGCGCACATCATCTTTAAAGCGTTTCAGGGAAGTAACCTTCCCTTCATGCACCACTTGCTGATCGCGGATAATTCGCGCCACAGCTCCTCGGCGGGCTATCCCTTCAAGCTGCGTACACCCAGCAATGAGACCCACTCTGGAGATGCTGAAAAGATGCCGAACCTCAGCCCGACCCAGGTGAACCTCCTTTATTACTGGCTCCAGTAACCCTTTCATGGCCTTATGAATCTCATCAATGGCGTTATAAATTATATTGTAGTGCTGAATCTGGACTCCTTCATGTTCTGCGAGGGTCAGAGTCCTGGGATCTGACTTAACTTGGAAGCCAACGATAATAGCCTTGGATGCAGAGGCCAGCATAACGTCGTTCTCGGTAACGGTACCCACAGAGCCATGTATGATATGAGTCTTTACTTTGTCCGTGCTCATATTGATCAGGGCTTCGGAGAGCGCCTCCAATGAGCCCTGGGTATCCGCTTTGAGCACGAGGTTCAATTCTTTTGCTTCACCCTCTTGCATTTTGCTGTAAAAAGTCTCCAGCGTGATTTTCGCGGATCGAGCCAGTTCGGATTCTCTTTGTTTTTGCTGACGGTATTCAACGAGTTCCCTGGCCCTCTTCTCTTCCGTAACAACTACAAACTCTTCGCCTGCCGCGGGAACCCCAGAGAAACCCTGGACTTCGACCGGGGTTGATGGGGGTGCGTGTGTCAACATCTGACCGTTCTCGTCCAGAAGAGCTCGCACGCGGCCAGTATGTACCCCTGTGATGAAGTAATCTCCAGGCCGCAAGGTTCCCTCCTGCACAAGAATGCTGGCCACAGCCCCTCGGCCGCGCTCCATCCTTGACTCGATCACAACCCCGCGAGCGGGTTTGCTTGGGTTCGCCTTATAATCCAGAATTTCCGCCTGGAGCAAAATATTTTCGAGAAGTTGATCAATGCCTATTTTTTCTTTGGCGGAAACCTCCGTAAAGAGCACATCTCCACCCCATTCCTCCGGAATCAGCTCTCTCTCGGCCAAAGACTTTCGCACGCGTTCGAGATTTGCGTTCGGTTTATCAATCTTGTTGATGGCCACTACGATGGGCACATTGGCCGCCCTGGCATGAGCGATCGCCTCATCGGTTTGGGCCATTACCCCGTCATCGGCTGCTACCACCAAGACAACGATGTCGGTGACCTTGGCCCCCCGGGCTCTCATGGCGGTAAATGCCTCATGGCCGGGCGTGTCAATAAACACGATCTTATTCCCATCCTGTCTTACTGTATATGCCCCGATGTGCTGAGTAATACCACCGGCTTCTCCCTCCATCACGTGTGTGTGGCGAATGGCGTCCAACAGAGCGGTTTTTCCATGATCCACGTGTCCCATAACTGTAACCACCGGTGACCTTGCCACTAATTCCTCAGGGCGGTCAGCCTGTGTTTCGAGAATATGCATGGGCTCCATGGAGGCACTTTCTACCTCGTAACCAAACTCAGCACTCACCAGCGTTGCGATATCAATATCCAGCGGTTTATTGATGGAAGCCATAACACCCATTTTCATGAGCTCTTTAATGAGGTCAGTTGCCTTGATTTGCAAGCGCTTGGCCAATTCTCCAACTGATATGGTGTCGTAAACCTTTATGCGTCGTTTAATGGCTTTCGGAGTGGTAATCTCGGTCTTTTTAATCGTCTTTCGGGCAGCAATTTTGCGCTCTTCTTTGCGCGACAGATGAAAGGCTCGCCCTTTTTCCTCGTAAAGATCTTTCTTCTTAACGACTTCTTTCTTTTTGCGAAAAGCCTTTTTCTTGCCCGTCTTCTCGGGCACTGGTAGAGGCGCAGGTGGAAGAGCTTGTTCAGTTTTTATCGGCCGCTTGCGTCTATCCTTATCCCGTTGGGTTTCCGCGGTTTCACGTGTGGGATGGGATTGATCTGGAGTTTCTGCCCGTGGGGTTGGCGCAATTCGCGCGGCGGGTTCCCGGGGAAGTTCGACACGGCCGAGAATACGTGCAGGTTCCACCTTTTCTCCCCGCTTTTTCCTTTTTGCCTTTGAGGGAGTTTCTCTGGTCTTTCGTGGTGCTTTGATGGCCTCTCCAGGGACTACTTCCTTCCTTTTTTCAATTTTTTGAGACGGAAGTTCCTCTTCCTCCGGCGCCGGCGTTTCTTTTGGCAATGCGGTTTCTTTCTCTATAATACCTACTGCTGAAGTCTTTTCTTTAATGGACACGCTTTTCGGCTGGGGTTCGGCCGGGAGTTCTTCTTTTTCAGGGGCGAGCAACTCAGCGGTCTTTGCCGTTTCAGCGATTCCCTCTAGGGACTTTGCTACCTCAGCAGCGCCGGGAAGTTCGGGCGCCGCTTTTGCAACCGGCGTACCGCCGCCAACCCGCTCAAATTCGGCTTCATCTTTTGCCAGAGCAGCTTCCGCTGGAGCACGCTCTTCTTGCTGCACTTCTTCAGCGACAAGAGCATCTGGGGCTTGATCCACCTCTGGTCCAACGACTTCTGGTTCCGGTGGAGGTTCAGGCCGCTTGACACGGCGGCGAATTACATTATGCCGAATCCGCTTTTCCGTAATGGTCGTCATTTTCAAGCGGGGCGACAGCATATAAGTAACCCGAGCCACCTCTTCGTCTTCGAGGATACTGGCAGTATTGGCAACCTGAATATCCAATTTGCGAATTTCAGTAAGCAGGTCTTCCTTATCAATGCTCATTTCCTGAGCAAGCTCATAAACTCTTTTGGTCATTCCGCGGACCTCCCAAAATCAAACACCTCGAATAGCACCCATTCATGCTCCTTTCAATCATCCATCGATTTCCATGGTATTCGTGAAGATAAGCATCGGCGAATGGGCATTGTTACATGATTGTTCGCGAGAACCGTTTTTCCTGTTTTAAGCTTCGTGCCGCGAAACGGAGCACACATCAACCGAGTTACCCCCATCTCATAATTCAGTCAGTCTTGGTTCGAAGACTCTGCAGCAGTAATATGCTCATAAACCATCTGAATCACTCTATCCAAAGTGCTTTCATTTTCCATGCCGGGCACGGCTTTGAGTGCTTTTCTCGTAGCGTCAAGCAAGCTCCCCACCGTTTGGTAGCCAGCATTCTTGAGAGCAAGGACAAGTTCCCGTGGAATCGTTTCGACCTGATCCAGTGAATGATATTCCCTGGAAGACACTTCATCGTCTGTTTCTTCTTCACCTGGAACCTGCTCTCCCTTTGCGGTTTCTCCTTTATCGGTTGGCGGCATAACCAATGAGTCGGCTGTCTCAGAAACTTCTTGCTCTGTAACGGAGTCCTCAGTTAAAGCGTCCTCTGGCTTCGCATGCTGAGGCGCTGCTCCAGAGAGTGCCTCCCGGGCGGAGCGGATGATTACTACGGCCTTTTTCTCACCAATGCCGGAAATCTGGGTGAGTTCTTCCATTTCTGCCTCTGCCAGAGATTCAATAGATTGATACCCATGATTATAAAGTAGGTTTGCCGTGGCCTCGCCCACTCCTTGCAAATCGCACATCGAGCAGAGGGTCTTTTGCATAATTTGCTGGAGCTTCTCTTCGCTGCGCACATCAATTTTCCACCCGGTCAGTTTTGCAGCCAGTCTGACATTCTGCCCCTTCTTGCCAATTGCCAACGATAGGTGGTCATCCGGGACAATCACCTCCATGGAGAGATTATCCTCGTCCACAAACACCTGATTCACCTCTGCAGGGGCCAACGCATTACAAACGAAACGGGCAGGGTCTTGAGTATAGGGGATAATATCGATCCTCTCACCGCGCAATTCCTGAACCACACTTTGAACGCGAGACCCTTTCATACCCACGCAGGCTCCTACGGGGTCTACATCGGAGTCAGTAGACGCCACGGCGATCTTGGAGCGCAATCCCGGTTCTCGGGCAGCACTGACCACTTTGACGATCCCCTCATAGACCTCGGGAACCTCCACTTCGAAAAGTTTGACCACGAGATTGGGATGGGTGCGGCTCAAAATAATCTGAGCTTCCCTGGGATTGCGTCTCACATCAAGAATATAAGCCCTAATTCGATCGCCCTGACGATAAGCCTCCCGAGGGACCTGTTCATGGGGAGGCAAAACGGCCTCGGCCCGCCCGAGGTTAACGATGACATTCCCTCCCTCGAATCTGTGCACAATGCCGTGGACCAATTCCCCTTTGCGGTCCTTATATTCTCCATATATATTCTCGCGCTCAGCATCTTTCACACGCTGGATAATGACTTGCTTGGCTACCTGCGCGGCAATCCGGCCCAGTTCGTTCAGATCCATCTTTATGCCAAGGCTATCGCCGATCTCCGCCTCGGGGTCAAGTGTTGCCCGGGCTTCCTCCAGGGAAATATCCACTTCCGGATTTCGGACGGATTCCACAACTTCCTTGAATTGAAACACCTCGATCTCGCCCTCTTCGTCGTTGAAAAGGACCTCAATACTGAGACGCGGTCCGAATTTTTTCCTGGCGGCAGTGAGGATTGCATTTTCCAGCGCATCGATCAGGATCGCTTTATCGATGCCCCTATCTTTCCCCACTTGGTCAATTACACGGCTCAGGTCTGAAAAAGGGCTCATTTGCCTTTACCTCCGATTCCCCTTTGGGCACACTCGGTGGCCTCCCGGGGCTGCTTCATCCCATCGATAATTTATGTGAGCCCTGGCAACATTACCTAGGGGGATATTCACCTCCCGTCCCTCATCAGAGCGGAACAGTAAGTTGTCTTCTCGCAACCCCATGAGCAGCCCTTTAAAATTCTTCTGTCCATCAATGCTTTGCACTGTTGTAAACGAAATATGATGACCTGTAAATCTTTGAAAATCTTTTTCTTTACGAAGCGGTCGATTAACCCCCGGCGACGAAACCTCCAGCACATATGAGACATCTATAATGTCTTGAACATCGAGAACAGCTCCCACTCGACCGCTGATATCCGCACAGTCATCCAGCGTAACGCCTCCTTCTCGATCGATAAACAGTCGAAGAACCCATCCACTGCGTTCCCGACGGAACTCCAGATCCACTAACTCCATGCTTTGGTCTTCTATAATGGGCTCTATGAGTAACGCAATATCCGCCACCAACGCTTTGCGCACTATTAACTCCGGTATTGATTCCTAATAATAATAAAAAAGTGGGCGATTTGGCCCACTTTACGTAGCCTTTAAGAATATTTTTATCATTAAAAATCGCTTAACGCAAGAAAAAAATTATTTGATCCCTGGAATTTGACAAAATTTTGTATTTAGTATACAATAGCGTACAAATTTTATTATACACCGCATTTGCACTTTACTCTTATGAAATTGGCCCAAAAAATACACTGCTCTTTTTTATAGAGGAACAAGTAAAAAAAATAATGGAGCGGGCAACGGGGCTCGAACCCGTGACACCAAGCTTGGGAAGCTTGTACTCTACCAACTGAGCTATGCCCGCTTCATGGATAAATTAAATGATTTTGCCGGTACTTGTCAACTGTTTTTTTCCAAACCGTTTCATTCAACCTCTTATCATTTAAAAAGGATTACGCTCTTTAGGTGGGCAGGACCCATGGGGTGATCTCCTTTATTATCCGGGGCTTGCAGGGATATTTTGGAGAAGGCGGATAATGAGTTACTACCAGCTTCTGAATCTAAAGAAAGAGCCTTTTTCCAGCTCACCCGATCCGCTTTTTCTCTATCATTCACGGGAATGCTACAATTTTTTGAACAAACTCGAGATCGCCATCCGCCTTCGTCGCGGGCTAAACGTGCTGGTAGGAGACATCGGGACGGGAAAGACCACCATAGGCCGCTCTTTGCTGAAGCTGTTCGAGGGTGAGACAGAAGATTTCCTTTTCCATTTAATTCTTGATCCCTCTTTTGAGTCGGGGATGGAGTTTCTTGCATTCCTCCTGCGCACATTCTCAATCCCTGCACCCACCGAATCTTCTCCAGTCGCTTATAAGAATGCTCTCCAATTTTTTCTTTTCGAGAAAGGAGTCAAGGAGAATAAAACCATCGTGCTCATCATTGACGAGGCCCAAAAATTGGCACCTCCGGCGTTGGAGGTCCTCAGGGAAATGCTCAACTTTGAGACGAATGAATACAAATTGCTTCAATTAGTGCTCCTTGGACAGGTGGAACTTCTAGAGAAGATCCGTCAACAACCAAATGTAATGGATCGCATTAACGAGTACTTTGTCCTCCATCCAATGAATCGCGCAGAGACGGAAGCCATGATCAATCATAGACTGGCCGTTGCGGGCCCACAAAACACGCCAACGCTTTTCACCAGGGGAGCCATTAACACCATATACCGTGCTACCGGAGGATATCCTCGGAAAATCGTCTTTTTGTGTCATCACGCGTTAATCACAATGCTCATCCAAAAGAAAAACCGGGTGGATCGTGCTACTATTCGGAATGTCCTTAAAATGAGGTCGAACTTGAGAACAAAACCAATGCGATTCCCGGCAAAAAGGGCATTTGTGGCCGCAGCTTTGTTATTATGCCTTGCTGTTACTTTGTTTTTTTTCATCCCTCGGTCATCGTCGTTAATATTGTTTCCCTTACTCAAAGCACAATCTTTGTTCTCCCGGGCTAAAAATGCCGTCTTGGCGGAGTCGATAATCAGCACCTTGACCCATTATCCTTCGGGTTCAGTGAGTTCCACTGCAGAACCGACCCTCTCAACCGACGTAAACATGGCACCGGCATTGAGCGAAGCGAAAGTTCCAGCGAACCTCATCCCAGAATCGACGCAGTCAACGGTTGATTCTTTTCCCCGAAATATCTCGCTCCTTAAAGAAAAAATCAAAGTTAACCACCAGAAAATGGACTTTTTATCGACCGGCACCCAAGCTCTGGTTCGGAAAGAGTCTCCGCGAAAAAGGACGGTAACAGAAAATCCAGAGCCTTCTTCTTTGTTATTGCGAAGCAGCGAATCTATCAGTTTCTCCCCACAGCCGGACAGGTCCCTGGAAGAGGGGATCTCTGTAAAAATCATCCGGGTGGTCAAACAGGGAGACACTCTTTCCTCACTAGCGCACCGAATTTATGGCCGGTCAGACCCTGAAGTCCTGAGACTGATCAAACTCAACAATCCTGGCTTAACAAACATTAATAATTTAAGGATAGGACAGACAATCCGGTTTCCCCACATTAACGGCGAGCCATTTTGAGAAAACCCCATCGCCATAGATGAAAATGACACTGGAATATACAGAAAAGAAGGGCATTGAAATGCTTGGACTTTCTGATGCTCGCGGGTTAGTCATACGGGAATTCCATCGTTGCACAATAACGGTGCTCGGTTTAGGCAGACATTGTCGGGGTACGGAGGGATCATTCACCCGTCATCCAAAAGCCCTTGAACTCAGCCATAGCCGCCATTCCGTCGACTTCCAGAACGGCCGGAACATTCGATTTCAATACGCTCGATCTTTTTGAAACGAGAGGATGGGTTTGAATATGTCTGGGAATTCATGGTTGCTTTGCTCGCCGGACCGCAGGAGGTGAGGGCTTATGGCCCGACGTACACGCAGAAAACTCGGTGAGTTCCTTCTTACCGCAGGATTAATCACACGCGCCCAGCTTGAAGATGGATTGGAAGAGCAAAAAAAGCTGGGGGAGAAACTCGGGCAGGTGCTCGTGCGGCTTGGATATATAACGGAAAACGATATCATTACCATCATGGAGGAGCAACTTAGAGTACCCCGGGTAGAAATGGACAATTTTATGGCGGACCAGATGGTGATCGGGCTGATACCTGAGGGTGTAGCCCGATCGCAACAGGTCATTCCCTTATATGTAGATGAGGGAGTACTGCATGTCGCGATGACGGACCCGCTGGACATCTTTGCCATCGATGAAGTTGCTCGCACCACCTGTAAGGAGGTAGAACCCCATATTTGCACCGTGGCGGAAATGGAACGTGCTCTGAACCAATATTACGGGGAAAGCCATTCATTGGCTGATATCATCGAGAGTCTCCCGGAGGAAAGCATCGAGGGGGACGAATCGGAGGTCGAGATCAGCCGACTGCAGACCATCGCCCAGGAAGCGCCGGTGGTGAAGCTGGTGAATAATATCATAGCCCAGGCCCTACGAGATTCTGCCAGCGATATTCATTTCGAGCCCGAAGAAAATCTCACGAGGATTCGTTACCGCATTGACGGTATCTTATATGAGATTCATAACACCCCAAAACGTCTCCAACTGCCCATTATCTCACGAATCAAGATCATGTCCAGGATGGATATCGCCAACCGGCGTACTCCCCAGGATGGTCGCTTCGATATCAAGAAGGAAAACAGGGAGATCGCCATCCGCGTTTCCACCTTTCCCACTGTTTACGGCGAGAACGTTGTCATGCGGCTGCTGGACAAATCCACAGCATTATATCGAATGGATCGCCTGGGTTTGCAAAAAGACGATCTGGAACGCTTCGAAAAACTAATTCATAAACCTTATGGCATGATTCTCGCCGCCGGTCCAACGGGCAGCGGCAAAACCACAACTCTTTACGCCATCTTGAATCGGGTCAACTCGGTGGAAAAGAACATTAAAACCATCGAAGACCCGGTGGAATACCGATTGAATTGGGTGCGCCAGTCCCAGGTCAACCCCCGCGCGGGACTGACTTTCGCCACAGGGCTCCGCGCCATTCTCCGGCAGGATCCTGATATCATTATGGTGGGCGAAATCCGCGATCAGGAAACAGCGGAAATTGCCGTCCAGGCCGCGCTCACCGGGCACCTGGTGTTCAGTACCGTCCACACCAACGACGCGGCCGGGGCGCTGGTTCGGCTGGCCGACATGGGCACGGAGCCCTTCCTGATCTCCTCATCCGTCATAGGCATTATCAGCCAGCGATTGCTACGTACTATCTGTCCGGAATGCAGAGAGGCTTATACCCCCTCACCTGCATACCTGCAGAACCTGGGCCTCGGAGATGGGCATAATATCCCCACCTTATACCGCGGCAGGGGCTGCAGTTTTTGTAAGAATTCAGGCTACCGAGGCAGAACCGGCATTTTTGAGACCTTGGTCGTCAGCGATGAACTACGTGAGAAAATTGTAGAAAGAAGCTCCAGCGCCGTCATCGCGGCCATCGCCCAACAACAAGGAATGCGCACCCTCAGGCAAGACGCCATACAAAAAGCCCTCAGCGGTATCACCACGCCAGAAGAGGCGATCCGAGTGACCATGACGGACTGAGGGAATTGTGTTGGTACTTTTCCATGCAAAAGTTGGAACCAAAACCGACCGTTCTCCTGGTTGTCGAAAATCGCGAATCAAGTGAGCAAGCTGGATTGTCAGTCGAGTGGGCTGCCGAGGGATGAACCAAGTTTCAGAACGCGAAAATACCCCGCCGACCGGTCAAGTTAATCCAGTCATTCCCTTGAAAAAGCTTGAGCGGGAAGCCCTGATCCAGGCGTTATCCATGACCGATTACAATATATCCCGGGCCGCGAGGATGCTGGGTATCAGCCGGGCTGCCTTTTACCGGAAAATCCAGTACCATCGCATCAAAATCGAGAATAAGTATCCAGCATGACACAATTTCACTACAGGGCGAGAGATCAATCCGGAGCAGCCGTAGCCGGCTTCATTCAAGCTCCGGACCCGAACGCGGCGGCCGACCAACTCAGCAGTATGGGATATATTCCCATTCTGATCCGAGAGAAAAAAAACTGGTCTACCCGCATCAGCGAATGGTCCGCCAGAATGGAGAAAGTGCGCATCGAGGATTTAATCATGTTTACCCGCCAACTGGCCACCATGTATCGGGCGGGGATTCCGCTTATCTCGGCTCTGCGAGTTATTCGCGAACAGACGGAAAGCAAGCACCTCAAACATATAGTGGCGCAAATGATAATCGAGGTTGAGACAGGCAGTTCCCTTGCACAAAGCATGGAGCGTCATCCCGGCGTTTTCTCCGAGCTTTACACCGGCATGATCAACGCGGGCGAAATGGGCGGCGTCATGGATGAGGTGTTGTCCCGACTGGCACAGCTTCTCCATTTTGACCTCCACACCAGACAGTGTCTTAAGGCTGCAATCCGCTACCCGATGCTCGTCATCATCGTTTTGGCTGTGGCTTTTAACGCGCTTATGATCTTCGTGGTCCCCAAGTTTGTGAGGTTATTTGAGGGACGAGCCGCTTTGCCGCTCCCAACACAAATCATGATTTTTTTGAACACGATTTTCCAGCAATACTGGTATGCGTTGCTGGTTTTCTCCATTGTGCTAATATCAGGATTTTTCCTCGTTCTCAAAAGCCGAAGAGGCCGCTTGACGTGGGATCATTTCAAGCTGAAACTGCCCATTTTCGGACCACTGTTTTTGAAAGTGGCCATGACGCGGTTCGCCCACATGGTGGAAACGCTCAACCGGACAGGAATGCCCATTATCCGAACCATGGAGATCGTGTCGCGCACACTGGGAAATAGCTACATCTCCCAGGAAGTTCAACGGGTCAGCAGGCTTCTGGAAGAGGGAAAAGGCCTCGCGCGACCGCTCAACCAGCGAAAAATCTTTCCTCCATTGGTAATTCATATGATAGCCATCGGGGAGGAATCTGGGACCATTGAGGAATTACTCCATGAAGTGGCCAATCATTATGACATGGAGGTGGAATACCACGTAAGCCGACTGAACAGCATGATTGAACCCGTGCTGACTATTGGTTTGGGCCTGGTTGTTATGTTTTTTGCCCTTGCTATTTTCCTGCCCTGGTGGGACATGCTCAGGGCATTTAAAAGATTGGGATGAACCTTGATTCTTGTATTCAAATAACAGCCGCGGGCACCAAGTCCAAGTCTTTGATACGTTTAACTGTTTCATTTTGAGTCACCCTGAACCCTGATCATCGATCATCGCGCGCGCAAGTATCATGAGGCGAAACATGCTCAACTACACGGTACTTGAAATACATGCGCTTCTCATGCAAAACGACAGAAGTGTATCAAGACAACCCATTTTATCGTCAGATAAAAACGATATTTTATTAAAAACACCTGAAATCACTTTCATGTTGCTGCTTTAATTATACGGTGCATTTTTTGCTCAAAATTGTTTAAAGTATTGGAGTAATTTAAGGAGGTCAAAAGCATGTTCAGGGAAAAATGTAAAAATCAGCGAGGATTTACCCTGATCGAACTTGTCATGGTTATCGTGATCCTGGGAGTAATGGCCGCGGTAGCCCTTCCGAAGTATTACCAGATCAAGAAGGATGCTGAAATATCCGCTGCCAAAGGAATTTTTGGGGGTATCCAGGGAGCCGTGGCTAACTACTATGCTCAAAACAAGGTGTTCCCAGATAATGCGCCTGCGGCGTTAGCCGCTACCCACATCCAACCGGGAGACTTAACGGTAGCCGCGCCCGATAATACAACCATCAGGATAACCGGTAACGAATGCGGAAACATGGACGCTACCTATGATAGAAACACGGGTATCTTATCATATGATGCAAGCAGCTGGTGCGGTGGTGTAGGAGGTTGACGGAGCAAACAAAAAAAGACGGCCACATACTATTGAGTCTATCATATGATGATCAAAGCGCCCAGAAAAATTGATTGGCCAACAGGTCATTTAAGCAGCAATAAACTGGCTGAATGCGAGCAGGGGTTCACGTATATCGAACTGATCGTGGTGGTCCTGGTCGTCGCCATTTTAGCAGCCTACGTCGCTACGCAGCCGGGAACCACCACAAGCTTATCTGCAGAGGCCCTTGCCGACATGATCCGCACTGACATCCGGCGAATGCAGGGACTGGCCATGAAAGAGAGCACCGCATGCGAGATGCGGTTCAGCGCAACGCAATGCACCGCCACAAAGGGTGGTTCAGATTATACCGGTGGACATTTCCCTTTGAACTTCGCCAGCCTACCGGAATTTTCCCAAATCTGTATTCAACCCGATGTTACACTTAGGTTCAATTCCAGAGGACAGCCCGTGGGTGGAGGGGGGAATTTGCTGTCTTCAAATGTCATCATTCAGCTAACCACCGGCGGAAGTGTCCAAAAAACCCTTTCGGTCATAGCTACCACCGGTCAGGTGGAAATCCATTAAATCATGATATACTCTTCTTATTTAAATGCCTCTAACAAGCCCATGAAAATATTTTTGTTTGCAGTCCTGAAAACCTCGCTCCTGAATATAATTATTCCATTACATTACACCATGCGAAAAGCCATGCCCATTCCGAAACGCGGCTATTTACTGAACTGTTGCGCTCTCTCCGGTTCCCGGGGGTTCAGCCTGATCGAGATCGTGGTTTTCATGGTGGTGGCATCTATCATCATCGGGGGGGTCCTTTTCCCTTTCGTGATGGGGGTGAGAGACTTTGAAAAGCCCGATGAAGTGTTGCGGGCGGTCCTTCTCGCCCAGAGCGTTATGGAAAGATACACTCATATGGACTTTTTTGACAGATGCTTAACTCCCGGTTCGATAACAGCCATCACTGATACTGATATAATTTTACCTGAAGGTTACAGCGGCACGAAAACAATACAGTATATTGACCCAAAAGATACTAATTTGAATATATCTATATCGCCAACGGATTATAAAAAAATTGAGGTCGTTATCACCACGCCGTCTTTGCGCACAGTATCGCTGCAGGGCATCGTCTCCAACTGGTCATACGACGCGCTGATGATCTAACAATGCCAAGCTTGTCAGCCCCTTTAAACACGGAAAAAATCAGAGGCTTCACCATGGTGGAATTGACCATAACCATGGTTATATTGTCTGTGATGGCCCTTTTCACCGTGACCTTTCTCTACCAGGCGGCGCAGATATACGTGGCGGTGAACGAGCGGACTGAAAGTTACGAAGAGGGAAAGTTCGCCATAGAACTGATGGTCCGCGAGATCAGGGAGGCCACCAGCATTGCGTACCCGCCGCAGGGCACAGACAATGCATCGCAGGTAACCGTGGCTATTGCCCGTCCATCCGGCAGCGAGATCGTGAACTTCCGGCTCTCCAATGGAAATATTATCCGCAACGACGACCAGCACCCCATTGCCAGTCATGTTTCCAACTTCATCGTCTCCAGAACTAGTTCAAGCGACGACGACAATTTTGGGTCCAACAAGCTGACATTGGAACTCACCTTCACTACTGATGATGGTCATACCATTTCTATGGAAGTGGTGCCCAACAATCTACCCGATACGGCTTCCCATCCGAAGAAGCGCTTCAACAAGGACTGGTGGGAGGTTGTGGCGCGATGAAAAGGATGTGGAGCCATTCTCCGGGTGTGGCCGTGGTCTTGCTGATCTTTGGCGTGATGCTGCTGGGCATTATGGGCGTCGCCATTTCATGGGAAGTTTACAACACCCAGGTCTCCGGCGTGGACGTCGTTGAGATGCAGCAGGTCTATGCCCTTGCACAATCCGGCATCGAGTTCGCCATCGGCTATGCCAATGACACCGTAAACAACCCTGATCGCCACAGGGCATTACAAAGCCCGGGGCTGATCCGTACTTTTGCTCCCAGCGGCTCCTTCCCCGGAGGAAGCTTTACCGTGCTTTACAATCCTCTCACCAACATACTGACATCCACTTCCGCCCTCACCGGCTCCACCGCCAGGCGTGAGCTGGCGCTGATGAACTTCAGGAATTACGTGGCCCCCGATTGGAGCGAAGATTTCGATGAACCTCCTGATCAATCATTCGACCAGCGATACTTTGCCTCAACAAAAGGCTGGGGGGACGACACGGTCGTCCTCAGCAACATCGACGATCAAACTGAGCCCTGGCTTGAGCAAGCGTTCACCATGGCCGGTGAGACCGTTCCCGACATTGGCGCTCACGGCGGCTTTTTCAATATCGGGTTTCCATTGGATCTTTTTATTCCCGGGGAGCAGGAATACATTATGATCTTTCCGACCACACCGGGAACCGGTCGGCTCAAAATACAAGGCCAAGAGCAATCAGGCCTCCCAGTGGAACAGGATGGCCAGAATTATCAGAACTATTCTATTGAGGTGAAATTCAGTCTCAACGTTTTGATCCCGCAGTTGGATCAAGGATTTGGCATTATCTTTCGGCTCCACCATCCCACAAAGGCCCTGGGCGGCCCGTGGAACGAAACAGACCTTGACGAAACCCTGGCCTACGTGCTTCAGATGGAACCAAGAATTGGAGCTTTTAGTAATGGACAATTTCTCATCCGATGGTTGACCCAGGGACCTGATGGACACCGTACATTTGAAGGGTCTTGCGGGGGGGATGAACTATTCTTCAATGAGCTTTACTGTGGGGAACAGGAACCTAGCCCTGCAGGTCTCGTAGACGTTTACAAAGGCGGCTATTTCATCCCCGAAAAACCTGTTGATACTGCATGTCCGCCAATTGAGCCGGGCTGGGGATGGACAGAAGATAATTGGATCGACTGCAATACAAGTGATACTTTATCGGATGTGCACAAGCTGCGCATAGATGTGGTGAAGGACAGGTTCACGGTCTACTTCGGGACCAAACACGGCGTTCATTGCGATGATACCGGTAGCTTCGTCATGCACAAGATCATGGAGATCGACGTCGGCGAGGAACGTGTACGCAGGGGAAGCTGCGTCCCGAATTACAGGGCAGGCCATATCGGCCTGCGTGTATGGAACGGATTCCAGGCTCAGGTAGACTACATCAAGGTCTGGGCCATGTAAGTCTTTTACATTTTTAAGCCTATTTGCACGATTCGTTTTTTAGCTTGACCTCAGGACTCTGGTAAAACAATCCGATTTTAAGCCTATTATAGACGTTCGTTAAGGGTTTTCATTCCTGCGGGAGATATCAACTAATGTTCTACGTCTCATCCCGGTTCTAGCTTCGGCCTGGTTTCAGAGAATCACCCCGTCGAAATCAAAGCAATTCATAATACTCCGACGGGTCCACCACGGCCTTTATAATACATGGAGCGCGACTTTCCAGAGCCTCTCCAAGCGCTTTTCTGAAACATGTCTCTGTGGTGACAATTCGTGCAGGTACGCCGAAGACCGAGTCGGCCAGCGGGCGCCGGCGATCAAAAAGATGAATACCATACGGTTCGATCCTGCGTTTTCGCTCCCGGACTGCGATCAAGCTCAAATCACCATCAACGAGGACTATGAATACCACCGGTGTGCCCAACCGGCCGACCGTCGCCATCTCCCCCGCCATCATGAGAAAGCCCCCGTCCCCGGTTATGCAGGCCACACGACTATTCGGCCGGTGGAGCTGAGCTGCGATGGCAGCCGGCACAGCGAAACCCATGGAGGACCAGCCATTGGAGACCAGGAACCTCCCCGGGGCCGCTCTTTCCCACATCTGAGCGATCAAATGGGTATGCGCGCCAACGTCAAAACTCAAAACATGCTCTTCCGGCAGCATCTCCTCCAGAATGTCCACCACGTGATGGGGGGAAAAGTCATCAACACGGGGCCGGAGGGCTGAACGCAGCTTTTCCTTAGCACCCGCCAATGTTGTATGATCCCAGCCGTTCGAGATGGGTGGTATATTGTTTAATGCTTTCACCAGCGCCGAGGGGTGGGAAACCACCTGGGCCTTCACTTTCTGCATATCGTCGATGTCCACCGGTCGTGAATCCATGTGAACCAGCGGGGCTCGAGGCATCCATGCTTCGTAATTGATCTCCACAGGGTCATACCCGACTCCTAGCACTAAATCAGCCTGAGCGATGGTATCGTAAACCAACCCGCTCCTCGCTCGACCCACAACGCCCACAAAGAGAGGGTGAGTGGAGGGAATCGACCCCTTCCCCATTACGGTTGAAACAACGGGAATACCATGGCGCTCCGCAAAGACGGTCAGGCCGGCCCCCAAACCGCCTCGCATCGCAGTGATTCCTACGGCCATCACAGGGTATCGCGCCTTTCGAAGGATCTCCTCCACCACCCCTACATCGGGCGACGCTCTGAGGTCATCGCGTGTAATCGGTTCTTCGTAAATAGTTTCTGCAACAATTGGGCCTTCCATCACATCCTGAGGCATATCCAGGTGCACTGCACCGGGGATCTCTTCGGCGGCCAGCCGGAATGCCCTGGCCATCGCCCACTCCACTGCTCCGGGTGTTATAACCCCACTCCACTTGGTGATGGGAGAGTAAAGAAGTCGGTGTTCTACATGCATCTGATTCACGCGCCCATGGAGAGCACGACGAACCTGAGCTGTCAGGGCCACCAGCGGAGATCGGTCCAGGAAGGCATTGCCGACACCGGTGGTCATGTTGCACGCACCCGGCCCCAGTGTACTGAGACAAACACCGGGCCGACCCATCAGGCGCCCCTCAACGTCGGCCATGAATCCGGCAGAGGCTTCATTGCTTACCAAAACGAAAGAAATTCCCCTCCGTCTCAAGGCATCCACTACTGCCAGGTTTTCACCACTAGGTATGCCATAAACATGTCGCACGCCTCTTCTATAGAGAGCATCCGCCAAAAGGTCCGCATTTGTGCGCATGTGCATTCTCCTTTTCATCAATGAGTGATCATTATCCGCGCCGGGAACCATCCAGCTCAGATCTAGCCCCAATAATAAATGTACTTGAATTGTAATCCGTCCGTCTTCCTCCCGTCAATGCCAAATCTCCAACACGATCATCGCAATTTGCGGCAAAGACATTCTTCCCCTTCTGAGAAGGCGTGCCATTGGGCTCATGAATCTCGGGGGTCTGAAGAATTTCCTTCAGTTATTTCCTTGCGATGGAATGCTTTAAAACTGCACCATACGCGACTTTGAATTATCCAAACATATTCTCCTTGCAGGTAAAGGCGGTTTCACCTATTATACGAACATGTATTCATTGACAGATTACCGTGGTATTTGCTATTCCGGTGGTTCAAAAGACGATTTCTCACAAAGAAAAATGAGGACATGGTGAAGATTCCGATCATTATCTGCGGTTTCGGAAATGTTGGGCGCGCGTTTGGAAGCCTCCTGGCCCAAAAGGCGCTCCTGCTGAAAGAGCAATATGACCTGGAGGTAAACGTTCGTGCCGTAGTGGACATCAGAGGCGCTGCGGTTGCCGGAGATGCCCCAATACCCATGGAAAAACTGGTTGAGTTTTGCTCTAACGGCGGTCAAGTGCAAGATTTCGCGATCCTGGGGCGCCCGGGCCTCACCTCCGAGCAGGTGGCCGATATGGTCCCGGCCAGTGTCTGGGTGGAGATAACACCCACGAATATTAACCACGGCGAACCAGGGCTTGGGAACATACGCACGGCACTGTATCATGGTCTGCACGTGATCACAGCCAACAAAGGACCTCTGGTGCTTCGGTTTAAAGAACTCATGGAAATTGCCAATGCCAGGAACGTGCGCATTTTTTACAGTGCTGCAACCGCTGCCGCCCTTCCCACACTGGATGTGGGGATCGTGTGTCTGGCCGGTACTCACCTGATCTCCGCTGAAGGAATTCTCAATGGCACATCCAATTATATTTTAACCCGTATGCAGGAAGATGATGTCCCGTATGCTGAAGCCCTTTCCGAGGCTCAGAAGCTGGGCATAGCAGAGCCCGATCCCTCTTATGATGTGGAGGGATGGGATACGGCCAATAAGCTGGTGCTCATCGCAAACGGCCTTTTTGGCGCCGGTGTTTCGCTGAACGATGTTACGGTCCAGGGTATCAGAGAGATCACGCCTGTGGATATACAGAAGGCACGTGAGAATGGAAAAGTGATCCGATTGATCGGCAAGATCCAGAGAGATGAAGAACAGGTGATTGTGAGGGTTGCCCCCCTGGCCCTAGATCGGAATCATCCCATGGCTTCTGTAAGCGGCTCCGAAAAGGGTATCACTTATTCCACAGATATTATGGACAGAGTTACGGTCACAGGCGGCAAGTCAAGCCCCCTAGGAGCCGCCGCCGCCATGATGAAAGATTTGATCAACCTGGCGGCACAAAGGCGAGAGTGTTCTTGATGATACAGGGACTGCCGTTAAAGCGTTAAAGAGGAACCTGCAGAGGTGTGCGGCAGAATTTGGCGGATGTTACACCAATGCGGCTAAAAGGAGATTTACAGCCTGCAACCGGATTTTTCGGTTCACCCCTGGCAGGTTTTTGGGCCTTGAACCGCATATATTTTCAGGCCGCGCACTCACTCCTCGGGGACATGCCGGGAATCGGCCCTGAATTCAGCAATGGCATCCTGCAGACGTAATAAAGGAAGAACACTGTGCTTTATCATGTTGTTCGGTCACTCTCTTTTCCCGAAACTGATGCGCAGCGAAGGAAAATGCTGGCACTACGAGGCAGTTCGACGACACCACTATCGGTCACCAGCCGCCTATCCCATGGAAGGCTCTTCTTCTGTGTTACTAACACCAATGAATGCTTCCTAAACCCATCTATGAAGAGGCGGTAAATGTCAAGGAAAAATTAAACCAATCTTTGATAAACCTCCTGTGCAGTTTGCGAGCGAGCGAGCGGAGCTCCTCAAGAAAGCTCAAGC
>JAFDED010000155.1 GCA_019310535.1 Deltaproteobacteria bacterium
GCGCCGATACCAGAAATACTGGTTGATGCTCTTTGCCAGCGCTTCAACGGATATGGGTTTCTTCTCTGTCCGTTCGACTATCAGTTTGGAGCGTAGCTCCCCTTTGTACTTGTACTCTTTTTTTCGTGTAACGGGCATTTGCAGCCAACAGAGAGTATCTGCGGGGATGGATACAAAATAGGGGACCCCGATGCACCCCTCCACGGCCTCAATAAAATCAGGATTGCTCCCATACACCGAATCAGCCACCACGTATTTAAAAGGGAGCGTTTCTTGATCTCGAAGCTCCTGGAACATCTCCACGGCCAATTGCGCCTTGGTCTTGAATTCTAATCCTTCCGGAACCTCGCACTTTTCCCTCCGATCAGTGTAATGCTCGGTAAACCACTGCTGTGGGATATACAACCGCTTGTCTACCAGCGCATAACCATGGCGCGATGCGTATGCGGCAAATACCCCCACCTGGCAATTCTCAACCTTGCCCACAGCTCCACAATACTGCCTGGCCACCCCCACAGAATTGTCGCCTTTTTTGGGAAATCCCGTCTCATCGAAAATCAATACGCCGTTGGGGTCACCCATATCCAAGAGTATCCGGCAGATTCAGAGGGAGACGGGTCATGATGGAAAGAGCATTAGCAAAGTACTTCGAAGCGAGCCCTTTGATTAGTAATCTGATAAGTCATCGAGCGATACCGAGATTTTCCTTGACAGATGTTTTTTAACCACTTTATTATCACAATCGATGTTCTGCTAAACTTCAAAAGGAGAGACATCATGACCCAATACAGGCGTCCGGATATTGATCCCCTCGAGCGTGTACAGCGCTATAAACGGTTTTATGGTGGTTTAGTCTTTGATAAACTCTGGTCTCTGGATATAAAGGAGACCATGCTTTCCCCTAAGATATTTCCTCTGCGTCAGGACATGGTTCTGGCCGGTCATGCGTTGACTATTAAGATGCATTCTCACGCTGAAGAGGAGGAGGTCATTCGTGAGCGGGGCGAGCGTGGCTGGGGCGGAGGTCCAAAACAGAAGAAGGTGATGGAAGCCATCACCCCCGGCTGTGTTATCTGCATAGACACAGGCCCAAATTTTCTCGCTGCCCAGTGGGGTGAGATGAGTTCAAACCTTGCGCAAACCCTCGGATCAGTGGGCGTGGTCATCGCCGGAAATGTGCGGGACACCCGGATAATCCTCCAAATGGAGGATTTTCCCGTCTTCACCATGGGGATTACAGCCAATGCCAAAACCGGTTGGATTGTGAACGAAATCAACACACCCATATACATGCCGGGACATCTAAAGCACTCCGTCAAGGTTTTTCCTGGAGATTTTATTTTCGGCGACCTGGATGGTGTTCAGGTCATACCTCGCGAAGCGGTGGACGAGGTGATGCTCCGCTGTGAGGAACTATTGGATTCAGAGATCGAGGAGAGAAAAAAGATCCGGGCGGGTATGCACCTGGATGATGTGTACCGCATCTATGGAAATTTATGAAAGGTAAGACTCGCCTGCCGAAATGTATCAATGAGATAGAGAGACCTTTCTGTTGCATTTAAGGTTGCACGTAAACGGTATCGAGAATCCCGGGAGAGGTAAAACATTTTTTGTTTGCTAAAAGCACGGGTTAAAACGTGTTGAGATCATACTTACTCAATAGGTTGTTCAGTGCCTTTAGGTTGACTTCATGCCAGCTCTTTGGCGCTTTGTGTCTGCAGTAAGTGGATTTGATGATACCGTTTTTCTTTAAGATTTCCTTTACCATGTACCTGCCCCCATGATAAAGCTCAAAACTGATTAGAGGCAAGTGCTTAAAAAAAATCCGCTCCGCTTCTTTTTTTCTTGCTGCTCGATGATGGTTGAAAACGTCGCTCAAGACCTTTGACATGTAACATGCGGGCATATTTCCACAGGCGCCGACTTCTAGTTCATGAATGTAATTGAGACCCCCGGCTCCCCCGAAGACGCCATCCAAAGAATTCTCAGCCAGTCGGTTCAAGGCCGGGATTTTCCCCAAGGTGTCCACGAATTCGGTCTTGATATATCTGAGCCGGTCAACTCTTTTTGCGATTTCCGCAAGGGCAGAGGCTGGCATTTTTACCCCCGAAAGGGGATGATCCTGATAAATGATGGGGATTTTGATTGCATTGGACAACCTATCAAAGTATTCTCGGATTCCTTCTGTGTCCGGGGACCACTGACCGAAAAATGGAGGGTAGCTCATCACTGCGAATGCACCCATATTCTCGGCGTAATTGGCATGTTCCGACGCGACCTCAGAACTGAAATGACTGACCGTGACAACTAATGGAACGCGGCCTTCAATCTCTTTTGCAGCCAGCTCAATTAACTTTTTCTTTTCGCTGTCAGAAAGCGTATACCCCTCACTGGCGTTTGCTAACATCACGATTCCGTGAACGCCTCGTTCAATTAGATATTGGATCAACCTTTTTTGGCTGTCCCAATCAATGCTCCCGTCATCATTGAAAGGGGTAGCCAAAATGGGAAACATTCCCTCAAGCTTCCGATCCATCTTTCTTCCTCCTCCATCTTACTTTTATTATACCGCCGGGAAATAGCTGTTTGTCAATCTATTGGCATTTCACCGTCAATAATAAATGTTCTTGAAGATGTTTCATAAAAAAGAGTTCTATGCAAAGATAATCAGGATTCGGGTGAGCGTCTTTGGATTTCCCGAAGCTTGGTGATTGAAGTGTAGCATCCTATGATGATAAGCAGGATAAGAGTCAGTGAAATAGGACGGGTGAAAAAGACCATGAAGCTACCATCAGATATGTTAAGAGTCCTTCGCAAGTTCTGCTCCGCCATGGGGCCCATTATCATTGCTAGAACGAGTGGAGGGATTGGATATTCATAGAGATACATGAAATAGCCCAAAACGCCGAATCCAAGTGATAAATATACATCGAAAAGGTTATAACGCATGGCGTATGAGCCGATCACCCCGCAAACGCAGATAAGGGGCAGAAGCACCCTCTTGTTGATGTTAACGACTTCTGCAAAAACCTTGGCTCCTGCCACCCCCACCACCACCATCAGGATATTGGCTAGAATCATGGACATAAAGACCGAATAGGTCACATTGATGTGGTCACGAAACAGAAGCGGTCCGGGTTCCAGTCCGTGAATGGTCAGTGCTCCAAGAAGTATGGCCGTAGCGGTGTCGCCTGGTATTCCCAGAGAGAGCATGGGGATCATGGCGCCTCCAATGGAGGCGTTGTTGGCAGCCTCAGGGGCAGCTACCCCTTCAATAATGCCGGTCCCGAATTTTTCAGGGTTTTTTGATTTGCGCTTCGCCTCTCCATAGCCAAGCCAGCAGGCTGCAGTTCCGCCAATTCCAGGGAGGATTCCCATGAGGACACCCATGATGGTGGACCGCAGCAGAACGCTTTTTATTTTAGCGAAATCTTCCCTACTCAAGAAGATGCTGGTAATCTTTTTTTTCTGAAATGGCTTGACATCGATTTTGCTTATCTCCGTGAATACCTGGCTAAATCCAAAAAGACCAATAATGGCGGGTAAAAATGAGATACCCCCTAACAGATTCGTTGTACCGTATGTAAACCTAGGAAGGCCTGATATTGGATCCAGGCCCACTGTTGAAATAAAAAGGCCCACCAACATCGCGATGATTCCCTTAAGAATAGAGCGCCCTGAAAGAAGAAAGACCACAGTGAGGGCCAAAAGAGCCAGGGTGAAATATTCCGCCGGGCCGAAACGCAAAGCAAACCTGGCCACCTGAGGGGCTAAAAAAGTCATTAAAAGCGCGCCAAGCAGGCCACCGGCAAAAGAGGAGACACAGGCCGTTATGATGGCCTTACCGGCTCTCCCCTGCTGCGCCATGGGGTACCCATCCATAAGTGTGGCCGCTGCGGAGGGTGTGCCGGGGATGCGCAGCAGGATGCTGGATGTTGATCCGCCATACACCCCTCCACAGTAAATTCCCATAAGCATGGCCATAGCCTTGGTAGGAGCGAGGCCGAAGGTAAACGGTACAAGGAGGGCCAGTGCCATAGTGGCTGTGAGCCCGGGAATCACTCCCACCACTATGCCTGCCACCACCCCCAAGAGCACATAAAGAAACATGAAGGGATGAAAGGCCGTTACAGCTGCCTGCAACAAAAGGCCGAAATCCACGCTCTTTCTCCTTTCAAAAGAGCAACCCATCCGGTAGAGGAATTCCCATCAGTTTTTCAAAGAACAAAAAAACAAAAAGAGGTAACATTATAGCCGTGGAGGCAATGACCAAAATCCGCCGCTCTCTTACAATTAATAAAAAGATGAGCAAATAGATCGATGTGCTTGTCAAGAACCCTAAAATGTCGATCAACGCGACGAAACCGCCTGTTAGTGTAAATACGAATATCACCCATCTTAAATCCTTAAAGGTGGCTTTCATGCGTTTATCTAGAGCCTTTCCCCGAAGCGCGTTGGCGATGAGCAAGACACTGCAGATCATCATTAAAGAAGCGGAGAGGCGCGGAAAAAATTCCGGCCCACCAAAACTCACTTTTCTCATCACTTCGAGCTTTCCCGAGACGTAGAAAATGTGGAATCCAAACAATAGAAGGAAAATCCCTACTATAATGTCACTCCATTTCACAATCATCTATCCTTTTGAATAGCATGAAGAATTATCGTCATTAGCGATCTTTCATCGCCGGGGTTACATTCACTTATTTCACTTCTGGATTTTTCTTTTCAACATGCCGATTTCCTTGAGCGCCATTACCTGTTCCTTCATGTCAGCCTCGATGAAATCATCGAATTCTTTTCCCATCAGTAGGAACCTTCCGAATCCCCTTTTGTCCATGAGTTTTATGAAATCGGGATCGTTGTAACATTTCTTGAAGCCTTCCTGGAGGATTTGGAACCGATCCTTTGGTACTCCCTTTGGTGCGGACAAAAATCTAATGACGTAAGCCTGGTGCTGGTATCCCTGCTCGATAAGGGTAGGCACGTCAGGAAATCTGGGGTGTCGTTCGGCTGAGCAACTGGCCAGGATTCTAACCTCCTTGGACTTATAAAAGGAATAAAGTTCGGAGATTCCGCAGGAAACGGAAGATACGTGCCCACCAAGCATTGATGCTCTCGCAGGCGCCGCGCCCTGATAGGCCACGAACTTGACTTTTATTCCCATTTTTACGAACAACCCTACCGCAGCCAGATGCCACGCGCCGCCCACACCGGCAATAGACATGGTAACCACGCCGGGATGCGCCTTTGCGTCTTCTAAAAGGTCTTTAATTGTTTTGTATTTAGAATCGCTCCTGACAGCAATACAGGCGGGGCCTCGATTGACAATCATAAGGTTATCAAAGCTGCTGATGTTATACTCCGTGACCCCTTGCAGCCATTTACTGGTCAAATATTGCCCCTGAATCCCTACGGTATAACCATCAGGTCGGGACTGAGCAATAGCGGTTGCACCGGTTATTCCTCCGGCTCCCGGCATATTAATAACTGCCACATTGACCCCGAAGTACTTCTTGGCGTTCTTCATGAGGGCCCGCCCAACAAAATCGGTGCCACCCCCTGCTGACCATGGGACAATCAATTTTATGTCCTTGGAGGGAAACTTTGCCGCATGTGCCAGGCTATCCAGTCCAAGAACCATTCCCGCGCCCACTGCTCCATAAGTCCCTGTCCTGCGGATGAATTCCCGTCTGGTTAAGAATTTGTCGTTATTTTTTCCCTTCATCATCTTCCTCCTTTCTTCCACTAAGAATCTTGTTATACTGAAAAGTGCCCATTTCAGCGCAACAAAAGAACAAAAGATAATCACCATTTTTATAGTCCCTTAATCGTGAAATTCGTATTTTTTGTGGCTGAATATTTTTTAGGTGTCCGGAAAACCTTTACCGCTGAGCTTTTGCAGCGATTGTATGAAACGCCCAAATTGTTTTAAAAAACATGTTTTTTCACTTATTTGGTTCCCGCTTGTCCGGATTAGGTGTTTCGAGGAAGAGTGATTATCAAAATCTCGTCAAATTCAATCAATATCAGTGGGAAATTATTGTACGATTATCAAACAATAATGGTATTGTCAAGTTTTTTAAGTAATTGAGCCATTTGCGATGTTAAGCAATTTTTCTATTTTCGAACGGAGCGAGTGTATCCCTTCCTGTCATTCAGAAGATTTCACCCGGGACAAAGAGCGTTTTAGACCCTTTTAAGAC
>JAFDED010000075.1 GCA_019310535.1 Deltaproteobacteria bacterium
AGGGATTCCGGTATCCACCACACACGTTATCACCGCTGGGATCATCGGGGTAGGCGCTGTCCGCACCGTCTCAGCAGTGCGGTGTGGGGTGGCAATAAGTATTGTATGGGCCTGGATCTTAACGCTGCCCATGGCCGGTGTCCTGGCCTTCATCTGGCATCTTATCCTGGTTGGTTGGTAACTCAATGAATATTCGCTCCATAACCATTTTTATTCCCTCGGCAAACGATATATCATCTCTGGGCATATTTAACCGTGAAGCCCGTGCCGCCTTCGAATCGGAGGGGCTGCCGGTGCAAACCGTGCGGATCGCAACCCCCCCGTTTCCATCCATGGTGGAAAAGCCAAAATTTGCGGTAAATCTGGCTCGAGATGTGGAGACAAAAATCCGGGAAGTGGGGATCGATTATGCTTCACTGGGCCCGGGCACCGGAGCGTGGATCGATGGTATCACCGATATGCTGGCCGCCACTGAAACAATCTTTGCGAGCTCCATCATTGCAAAAGGCCGGACAGGGATAGACCTCGCGGCCATCCGGCAAACAGCGGCAGTGATCCAACGGGTCTCCACCATCAGCCCGGACGGGTTCGGCAATTTACGGATGGGTGCGCTTTGCAACGTTCCACCGGGTGCGCCGTTTTTTCCGGCTGCGTATCACGACGGCGGATCACCCGCCTTCGCCATTGCCACCGAAGCAGCGGACTTGGCCGTGTCGGCCTTTGAATTGTCTCAGACCCCTGAAAAAGCCCGCCGGAACCTCATACGCGCTATTGAATCATACGCGGAAAAAATAGTCTCCGCCGCCGGCGCTCTAGCCCATGCCCACCACATCCGGTTTGCCGGCATCGACTTTTCACTTGCGCCTTTTCCTCGGGAAATGCGCAGCATCGGCCATGCAATAGAACTGTTGACAGGGAGGGCTGTCGGCTCCCCCGGCACGCTGGCCGCGGCCGCTCTCATCACAGGTGCCATTGACCATGCTGTTTTTCCCGGATGCGGATTTTGCGGCCTGATGCTACCGGTGTTGGAAGATGCGGTGCTCGCCCAACGTGCTGCCGAAGGAGTGCTAACTATAGGCGACCTGTTGCACTGTTCCGCTGTCTGCGGGACAGGGCTTGATACGATACCATTGCCCGGCGACATCCATGAAGAAACCTTGGCGGGGATTCTGCATGATGTAGCGGCGCTTGCATTGCGGGTGGATAAGCCGTTGACCGCTCGTTTGATGCCTATACAGGGCAAAGCGGCGGGGGATGCCGTCAACTTCGATTTCCCCTGGTTTGCCGGCACACGCGTAATGAGGGTGCCGGGAGATGGGCGGAAGCCTCCGGGGGGCCTGTTTTCCTCACCTTTCCTCCACGAATGAGCGCTGCCTGCATCAGAGTTTACAGAAAAGAGCCCTAGCGGGAATTACGATCTTGTGGCCACACCCCTGCCAGTCCCAGGAGGGAGCGGGTGTCTTCATGAAGTTCCTCGGCCATGCCGGGAAGCTGTTCCACCTCCACCCACCGGGCCTCTCCCACATCATCGGCAGGTTCGATCCGGGTTGAGGAACAATGAGCCAGGAAATCGATATAAACCACGTGGAGCACCGTGCGTTCTCCTTCTTTGACAATTCGCTCAAAGGGCGGCAGCATGCGATCGATAACGATCTCCAGGTGCGTCTCTTCCAGGATTTCACGTCGTGCGCCTTCCGCCAGTGTCTCGCCCAATTCCAGGCGTCCACCGGGGCAAATCCACTTGCCCGCCCAATAACCGCCCCGCTCGGGGCGGTGCTTTACAAGTAGCACGCGCCCTCTGTCATCCAGTACCACAGCCCCCACGGCTGCCATTACGCTTTTCGATTCCACGGTACCCTCGTCTTTTTTTGCTTACACCCTTCGGTTGATTTTCGGGATGGATGATAAAATAACACCATTTATGGTATAACTCAAAACAAATGTCATTTTGTACTCCCTGCCGTGAAGTTAAGACATGATAACAGGATGAACCCGTCATATCCTGCAATCCTGCTGTCCTGTCGGAGATCTTTATTATTGATACAAAAAACTATTCATTCGCAGGAATGCCACGAGGTTGTTAATGAAGGAAAAAGAACCCAGGGTTCTGTTGATAAAATCTTACAGAAAAGATGGCCCTGACACCATTACTCAGCCTCTGGGGTTGATGTATCTGGCCGCCTCAGTGCGAAATCAGTGGCCGGGGGCTGCCCTGCGCATCGTGGATATGCGCCTGGAGCCCCTTCGAGCCGATGATATGTTGCGGTCTTTTCGTCCCGATACGGTGGGAATAAGCGCCCTGACAGTGGAAGCCGACGCCATGCACCAGGCCGCCGCTGAATTGCGGAGAGAAGGATTTGAAGGCCTCATCATTGCAGGTGGTCCGCATGTCAGCAGCTTTACTTTCGATGTGATGCAGGACGGAAATATTGATCTGGCGGTGGTCGGGGAGGGTGAGAATACCATAGTTGAAATACTGGAGCGACGGAAGGCCGCGCAGCCCCTATTCGACATCCCGGGGACGGCGTTTCGACGAAACGGGCAGATTCATATTGCTGAGCCCAGAGCTTTTATGGAAAATTTGGACGATATCCCGTGGCCGGCGTGGAACCTGACCGATATTGCGGCCTACAGTTCGCGTAATCGATTTTCCAACATGGCCCGCAGGCGATACATGGCCGTATTGACCTCCCGCGGGTGCCCCTTTCACTGTATTTTCTGCCATAAGATACACGGCAAAAAGGTGAGGGGACGGAGCGCCAAAGACGTCCTGAACGAGATGGAACGGCTCCACGCGGTGCACGGCATCGAGGAGGTTGAAATCATTGACGATTTTTTCAATTACGACCTCACCAGGGTGCAAGAGATTTTCCGCGGCATCAGAGAACGGGGCATGAAGGTTCGGGTTGCCTTCCCCAATGCGCTGCGGGGTGATAGGCTGGATGGCGAAACCCTTCGCATCATGCGGGAAGGCGGGACGTACTTCGCTGGTTTCGCTGTGGAGACCGCATCACCTCGCCTTCAGAAGATGATACGCAAACACATCAATCTGAAAAAACTCCGCACAGCTGTGGAAGATGCGGTCAAGGAGGGGATTTTCTGCCAGGGTTTTTTCATGCTTGGATTTCCCACTGAAACGCGGGACGAAATGCTGCAGACCATCGAATTCGCTGCCTCATTACCGTTGCACCTGGCGACTTTTTCGCTGGTGATCCCGTATCGGGGGACGGAAATATACGAAATGGCGAGCTCGTTGGGCAAGCGGACCGACTATGATTACGGAGATCTGAGCATCACAGGAGGAGCCAACATCTCTGAACTCTCCGATGAGGAGCTTCGAGCAATAGCGCGTTTGGCGAACCGCAGGTTTTACCTGAGACCCGGACAAATCTGGCGTTTACTGCGGAAGCATCCCAACCGCAGGGACATGGTGCGTTACGCCGTTTCCTTTGCCAGACGGGCCTTCGGATCGGGCGATAGGTAGCCGGATGCTGAAAGATACTAAGTTGCGGTCGAATAAGTAAGTTAATTCGAGGAATTATGTAACTTGACGATAGGGGCGGGGTATACCCGTCTCTATCATCGAAAATTCATTGTAAAATAGGATTATTCTATCAGGTCGGCAAATAAAACTTTAATTGCTTGATTTTTAAAATAAACTACCACCGACAAGATCAGTGGTAGTTTATTCACCAGCCCAGTGATCATGCGCTTTTCGCTACGATGGTTATTCATGATAATCGTCAATTTCTACACTGCAAGCGTCCCCATATTTCCAAACAAAGCAAATTCGGTATTGGTCATTGATGCGAATTGCCGTGTTGTCTCTCCCTTTTGCCTTTTAGCGCTTCCAGCCTATTACCTGGCGGTCTTCTCAGGTCATTTATGGTTATGTCCGCATCCAATTTGATCCGGGATCACAGCATCAAAAGGGCTAACCCCTATTGACTTTCGTTTGCCATTGTTAAGGCTTTATTTCTGTTTCAAGTAATCAGGTAGCAGCATAAGGGTTTTTTCTAAGACATTTTCTAAACAGGACATATTAAAAATGTTCCTGCAGCATCAGATGGGCCATCACGCAGGCATCGCCCGTCATGAATTCGATGCTGCATCGTTCATTGGGAGCGTGGGCCGTCTCGGCGGTGCGGGACCACACAGCAGCAGCCAGCCCCCGCTGGCGGAAAAGGGCAGCCACTGTGCCTCCGCCTATTCCCATGGGCTCGCCTTCCAATCCGTATACCCGGGCGATAGCCTGTTTCAGGGCGTGCACGATGGGAGAATCCACAGGGGTGGGGGGCGGCGCCTGGACACTCTGGGCTGCTGCGATCTCCAGGGACACACCAAATCGTCCGGCAATGGGCTGCAACAGAGCTTTCGCCGCGTCGATCACCTCCTCCAGGGGATAATCGGGCAGTACCCGGGCGTCAAGATAAAACACGTCTTCCCCGGGTATGGTGTTGATGTTGGGCACATTGGCCTCCCGCTTGGTCGGTTCGAAGGTTGATGCGGGGATTTCACCGAATAGAGGGTCCTTGCGACCGAATCGCTCGCCCAGTCCATCCAGAGCCACGATCATGTGCGCTGCCGCGCGGGCGGCGTTGCGCCCCTGGTCGGGACGACTGGCGTGGCACTGCTGTCCTCTGACATGAAAGCGGAGCCATAAGACGCTTTTCTCGGTAACTTCGATCATGGCTCCCTCCAGTCCGCTGGCGTCGGGCACGAGAATAAGGTCGTCCGTAGAGAAAAGATCGGGGCGCATCTCCAGTACGTATCCCAGTCCCAACCGGCTGCCTGTCTCCTCATCGGAAACAAATGCCAGGCCCACGTCTGAGGTCGGGACAATCCCCTCTTCGCGGAGGGCGCGAACGGCCGCAATGGAAGCCACCATGGCTTGCTGATTGTCCTCCACGCCGCGGCCGTAAATCCACCCCTCTTCAACCGACGCCTGGAAGGGGTCGCCTCGCCACAGGTTCAGGTCCCCGGGAGGCACAACGTCCAGGTGGGAAAGAATCCATACGGTGGTCCGTCCCCGGCCCCGGCCGGAAAAGCGATAGAGCCTGTTCGGACGCACCCCGGAAGGCACCCTGCTGTCCGGGGCGTCGAGGGATAGACACTCCGCAGGCTGTAATGGCTCGACCATGGCCCTGAGCTTTTCCGCCTTCAGGTGCTCGCCCTCTCCCCCGTTCTCAGGGCCCACCGCCCGGGCCGCGCAGAGCACCTTCTGCATCTCTATCATATCGGGGACGAGGCTGCGGATTCGCTTTTCCACACGCTCTGTTATTTCGGGTTCAATCATGATCTTCCTCACCGCTGGATGCAGAGCATCAAAGGATTGCATGTTTCAAGTATTCTCATTCTTCCAGGCCGATCATGGCGGCCCGGATACGGCTATTAATGAGAATTCCGCCCGTTCTCAATGCCTGCTGCATGGACACACAAAAGCAGGCGCTGGATATCCGGTAATCATGATAAAACTATATTGATTTTCGCTCAAGCAGTTTCTCGCATTTCGTCTTGTCTATCCCCTTTAATTCTGGTAAAATTTTTAAACAAAAGAGAATTTATTGACGGGATAACAGGATAAACCGAATTTGCTCACTTCTGTTATCTTATCAAAAATTCTTCCTCATCAAAAACATGGAAGTGATCAGAGCATTATGTCCGGCCTGCGGGCATCGGTACCAGACTCATGCCCAGTTGGAAAGCCGCAGCATTCCATGCCCAAGGTGCGGGAAGCTTGTACCGGTAGAAAGAGACTGGAGGGTCGCCCTTGCACCACCACTACCACAACCTCCTCCATCTCCATCCGAGTGGTCCGTCCATAGCCTCATCAAGAAGGGAATCCTTCTTGCCTTGCTGGGAATCGCCTTGTTTCTCTTGCTCAGGGATGATAGGGACGTCCTGGTGAGCTTTGATAACGGGCTGACCGTGCCTGTTGAGCTGGTGGTGGATGGAAAATTCAGGCGATCTGTTTCACCTGGAGAAGTATGGAACTGTCGGCTCCGATCCGGTTACCACAGCGTGGAGGTCAACTGGATCGACGGCGGAGTGATGGAGAGAAAAACAATTTTTTGTGATAATGGATATTATATTTACAACATCGCCGGCGCCCACCGGTATGAACTTCGGTATAACATGTACGTCACCCCTGAGGTCCGGCGTAAATCCCTGGTTGTACCGGCACCTCAGCGACTGAAAGCAGCTATGTTTTTCCCGGTCGAAGTCGATATTCCCTTAGGTAATGAGCCGCCGGCCACGATCGAACTTCCCGAGGGACATGAACAATTCACCCTCACTAATGTGGCCGTGGTAAAAACCAGGTAAATCATAATGATCAAAATCTCTCGGAGCGAGCATTGAAGAAAGAACAGACAAAACCCAAGAATACCGGAAAGCTGGATAGGGGGGAACTGACGCGCTTCGGAATTTCCATGGAGCGCAAGTTACTCCAAAAGTTCGATCAGACCATTCACGACAGGCATTACGCTAATCGCTCTGAGGCGATCCGGGACCTGATTCGTGATTATCTCGTCAGCGAATATGTGGAACAACAAATGACGACTCCTTCCGCGGATGCAAGGCCTATTATAGGGACGCTTACCCTGGTATACAACCATGATATGTATGACCTCAATGCCAGACTTACCGCCCTACAGCATGATTATCACGAAACCATCCTCAGTTCGATGCACGTGCACCTTGATTTCCATCATTGCCTTGAAGTGCTGGCTTTGAAGGGACCGGCCAGCATCGTCCGGGACATCGCCAATCAAATCACCGGAGCCCGTGGTGTCCTGCACGGCAAGTTAACCACCACCGTGGTCAGCCCGGATTTTTGTTAAATCAGAGTTGCCTCAAGGTAACAGTGGCAATGGGCCGGCGGAGTTGCGCCGGCCGGTGGAGTGATATACTCCGCTGTATAATCCTTCGCCCGGGAATGAAAATGGAATACTACCTACCAGAAGTCCGGCCTGAAGGTTGATTTTCACCCCATCTGATTGTATACCAAAAAAAAGCAAATATGTTTTCCTTGGGAGGACAGCTCCCGGCTTTAAAAAGCGGGGTTACCCGCTTACGGGTATTGCATAACTCCCGTACCATTTCCAGGCTTACAAGTACGAGGAGAATCTGGATTATGACGGTTCGAGCATTGGCTCTCCTGTCCGGAGGGCTGGACAGCACGCTGGCTATTCGCATCGTTCAGGAGCAGGGTATCGAGGTTACGGCCCTGAACTTCACATCTCCTTTTTGCAATTGCACGCGGAAAGATGCAGGATGCTCCAACCAGGCGGTGCAAGTAGCCAAAGAACTGCGCATTCGGATAATCATGAAAGCAAAAGGCAAGGAGTTTCTTCGTGTCATCGAGAACCCGCCACACGGGTACGGAAAGCAAATGAATCCGTGTATTGACTGCAGAATTTTGATGCTCCGGCAGGCCCGTGAGGTTATGGAGGAGGTGGGGGCGGCATTTATCATTACTGGCGAGGTTCTGGGGCAACGGCCCATGTCGCAGCGCAGAGATACCATAAATCTCATTGAGCGGGAAAGCGGCCTGCGGAGGCTCGTTCTCCGCCCCCTGTCCGCCAAATTCTTTCCCCCCACCCTCGCCGAGGAGCAAGGGCTGGTTGACCGGGAGAAGCTGCTCCAGATCAGTGGCCGTTCACGCAAAGTGCAACTTGATCTTGCCGAGCAATTCGATTTGAAAGGTTTCGCTTGTCCTGCGGGAGGCTGCCTGCTGACAGATGCAGTCATTGCTCGACGCTTGAGGGATTTGTTCGCCAATCGACCGGATTACGCCATGAAAGATATCCGGCTGCTGAGCGTCGGCCGGCACTTCCGGCTCAATGACCGGGTAAAGTTGGTGGTTGGCCGCAACGAGGAGGAGAACAACAAAATTTCCGCATTTCCTCTCCATTCCGATTTGTTAATCAGGCCGCACCAGTTTTCCGGGCCCGTAGCAGCGGCTTGCGGCCAGGTGAAGGCACCGGATCTGGCGCTGGCCGGCGGGATCATCGCCCGTTACGGCAAACCAGGTCATCCCCGGCCATGTGTGACAGTAACCTCCGCTCACGGCACGGAAAAGCTAGTGGTTCCCCGGGTTCTCACTGATGCCGATATCGATCCCCTTCGCATCTGACTGCCGACCACTCCGTCATAAAGGCGGGGACTCCGGCATTTACACAAGGGGAAGAAAAGAATAGGGAATCAAATCTTCTTGCCGAAAAAAAGGTGTTCCCGGACCCGCCGGAAGCTCTTCCTGTGTGCTTCACAAGGCCCGTGAATCCTGATGGCCTCACAATGGTCGCGGGTGGCATATCCTTTGTGGATGTGGAAGTTATATTGAGGATGGCAGTGGTGCAGCGCTATCATCATGCGGTCGCGGGTCACCTTTGCTATGATGGAGGCGGCGGCGATGCTGGCGCAGCGCCTGTCTCCTTTGATGATGGTCCACTGGGGGATAGGCAGGGGGATGGGGGCGTTGCCGTCTATGAGCAAAAAGTCCGACTGCCGCGGCAGATCCTGCACGGCCAGGACCATGGCCCGACGCGTGGCGTTGAAAATATTGAGCCGGTCAATTTCCGGGGGAGAGACGATACCAATGCCGACAGCCGCGCAGGCGCTGATGCTCTCGAAAAACTGCTCCCGTTTTACCGGTGTCAATCGTTTGGAGTCGTCCAGCCCGGGTATTCGGAGGTTCGACGGAAGGATCACCGCCGCAGCCACCAGCGGTCCCGCCAGAGGTCCCCGGCCGGCCTCGTCAATCCCCGCTGGAAACCTGTATCCCTGGGCATCGAGTTCTTCCTCGAATCCCTCCATGACCTCTGCCCTTGGATGGCTAGCCGGCAGATTTTTTCTCCTTTATTCTGGATGCCTTGCCCCGTAAACCTCTCAAGTAGTACAGGCGCCCCCGACGCACTTTTCCGTGAGAAACCAATTCGACCTGGTCGATCACAGGAGAGTGCAACGGAAAAATCCGCTCCACCCCAACGCCGTAAGAAACCTTCCTGACCGTTATGCTGGAGCGATTGTTGCCCTTCTTGACGCGGATTACGTTTCCCTCGAACACCTGGATACGTTCTCTGCTCCCTTCCTGGATCCTCACATGTACGCGGACTTTATCCCCTGCTTGGAGGTAGGGTATGTCCGTTCGCATCTGTTCTCTTTCGATATCATCCATCCTTTTCATGGCGATTCTCCCGCGTTTACTCAATATTCTTGAAAATACTCATAGAGTCGATTAATGGGTTTTTCGGATGTAATCTTCCACTTTGCGGTCCTTTTTCCTCCCGGGCCGATTCAGAGCCTTGCCTGCAGAGGCGGTCCAGAACAATGGCCGCTGCGGAGCGGATGGAAAGATGATTATAATTGCCTCCACAGGGTTCGATAGGTTTCAATACAAAGGGGCAGCTATCAAGCAATTCATCGGTAAGCCCCCAGCCCGTACCGAAAAGCAGCAAATAGGGTTGATCTGAGTTCTCCTCCATTTGCCGCCGGATTTGCTGATAATCGACAGCCTTCGGAAGGTGTCTCGCCGTGGTTCCCACCAGGAGCGGGGCTCGGCCCCAGCGCTCATGGATCCACTGCTTGACTTCATCAAGTGTCTCGGCCAAACCCACGCAGGACAGGGCTTCCCTGCGGCGTGGATTGTAACCCGCCCCGAGACCGTCGGTCCAGTAATGCACAATCCGCTGTACCAGAACGCGCTGGCCCTCAAGGGGCGTCACCAGGAAGAACCGTTTGATGCTGTAAGTGCGGGCCAACCGCGCAAGGTCGTGCACGTCGATAGGCGTCAGCGAAGCGGCGACAACCTCCCGGTTCCTGTTATAAACCGGGTAATGAACAAGAGCGAAGTATTGATTATTGCGAATATTCCGTCCCCAGTTCGCGTAAAATCCGTCGATCTTCGTCATTAAGTTGAGCGGATTTCAGTAAATCGGGACGCCGTCGAAGTGTTCTCTCCAGCGACGCCCTTCGTCGCCATTGCGCGATTCTGGCATGATCGCCGGAGAGGATCACCTCCGGTACAGGCGCATCCCTGAAGATTCTTGGCCGCGTGTATTGCGGGTGCTCCAGTAAGCCCCGGTAGAAAGATTCCCCGGTTTTCGAGGTGTCCTTTCCCAGGACACCCGGAATGAGCCTCACAACCGCATCAACCACCACCATGGCCGCTAATTCTCCACCGGTCAGGATATAATCACCGATAGAGATTTCCTGGTCCACCACCATCCGCACGCGCTCATCCACTCCTTCGTAGCGGCCGCAAATGAGTATCAACGATGCCCTCCGGGACATCTCCCAGGCGCGCTCCTGGTTCAGGATGTCGCCCTGAGGAGTAAGCAGGATCACCCATCCGCCGGAAATTTCCTGTTTTGCAGCCTCTACGGCGCGGACAATCGGCTCGGGCTTCATGATCATTCCGCCCCCCCCGCCATAGGGATAGTCATCAGAGACGCGATGGGGCCCTTCGGCGTATCGCCTGATATCCCTGATGCCGATATGGACGTAACCTCTTTCCCTCGCCCGACGGATAATGCTGCATTCGAAAGGCGATGGGAACATGTCGGGAAAAAGAGTCAGGATCTCTATGTGCATTTTGTGTATTGCAAAATTATCAATTAGCACTGCAAAATTAGCACCTTAATTTCAAAATGCTGGTCGCTAATTTTTCATTTTGCAATTTCAGTGCTATCGCTAGCTTGAGTCAGGATTTTAACGCAGGTCGGTCTCCAGCAGCCCCTCCGGCAGGTCAACAACCATGACGCCTTCATTGAGATCGATGTGCTGGACGATCTCTTCCACGGCCGGAATCAGGATTTCTTTTCCTCCTCCGCGCACCACGTATACATCATTGGCGGGAGAGGGAATGAGCTGCTCAATCCGGCCCAGATACGTGTGTTCCAGGGTCACCACCCGCAGCCCCTCGATCTGAAACCAGTAATACTCTCCTGCCGGGAGCGGCGAAAGCTTCGTCCTGTCCACCAGGACGTCATTTCCCACAAGCCGCAGGGCTTCCTCAGCTCTGCTTATGCCCTCCAGGGAAATCAGGGTCATTCTCTTGTGAGTGCGGGCCCGGCGAATGGTGTGGCGTTTAATCTCCTGTTGATGGGGCTCCCGCAAGAAAATTTCTTCTTGCCCAATAAGGCTCTCAGGGGTTCCGGAGCGGGAAATCACCTTGATTTCCCCGCGCAAAGCGTGAATTCCCACCACTTTGCCATGGATCAGAAGGTCCTGATTCTTTGTTTTCATATGAAAATGCCTCCGAGAATTATTATTATCGGAGACGCGTTTCAATGGCTCTCGGCTGAAGCCTGTGTCGGTTTGAATACCCGAGCGAGCATCATTCAAGGATTTCCAGGACTGATCGTTTTCTCAACTTCGTGGACGCCGCGTTGAGTATGGTGCGCATTGCCCGGGCGGTCCGGCCCTGCTTGCCAATGACTTTACCCAGGTCATCTTTTGAAACCTTTAGTTCGATGACCGAAGTGTTTTCTCCCATCACCTCTGACACCACAACTTCCTCGGGCCGATCGACCAGAGATTTGGCTATATATTCAATAAGCTCTTTCATCTTCAACCTCCAGACATTGGAACCTGTTCCATTTCCAGCACCTCACATGAGCTTCCATACTATTGGCTTATGGCTCAACTCGATTGCTCTGATGGGATATCCTCGAGTGTTTTTTCGGTTTGTGCGGCTGCTGTCTGAATCGACGGACGGATAAGGCCGAAACGTTTCATGAGGCTCCGAACAGTCTCCGACGGCTTGGCCCCGCGTTGTATCCAGTAAAGGGCTCTTTCGCGGTCGATGTCGAACTCAAGCGGCTCCTTTGTGGGATCGTAAATTCCCAGTTTTTCTATAAACCTCCCGTCCCGTCGGGAGCGGCTATCAGTAAGAACCACGCGATAAAAGGGTCGGTTTCTCACGCCCATCCTTGACAGACGGATTTTCAATGCCATGCTCTTTCTCACCTCCTCACAAGGGACGCTGTTATATTGACATAATATAACCGGCGGCGGACGTAAAGCGCAACAGGTGCATTCTGTATTTTCTGTTTTTTCTGCAGGTAACGATAACTTCCTTTTCATGTGTAGCGGGCATGGGGCACAACCGAAACCTTATCCATGGTCGCTACATGAGGAATTTGTTCATTCCCCTGAAGTTCTTTTGTCGCATGCGCTTGAGCAGCTTCATGGATTGTGTGTAGTTCTTGATCAGCCGGTTGATGTCCTGGACGGTTGTACCGCTGCCCATGGCAATCCGCCGTCGCCGGCTGGCGTTGAGAATTTGCGGATTGTGCCGCTCCTTGATCGTCATAGAATTGATGATGGCCTCGACTTTGTTTAGCTCCCCCTCACCGGGAATCATTCCTCTCATACCTTTCATTTTCCCCATGCCGGGAATCATTCCCAGGATATCCTCCAGGGAGCCCATTTTTCGTATCTGACGGAGTTGGTCGCGAAAATCTTCAAGCGTAAACTGCATCTTGCGCAGCTTTTTCTCCATCTGCTGCGCTTGCTTTTTGTCGAAAACGTCCTGGGCCTTTTCTATGAGGGACAACATATCTCCCATGCCCAGGATCCGCGAGGCCATCCGATCGGGATGAAAAATCTCCAGGGCGTCCAGTTTCTCCCCCACCCCTACGAAAAGAATCGGCACACCGATGACGGCACGGATGGAAAGGGCCGCACCACCCCGTGCATCACCGTCCAGCTTGGTGAGAATGACGCCGTCAATGCCCACTTGCTCATGGAATGAGGCCGCCACATTCACAGCATCCTGGCCGGACATGGCGTCAGCCACAAAGAGAGTATTGCCCGGTCTTATACTTTTTTTAATGCTCTGCAACTCCATCATCAATGTGTCGTCGATGTGAAGTCTTCCCGCCGTGTCCAGCAGGATGGTATCTCCGCCCATCCTGGATGCCTGCTCAACAGCATTCCGGCATATTTTTTCCGGTGTTTCTTTGTCTCCGGGGATATAGGCGGGCACATTCAGTTGTGCGGACAATGCTGCCAGTTGATCGATGGCCGCCGGGCGGTAAATGTCGGCAGGAACCAGTATGGGATGTCTTCCTTGCTGCATAAGGTAGCGGGCCAACTTACCGGCAGTGGTTGTCTTACCCGAACCCTGCAATCCCATCAACATGATAGATACCGGAGGTCTGCCTGAAAGGTTCAGCCGTTCCGCTGTTCCGCCCATCAGAGCTACCAGTTCATCATGTACTATTTTGATCACCTGCTGGGCGGGGGTAAGACTGTCCATGACCTCCTGGCCCAGGGCTTTCTGCTGTACCGAGTCGATAAACTGACGAACCACCCTGAAGTTAACGTCGGCCTCCAGAAGGGCTAAGCGGACTTCCCGCAGAGCGTCCTGGATATTCTTCTCTGACAGCTTGCCAAACCCCCTGAGGTTTTTGAATGTCCTCTCGAGCTTTTCTGTTAAACCTTCGAACATAGTCTCTCAACCCGCATGATGCATGAAAGAATGATCGCAAAAATTGCGGTCCACCCAATGCTGTAATTCTTTGGAATTTATAATATTTATCCTGATTGGAAATAAATATCAAGGTCAAAAAGAGATAATGTATAGACCACTTATAATATTATTGCCTTAAATCACTGTAAACTGCAATGAAAATTAATTTTTCGAAAGGATGACAGTATAAGTAAGAATGATAAAGAAATTCTCGTTAATCCCATTATCCTGTCAAAAGACGATATAAATATAGCTAATTTTTTCCGGCTGCTTTTGATCCAGCATGGAAAAAAGGGGAGCCACAGCTCCCCTCTTTCAATGATCCTGAGCGATATGGAGCAGTACTTTTGTAAAGTCAAGAACTGCGGATTCAGATCAATCCACCAGCACCCATTTGCCCCCTTGGATTTTGACCATGATCATGGAGCCCACCCCCAGTCCGTTGTGATCGTCGGGAGTGAGGTTGTAAATTCCGCTGAGGCCCACGTAATCTTTGGTGTTTTCGATGGCTTTCCGGAGCTTTTCGCGCTCTGTCCCGACCTTCTTCATGGCGTTGGTTACGATATAGATGGCGTCCCACGCATAGCCGGAGTGGGTGTTGATAGGGTATTTCCGATTATAATGATATACATCCTCGTACAGGCGGATGAACGCCTGAATCACCCCTTTTTGCGGATCACTGTCGGGCAATTGATCAACGGCCATCAGCTTGGTGGAGGGCATTATATTCCCTTCGGCCGCGCTGCCTGCAAGCTCAATGTATTTTGGATCCGGCAATCCGTGGCACTGGAACAGGGGAATGGTGATGCCCAGTTGCTTGACGTTTTTAGCCACTATTGATCCGGCCGGCCCGATGGTCCAGCATATGATGGCCTGGGCGTCCGTGGAGCGAAGCTTGGTAAGTTGAGCGGTCATGTCGGTGTCCCTGGGCTGGAAGCTCTCATTGCCCACGATGGTAATGCCGAACGTGCCCGCCGTCTTTTCCAGCCACTTCTTGCCGTCGCGGCCGAACCCATCCGAACTGGTAATAAGCGCAACCTTCCGGATGCCAATTTTTTTCATATAGCCGTAGGCCTTTTTAACGGCTATTGAGCTTCGCTGGGGCGATTTGAAGGTCCACCGGTACGGTTTGACGGAGATGACCGGATCACCGCCCACGGTCATGAACGTTGGAATCCGGCTCTGCTCTATTATCGGCTTGGTGGCCATTCCGGTGCCCGTTCGAGTGGGGCCGATCACTGCCACCACGTGATCTTTTTCAATGAACTTTTTAACCACCATGACTGCCTTCGTGGGATCCCCCTCGGTGTCGCCCTCAATCAGTTTGAGAGGACGGCCATTTATTCCGCCTTCTTTGTTAATCTTATCGACCACCATTCGCGCCACCAGCACTGTGGGTGTGCCGATGGAGGAGGCCGGCCCTGTCAGATCAAAGAACGCCCCCAGCTTGATCGGCTCCGCGGCCCACCCCGGGCCCGCTGTACAATAAATGAAAGCCGAAAGACAGAACCCAATAATAATCTCTTTCTTTCTCATTCTTGCCCTCCTTTGATATGTAGGTTCGAATTAAAAGGGTTTCAGACACTTTGTTGTGGTGCGTTGACCACTCCCAGGCCACCAATTTGAGGACGGTTGAATTTTGAATTTATACAGTCACCTCTTATCAAAAACACGACGACTTTTTCTCTCGGTGCGGGGCAGACCCTGGTAATCCTCGACCTGAACCTTGCAGCGCACCAGCAGATGCTTTCTCAATTCCTCTTCTATACGGGCTGCCAGCGACGCGTCCTCTGATGGGTCGGCTCCCGCAGCACGCTCAACGCGGAGAGTCATTCTGTCGCGTGCGTCTTGGCCCCGATCCAGGATCACCTGGTATTCGCTCCCCACTCCCTTTTCTCTGGAGAGATATTCATCGATCTGTCCCGGATAGACGTTAACGCCGCGAATGATGAACATATCGTCCGACCGTCCAAGTAGTCGGTCATGCCGCGGCATGATGTTTCCGCAGGGGCATCTGCCGCTGAGGGAGCGGGTTAAATCCCGTGTGCGATACCGGATCAGCGGTGCGGCTTCCTTTCTCAGAGTGGTGACCACCATCTCCCCCACCTCACCGTCCTTAACCGGCTCGAGAGTGTTGGGGTCGATGATCTCCAGAATATAATAGTCGGCCCAGTAATGTATGCCCTGATGGTACCGGCACTCGAGACCCGTACCGGGACCATACAGTTCTGTCAGGCCGGGGATATCGAAGCTTTCTTCCACGCCCAAACCTTTCTCCATCCGCCTGCGCATGGCATCGCTGTGGCGTTCCGCGCCGAAGATCACCTTTTTCAGGGCAATGCGATTGCGCAATCCCCTTCGTTCAGTCTCATCAGCCATCAGCAGGCCCATGGAGGCCGTACAGCAGAGCACCGTAGACTGAAGGTCCACCAGCATTTCAAAGTGAATGTCAAGGTTGCCAGGCCCAACGGGAACAGCCATCGCCCCAAATCGTTCGCAGCCAAGCTGGAACCCGGCGCCCGCCGTCCACAGGCCGTACCCGACCGCTATCTGGACCCGGTCCCGGCGGCTCAGACCAGCCAGCTCAAAGCAGCGGGCGAACATATCGGCCCAATCGTCGATGTCGCGCTGTGTGTAGCAGAGGACCTTACGCTTTCCGGTGGTGCCAGAAGACGTGTGTATGCGCACCACCCGTTCAAAAGGCACGCTGAGAAAAGGAAACGGGTAGCCTTTTTGCAGATCGTCGGCGGTGGTGAACGGCAGGCGGCGCAAGTCCTTGAGATTGCGTATGTCATCGGGGGTCACATGGGCCTCTTCCATCCGCCGGCGATAAAACGGTGAATTGGCATATGCGTGGCTCACTGTCCAGCGCAAACCCTCGGCCTGCCGCTCGCCTAATTCCTCCTCGGTTTTAAGCCTGGGTACAGTAGGTTCGCTCATACCGATTCCTCATCATTTGATTGTTTGCAGGATACCATGATGAAAAGAAAATTTATCAATTATCGATTCAAATGTATCATTTTAAAAAGGTCAAATGATAATTTTACATTGAAAAATGACTAAAATTGTACGGTTTCCTATCCAAGATACGCATCTATCACGCGCTGGTTGCGCTGTATTTCCTCCGGTTTTCCTTCCGAGATCTTTTGCCCGTAATTCAACACAATGACGTTGTCGGAAATATCCATCACCAGGTCCATATTGTGTTCCACCAGAAGTATTGTCACTCCCTGGCTTTTAAGTCGCAGAATGAGATCACGTGTATCCCTGATTTCCATGTGATTCAACCCCGAAGTGGGCTCATCCAGCATGATCAGGCGGGGGCATCCGGCCATGGCCCGGGCGATTTCCATCCATTTCTGCGCCCAGAGAGGGACCATGCCGGCTGGTTGGGCGGCCACTTCCAGGAGGCTGAATTCCTGGAGCAGGTCCCCTGTCCATTTCCTGATTTTTCTTTCCTCGCGGCGCTCCCGCGGCAGGTGGATAAGTCCGGCCAGAAAACCGGAGCGGGTGCGGGTCTGGACCCCAACCATGACGTTTTCCTCCACCGTCATGTTCTTGAAGAGTTGTGTCTGCTGAAACGTCCGGCCGATCTCTAATTCTGCAACCTGGTGAGGACGAAGTCCGGAAATTAATCTCCCATCAAAGACTACCCTGCCTGAACTGAGAGGCATGAGGCCCGAGATGATGTTCAGTGCCGTTGTCTTTCCAGCTCCATTGGGCCCGATGATTGAGGTAACGGTATGGGGAAGGATACTGAACGATACCCGATCCAGTATGGATAATCCACCAATGATCTTGGAGACATTTTCTATGGTCAAGATGGGCAAGCCGTTGCGCTTATCCCGCTGGTTCCTCACCCTCTCCCTCCAACAATGCAAAATCGGCAATTCATAATTAGCATTGCAAATTGATAATTTTACACAGTAACCTTTCGTTCCATTTTAAAAATTTAATGATAATTTTGCATTGGCATTGTAAGGTTTTATCATGATTTCCCCCCGCGGGTTCCTTCATAGGAAAAGAGCCACCCGCTGATACGGTTCTGAACCCCTGGCAACAGGCCTTCGGGGAAAAACACGAGCACCGTCATCAGGATAAGTCCATACGTGAAGACATTGTAGTCCTTCAGTTGGTGGAGCGATTCGGGCAACAGGGTCAACAATATTGCCCCAAAGCAGGCGCCCCAGAGATGGCCGCATCCCCCGACGAAAACCATAGTAACAACCTGGATGGAGTAAAAAAAGCTGAACGTGCGTGGGCTGATGAACGTGAGGTAGTGTGCGTACAGACTGCCCGCCAGGGATGCGAGCACCGCGCTGACCACGAATATTGTTACTTTGTGTCGCTCTGTGTCCACTCCCATGCAGCCCGCGGCGATTTCGTTGCTGCTGAGGGCGGCCAGCGCCCGGCCGAATCTGGAATTGATAAGGTTGAACGCAAGCCACAGAGCAATCAGAACGAAACCCCATATGAGGAAGAAGTTTTCGCGATCAGTGTCAAGCACCCGGCCGCCTAGGGCAAGTCTCTTGATTCCGGCCAGCCCGGAGGGGCCTCCCGTCAGTTCATCCATCTGATTGATCAGGATAGAAAAAATCACACCCAGGCCCAACGTGGCCATGACCAGATAGTGCCCTTCGAGTTTCAGGATGGGTCTGCCGATGAGATAGGCAACGACCCCGGTCGCCACGGCTGCCAGCAGGAGTGCGGGCCAGGGGGGCAACCCATACACGGTGGTTAAAATACCGGAACAATAAGCGCCCAGTCCGAAAAATGCCGCGTGGCCCAGGGAAATCTGGCCCGCGTATCCGATCAACAGGTTGAGACCCACCACCACCAGTACGTTCAAGCCGGCAATGTTGAGAACCAGCAAGTAATAATTGTTCCGTATAAGGAAAGGCACGATTAGCACTGCCGCGACCAGAGCCAGCAATGGAAACCGACGGTGCTTTCGATAGATAACGTGCTCCATCCCTGCTCACCAGAGGAAAAGTCTTGGACAGCAAACAGGATAAAGCAGGATTGAGAAGATCGAGTATGCGTCCTGTAATCCTGTCAGCAAAATTCCAGAAATTAAGTTCCTTATACTCGTTTGATCGAGCGCTGCCCGAGAATTCCCGTCGGTCTGAAAACCAGTACCAGGATAAGTATCAAAAAGGCGATGGCGTCCTTATATTCCGACGAGATCAAGCCCGCATTCAGCGATTCCAAGACCCCCAGCAGGATTCCCCCGAGAACGGCGCCGGGCATGCTGCCGTAGCCGCCCAATATGGCGGCGCAAAAGCCCTTAAGCCCCAGCATGACCCCCACATCATAGGAAGTGGTGGTAATGGGGGCGATCATTATCCCGGCCATGGCGCCCAGACCCCCACTGAGCATAAACGAGAGCATGACCATGCGACTGGCGCTGATGCCCGTCAATTGGGCCGATAGGGGGTTAGCCGCCGATGCCCGCATGGCCCTTCCCACCAGGGTATGACCGAAAAACAAGTGCAAAAGCGTCACGGCCAGGATCGTTATCCCGAATATGAAGAGGCTCTGCGGCATAATCGCAGCATGGAGAAACCGGATCGGCGTCTCCCCGGCGAACGGTGGAAGGGTCATGGCCGATTTTCCCCAGATGTGCATGCTGAGCCCTTTGATGAAAATCGACGCCCCGATGGTGATCAGCACCAGGATGACGATGGATGGGGACCGTGAGTGCCTGATGGGCCCCCGCTCCAAAAGCATCCCCACCAGTGCCACCGAAATGATGGACAGAACAAACGCCACCGGCATGCTCAGGCCAGCGAAATTATAAAAAGTTATCATCATCATCCCGCCCAGCATAACAAATTCCCCCTGGGCGAAGTTCACCATACCCGTGGCATTGTGAATTATGGAGAAGCCGATGGCGATAAGGGCGTATATGCTGCCGTTGGTCATGCCGGAAACCATAAACTGCCCGATCTGGCTCCACGCGGTCATCTCATACCCCTTATTACCCCGAAAATTTCACCGCGGATTGCGCGGAGAGAATATAAATGTATAAAAATACTTTTTTCATTCTTTGAGAACTCTGCACCCTCTGCAGTCAGTATGAGCTTGACCCCGCGAAAAACCGGCTCTCAGAGCTTTCAGGTTAGTATCGAGGCGCTGCTGCTGCGTAATCTGCTTAATGGCCGACTCCGCGGTTTCAAGGTTACAGAACAGTGCCTTTCTCGCCAGCGCAAAACCCAGAAGGACAATGTTGGATGCTTGAGGCGCCCCCATCTCCGAGGCAATTCCGGTCGCGTCGATGCTCATCTCCCTCTTATCGGTTGCAGGGGCGCGCGGCCGTGCGCCCTTACCATTCAGGATGACATTCCCTCCCTCTCTTACTAAACGCATGAAATCGCCTGCGTGGACACTGTCCAAGGCCATCAGGACATCGGCACTCCCGCTGCGGATCAAAGGGCTGCGAAAGGCCCCTACCTTTACGTGCGAGATCACCGTCCCTCCACGCATGGCCATTCCGTGCGTCTCCGATGAGATCACCTCCAGGCCCTGGTTCAGAGCGCTCTGGGTCAGCACTCTGGTTAAAAACAGTACCCCCTGTCCACCGATGCCACTAATGAGAACTTGCAGCCTGATAGCATTCATGTCGATAAACACTTCTCCGGAATTTTCTTTTTCTGCCGCATATTTTTTCATGCCGAATCATGATGAAAAATGCAATATTGGCATTCTATAATTTGCATTGGTAATTGATAATTTGTAATACTTTAGCTCTTTGAAAAAAGAATAAGCTGGCAATGTAAGAAATCCTCCGGTGATCGGGCCTCAAGAGCTTTTTTTGCGACGGCGAGGATGATTTCCACCGGATTA